>CAJMOI010000135.1 GCA_905215105.1 uncultured bacterium
CTCAGGTCGTACTCCCGCCGCAGGCGCATGAGCAGGTCCAGAATCTGGTCCTGGATGGTCACGTCCAGGGCGGAGACCGCCTCGTCCAGAATCACCAGCCCCAGATCCCGGAAGGGCGCAAACACCGCCGAACGGGTTCCCACGGCAATGGTGGCTTTTCCGTCCCGGATGCGCTTCCACTCGTCCAGACGCTCGCCCAGAGACAGGCCGCTGTGAAAAACGGCCACGCCCTTTCCATACCGGCGCTGGAACAAAGAAATGGTCTGGGGCGTCAGGGAAATTTCCGGCACCATGACAATGACGCCCCGGCCCTGCCGGTGCACCTCATCCATCAGGCGCATGAAAACCTGCGTTTTGCCGCTGCCGGTTACACCGTACAGCAGGGAAACGCCCCCCTCCCCTTTCTGATACTGGGACAGCAGCCGCTCATAGGCCCGCTGCTGTTCCTCTGTCAGCCGGATGTCCCGGGGCGGTTCCGCCTGTGCGTGCTGGCTGGCGCTGCGGTAAACTTCCTGTTCAAAAAGCTCCGCGCCGCCTTTTTTCACCAGTGCCGTCACCACGGCCGGGGTCACGCCGGTAAAATAGCAGACCTCCCGGACGGAAACGGGGCCGGCCTCCACCAGGACCCGGTACACTTCCTGCTGACGGGGACTGAGCTTGGCCCCTTCGGGCAGTTCCTCCACGGCCCGCACCATCCGCACGGATGCGTCGCCGATCTGCCGTTCCATTTCGCTGGAGAGGGTGATGGCGCCCATTTTTTCCAGACCGGCAAGGTCCGGCGAGTCTTCCGACAGGCCGCACTTTGCCAGAAAAGCGCCCAATTCCGGCGGTTTCCGGCAGCTGCGCAGACGGGTCAGAATCTGCCGCTGTACCTCATTGAGCCGCTCTCCGTCAAAATCGGTGAAGGACGGGGACAGGAAAATTTTCCGGGCAAGCCGCAGATTCAGCCCGGCGGGCAAAAACAGCTTGACTGCCTCAAAGAGGGTACAGAAATACCGCTCTTTCAGCCAGACCACCATTTTGAGAAATTCCTCGCTGAGCAGCGGGCGGTCGTCCAGCACTGCCTGGATTTTCTTGATTTTCTCAAATTCCGGCTCGCCGGCCAGAGAGAGAATCATGCCCAGACGGCTTTTTCCGCCAACCCCAAAAGGAACCAGCACCCGGCAGCCGGGCAGCGCTCTGGCTTCCAGCTCCTCTGGAATTTCGTAATCGAAAGCCTTATCAAAGTGATAGGCGGTATTTTCCACCGCCACCTTTGCGGTCCGCACCCTGTGTCACCTGCCTGTTTCTGGGGATAAATGAAAACCCCTGCGAATGGCTCCGCAGGGGTTCTGCCGGTTTTTTACCGGAAAACTGCTTGCCGGATAAAGCTTATTCCTCAATCTCCCCGGCGGGTTCTGCCGTTTCAGCAGCTTCCTCAGCAGGTGCTTCCTCAGCGGTTTCCGGCTGAGCGTCCTGCATTTCTTCCTCTTCCTCATCCTCCAGCTCGCTGGGGTCCGGCTCGATAATAGAGCAGCGGTGGTTCACGAAATCGCGGACCGCCAGCTCCACAGGCTTGAGCACCAGGGGCGTCTCGCTGTCCAGCGCTTCCTGGGTGATTTCCCGGGCGCGCTTGGCAACGGCAACCACCAGAGAATAGCGGCTGCTGTGAGGACAGTCAATAATATTAGCAGAAGGCTTAAGCATCAATCAACACCCTTTCCACAATCGAACTCACGCGGATAAAGCGGTGCTTTTCCGCGGCAATGATGGTTTTGATTTCTTCCACAGCTTTGTCCACTGTGTCGTTGACGATGACATAGTCATAGTCCTCGGCGCAGTGTACCTCCTGACGGGCAGCTTCCAGACGGGCGTTGACTACGGCGTCGTCTTCGGTGCTGCGGCCGCGCAGACGGTTTTCCAGCTCCCGCATAGAAGGGGGCAGAATGAAAATGCTCACGCACTCGGGCATGATTTCCTTCACCTGTGCGCCGCCCTGCACGTCGATTTCCAGAATGACGTTCTGGCCGTCTTCCAGCCAGCTCTCCACCGGGCCCTTGGGGGTGCCGTAGCAGTTGCCCACATATTCGGCGTGTTCCAGCATTTCGCCGTTTTTCACCAGATCGTCAAACTCCTCCCGGCTCAGGAAGAAGTAGTCCTCACCGTCGGTCTCACCGGGGCGGGGTGCGCGGGTGGTGGCGGAAACCGACAGCTTCAGGCTGCGGTCATCGTCCATCAAACGCTTGATAATCGTGCCTTTTCCGGCTCCGGAGGGAGCGGAAAGCACCAGCAGAAGTCCTCTGTTCATTCGTCGTCAAGCTCCTCGTCTGTAATATCGTCATCGCGGTCGTTGAGGCGGTTCGCCACGGTCTCCGGCTGTACGGCCGAAAGCACCACATGGTCGCTGTCCGTCACAATCACCGCGCGGGTGCGCCGTCCATAGGTTGCATCGATGAGCGTTCCACGCTCTTTGGCATCCTGAATAATGCGCTTGATGGGCGCAGATTCGGGACTGACAATGGCCACCAGCCGATTGGCGGAAACCATGTTGCCAAAACCGATGTTGATCAGCTTCATTCTGTCGTCCTCCTGTGGGAATTTATTCAATATTCTGAATCTGTTCCCGAATTTTCTCAATCTCCGCCTTGATATCCACTACCAGATAGGCAATTTTGGAGTCCACGGCTTTGGAGCCGATGGTGTTGGCTTCCCGGTTCATTTCCTGAACCAGAAAATCCAGCTTGCGGCCGATGGGAGCATCGGTTGCCATCATTTCTTCCATCTGGCGGAAATGGCTGCGCAGGCGCACGGTTTCCTCCGCCACGGCCACCTTGTCAGCGAAAATCGCCGTTTCCGTCAGCAGCCGCTGTTCGTCCACGGTGTTGTCCCCCAGCAGCTCCTGAATTTTCTGGCGCAGACGCTCCTGATATTCCGCCACCGTCTGGGGAGAACGGGTTTCGATTTCATCCACCAGCTTCATGATGGTACCGGCACGGCTGAGCACATCGGCACGGAGACGCTCGCCCTCGGCTTCCCGCATGGCGAGAAAGTTTTTCAGCGCTTCTTCCGCCGCCTGCTGCACGCTGTTCCACACGGCTTCCTCATCCTCCGGCGCTTTGTGGACGGAGAAAATATCCGAGTACCGGGAAACGGTGGAAACAGAAATGTCGTCCCGCAGGCCATAGCGTTCTGCAAGCTCCCGAAGGGCCTGCACATAGCCCTCTGCCAGCGAATGGTTGACCAGCACCTGGGTCTGGGCCGATTCCAGCGCTTCTACGGAAATGTAGGCATCCACCTTGCCGCGGGTAATCCGTCCCTGCAAAAAGGACTTGAGCTTTTCTTCCAGAAAAGAATAGCCCCGGGTAGTGCGGCAGGAAAATTCAAAATAGCGGTGGTTCACCGATTTGATCTCTACGGTTACCGCCCGGCCGTCCACGATCTGTTCGCTGCGGCCGTATCCTGTCATACTGCGTATCATCCGCTCATCTCAATTCTCTTTGTAAATTCAACCTGTCAATCCGTCAACAGGTCACAAAACAGCAATTCTATTTTACCATCCCCACCACCGTATTGCAACCTTAGTCGGTGAATTTTAAAAAACCTCACAAAAATCCGACACAAATCCCTCATAAAATCAGCCAAGGGCTGCCCCCCGTCTCCGTTTTTTCGGAAACACAGCGGACAGCCCCTGAATCTTTTACGGAATTTACTGCACACGAAACCGCCGGCCAATCCTTCAGCCGGGAATTTCGTGCGCCGTCAGGCAAAGGCCTTAGACGGGATGCACATTGGCAGCAGCGTCGGCATGCTTGCCGTCGATGCCGTACTTTGCGTCGCGGCGCTTCTTGAAGAAGTCGGTTGCCACCTTGGGGAACTGAGCATAGGACAGCACGTCCTCCTCCTGCTCCACCCACTCGGCGCACTCCTTGCGGAGGGTCTCCAGCTCGGGCTCCAGCAGGTCTGCCGGACGGCAGGTGATGGGCTCTTCGTCGCCGATGATCTTCTTCTGGAACTCGGGATCGATCGGCACAGGAGTGGTGCCGTACTTACCGGCTACCAGGCCCTTGAACTCGTTGGTGCACATCTTGTAGCGCTCGCCGGTGATAACGTTGAACACAGCCTGGGTACCCACGATCTGAGAAGTGGGGGTAACCAGCGGCGGATAACCGGCATCCTTACGCACACGCGGAACCTCTTCCAGCACAGCGGTGAGCTGGTCGGCCTTGCCGGCCTGCTTCAGCTGAGACAGCAGGTTGGACAGCATGCCGCCGGGCACCTGATAGATCAGAGCCTTGGCGTCGGTTGCCAGCATCTTGGGATCCAGCAGGCCTTCCTTGATGTACTTCTCACGCAGGGTCATGAAGTACTCGCGGACTTCGCTGAGGGCCACCAGATCCAGACCGGTGTCGTACTCGGTGCCCTTGAGGGCTGCGACCATGGACTCGGTGGGCGCATGGGAAGTACCCAGTGCCAGAGGAGACATGGCGGTATCAATCATATCGGCACCGGCTTCGATGCCCTTGAGCAGGCACATGGAGGCCAGACCGGAGGTGTAGTGGGTGTGGATCTGCACGGGGATCTTCACGGCAGCCTTAATTGCCTTGACCAGTGCTTCGGTCTCATAGGGAGTCAGCAGAGCAGCCATATCCTTAATGCAGATGGAGTCTGCGCCGGCGCTCTCGATGGTCTTGGCATAGTTCACATAGTACTCGTGGGTGAACACGGGGCCGGTGGTGTAGGAAATGGCGACCTGAGCATGTGCGCCTTCTTTCTTGGCGGCCTTGATGGCAACTTCCAGATTCTTGATGTCGTTCAGAGCGTCAAAAATACGGATGATGTCGATACCGTTGGCAACGGAGCGCTGGACAAAGTACTCCAGCACGTCGTCGGCATAGTGACGATAGCCCAGCATATTCTGGCCGCGGAACAGCATCTGCAGCTTGGTGTTGGGGCACATCTTGCGGATGGTGCGCAGGCGCTCCCACGGATCTTCGTTCAGAAAACGCAGGCAGGAGTCAAAAGTTGCACCGCCCCAGCATTCCAGAGAATAGAAGCCGATCTTGTCCATTTTGTCCAGAATCGGAACCATATCGCTGAGGGGCATACGGGTAGCCAGCAGGGACTGGTGTGCGTCACGGAGGACGGTCTCGGTAATGAGAATTTTCTTAGCCATGATGCAGTACCCCCTTACTGGAGGGAAACGATGGCAGCGCCGGTATCAACGCTCTCACCCTTGTTCACATGGACAGCAGCCACGGTAGCATCGTGGGGAGCCATGATCTCGTTTTCCATCTTCAT
>CAJMOI010000136.1 GCA_905215105.1 uncultured bacterium
GGTATGGCGCCGATGAAAAAGTTCTTTACCGGGGAGGTTACGCCGCCGAGAAAGCGCGTCACAACCTGCCAGAAGTGCATCCGTACGCCGGACATCGAGCGTGTGGGCATCACGGCGCGCCACGGCACGTTTTTTGAAATGCTCGGCAACTTTTCGTTCGGCGATTACTTTAAAAGCGACGCGACCGCCTGGGCCTGGGAATTCTTTACAAAGGTACTGGAGATGCCGGAGGATAAGCTTTATGTCTCTATTTTTGAAAACGACGACGAGGCATATGATATCTGGACAAAACAGGTCGGCGTTTCCCCCGACCATATGGTACGCCTTGGGAAAGAGGACAACTTTTGGGAGCATGGCACCGGACCGTGCGGGCCGTGCTCTGAAATCTATTTTGACCGCGGACCCGAGCACGGCTGCGGTTCCCCCGATTGCGGCCCCGGCTGTGAGTGCGACCGCTATGTGGAATTCTGGAACGTGGTGTTCAGTCAGTTCGACAGCGACGGACAGGGCAACTACCCGCCCATGGAGCACCCCAACATCGATACCGGCATGGGTCTGGAGCGTCTGGCCTGCATCATGCAGAATGTGGACAACCTGTTCCTGGTGGATACCGTGCAGAACATCATGAAGCACATCTGCCAGATCGCCGGCATTACCTATGGTGAGGATAAGAAAAAGGACATCTCCCTGCGTGTGATTACCGACCATATCCGCAGCACCACCTTTATGATCGGCGACGGCGTGATGCCCAGCAATGAGGGCAGAGGCTATGTGCTCCGCCGTCTGCTCCGCCGCGCTGCCCGTCATGGCCGCCTGCTGGGTATCAACCGCACCTTCCTCTCTGAAGTGGCCGAGACTGTCATTGCCGAAAACCGTAATGCCTACCCCGAGCTGGAAGAAAAGCGCGACATGATTCTGAAGCTCATCCGCGTGGAAGAGGAGAGCTTTGCCAAGACCATCGATAAGGGTCTGCAAATGCTCAATGACCTGATGGATCAGAACTTTGCCGGCGACCTTTCCGACAAGGCTGTTGCCCGTGTGCTTTCCGGTGAGGATGCTTTCAAACTGTACGACACCTTCGGATTCCCGCTGGATCTGACCCGTGAGATTCTGGCTGAAAAGAATACCAGCGTAGACGAAGAGCGTTTCCAGGAACTGATGAAGGAACAGCGCGAGCGTGCCCGTGATGCCCGGAAGAACGCCGGCGCCGATGCATGGGAAGGTGAGAGCAATGTGCTGGAAGGCCTGCCCGCCACCGAGTTTGTGGGCTATGAGACCATGAGCTGCAAAGCGAAGGTTCTGGCAATCGTGAAGGACGGCCAGCGCGCTGACAGTGTTGTGGGCGGCGAAGAGGCCGTGCTGGTGCTGGATCGCACCGCTTTCTATGCAGAGAGCGGCGGACAGGTAGGCGATACCGGCGTGATTTCCGATGCAGACGCTGACCTGCATGTGATGAACACCACCAAGAATCACGGCGGCGTATATCTCCACGAGATTATGGCAGCAGCCGGTGCTGTAGAAGTGGGCGACGAGGTGGAAGTAAAGGTCAATGTAGACCGCCGCGCTTCCATCATGCGCAACCACACCGCCGCTCACCTGCTGCAGGCTGCCCTGCGTGAAGTGCTGGGCACCCATGTTGAGCAGGCCGGTCAGTTGGTCAACGGCGAGCACGTGCGCTTTGACTTC
The DNA here is from genome assembly GCA_905215105.1 of uncultured bacterium. GTDB lineage: Bacteria > Bacillota > Clostridia > Oscillospirales > Acutalibacteraceae > Heritagella_A. The sequence continues at coordinate 1,687 of CAJMOI010000136.1, forward strand.
ACTCATTTCTCCGCCCTCACCACTGAGGAGCTGGCCAAGGTAGAAGCTAAGGTCAACGAGGAAATCCTCAAGGCCGTGCCGGTGGAGATGAAGGAAATGCCCATCGAAGAGGCTAAGAAGCTGGGCGCTATGGCTCTGTTCGGAGAGAAATACGGCGATATCGTCCGGGTTGTCAGTGTGGAAGACGGTTTCTCCCGTGAGTTCTGCGGCGGTACCCATGTGAGCAATACCGCTCGTCTGGGCCTGTTCAAGATTGTCAGCGAGTCCTCCGTGGCTGCTGGCGTCCGCCGTATCGAGGGTGTAACCGGTGTAGGTACGCTGGCTCTCATCCAGAACGCTATCCACAGCATCCACGAGACAGCAGCAGCTCTCAAGGTGAACAACACCGCTGACCTGGCCAATAAGGCACAGCAGATCAGCGCTGAACTGAAAGAAAAAGACCGCATCATCGAGACTCTGAACGCCAAGCTGGCTTCCCATCAGGCAAACAACCTGCTGAACTCTGCCCGCGACGTGAAGGGCGTGCAGGTGATTTCTGCAATCCTGCGCAATGTGGATGCAGGCGCTCTGCGCACCATGTGCGACAAGCTGCGTGATTCCAAGCCCAACATGGTGGCTGTGCTGATCTCCGCTCAGGATGAAAAGGCCAACATTGCTGTCAGCGTAGGCAAGGAAGCCCAGGGCAAGGGTCTGAACGCCGGTAAGATCGTCCGCGAGGTGGCCAAGGTGGCCGGCGGCAACGGCGGCGGCAAGCCCGATTTCGCGATGGCCGGTACCAAGGACATGACCAAGCTGGATGACGCTCTTCAGGCAGCTGACGGAATTATCGGTGACATGATGTAATTCTTTCGGAATCACTTCATTCACTTTTTCACAATAAAAAGAACAGCGCGTTCCCTTTTTTACCAGGGGATACGCGCTGTTTTTGTTTTTGGTTCCGTTCAATTCAATTCGGTCAGGCTTCTTCGCTGTCGGTGGCAAAGAGAATTCCCAGTGTGTTGGGGCCGCAATGACTGGAAATGGTGCAGCTGGCCTGAGAAACATAAATGTGATCAAAGTGCATCTGTTTTTCCACGGCCTTGCGGACGGTTTCAATGTAGGATTCCGGAATTCCCGAATGGGTAATGAACAGTTTGTCGGTGCGGATGTCCCGATATTGGGAGAGCTTTGCTTCGGTATACTGTTCCAGTACAGTCTCCAGTTTTCCCCGGTACTTTTTGCCCACACCCATGCCGCCGCTGGTGTTATCCACTTCGATACAGGGCTTGAGGCGCAGCAGGTTTGCTCCGAAAGCTGCAACAGCGGAGCACCGTCCGCCAGCGTGCATAAATTCCAGCGTGTCCAGAATGAAGCTGGCGTGATATCGCCGGGTAGAGCGGCTGAAATAGTCCGCAGCTTCTGCCGCAGATGTACCTTCCTTCAGCATCCGAGAACAGTCCATGACCTGCAAGCCGGTTCCTGTGGAAAGGGAATGGCTGTCAACCGGGTGGACGTGACCGCCCAGCTCCTGTGCAGCCAGACAGCAGTTGCGATAGCTGCTGGAAAGGGCGCTGCCCAGACAGAAATGAACCACTTCATAGCCCTGTTCCATCCAGGGACGGAAATAGCGGACATATTCATCTACGTTAATGGCGCTGGTGCGGGGCAGCATCCGCCGTTTCCGCCAGGCCCGATACAGGTCTTCTGGCACAATGTCCACACTGTCCTGATAATCTTTGCCGTCCAGCTCAATGTGATAGGGAATAGTGTGCAGATGCAGCTCTTCACACAGCTCCTGCGGCAGGTCACAAGTGCGGTCGGCACTCAGTATCGTATTCACCAAGAACACTTCCTTTTCTCAATTCTGTCAAATCTGTGTTATAGCTCCGGCGCGTTCCAATCCGGAAGAAGCCAGCGCCCACCGGTAAAGTCGGGAATTTCTACCGGTGCGCCGCCCATGGCAATGGAGCGTTCCGACAGAGCGGTAATGCTCATCCATGCGGCCATATCATAAATATCGATGGGCATGGGCGCTCCGGAAAGAGCACACCGGACAAAAGCCCCGATGACCAGTCCATCCATACCGCCGTGGCCGCCGCTGACGCCGTCTTTCAGAAATTCTTTCCAGATAGGGTGCTCATACTGCTCCTGATAGGTTTCCGCATTGCCCCACTGGTCTTTCCAGTGGAAATCATAGGCATTGTGAACGCCGTCCAGAAAAATCGACTGGTTTTCCTCTTCATACATGCCGCGGGTTCCCTGAATATGCAGGCCGCGGGAATAATAGCGGGGCAGGGTGGTGTCCAGTGTAAAAACAATGGTCTGGCCGCCGGCACAGCGAATCACGGTGGTCACCACGTCTCCCTGTTTCCATTCGGCGTGGGTCAGATCGTACTCAGGGCCTTTTTCCCGCTGCAAATACTCATGTAATCCTTTGGCACAGGAAGCCGTGGAAGTCAGCGTCAGCATCCGGTTGCCGTGGTTCAGATTGAGAATTTTGGCAATGGGGCCCAGTTCATGAGTGGGATAGTTCTCACAGTTGCGATTACGGTAATGATTCAGGCGATAGTGACGGTTTTCCCGTCCAAAACTCACCTCGTCCCGCAAATCGTGACGATAACCGCCCTGACAGTGAACGATTTCCCCGAAAAGCCCCTGACGCACCATGTTCAGCACCATCAGTTCTTTCCGGCCGTAGCAGCAGTTTTCCAGCAGCATCACCGGCGTGCCGGTGGCCTCCTGTGTCCGCACCAGCTCCCAGCACTCTTCCACAGAAAACGCGCCGCCCACTTCACAGCCCACGATTTTTCCGGCCCGCATGGCGTCCAGGGTGATGGGCACATGGGCTTCCCAGGAGGCCGCCACAATTACGGCGTCTACCTGAGGGCTTTGCAGCAGTTCCCGATAGTCGGTAAAGACTGCGGGACGGGTTCCTCGCAGTTCTTCCACTTTTTTAGCTGCTTCTTCCGCCCGATCCGGATACCGGTCGCATACGGCGGTTACTTCCGTCTGGGGAATGGGCAGAATCGCGTTGGGCAGCAGATCACGTCCCCGGGCTCCATAACCGATCAGGCCGATTCGAAGTTTCTTTTCCATTTTTTACAGCACTTCCTTTAGGTTCAGTCAGCAGTTGTCCTGTTCTCCGGTGAAAAGGGGAGCGGGGAACCAGCTGCGGAGTAACAGGTTATGTTTCGCTTCCGGCATCGCCCGCCAGCCTTCCGGCGCGAAGAACAGACGCGCAGCCGTCAGTTGAGAAAGGGAAAGTCTGGGTTCTTCCGGATTGGCGGGATGAACGGAGACGGTTCCCTGCTGAACGGTAACGGTAAAGGGAGAAGCATCTTCCACCGCAAAGGTGAGGGTTCCATCGGGAAGAGGCGTGTAGTCAGCCTTGATCTGCAAAAAGACCTTGACGGCTTTTGCAAAATCAAAAATTCGGCAGTTGTGGTCCCAGCTGGTGTGGACACCTTCTGCCAGTTCTTCCAATATAGCGGAAAGACCGGTTTCCCATTCCGGCAGGAAAAGGGACAGCCATTCTACCTC
>CAJMOI010000137.1 GCA_905215105.1 uncultured bacterium
TATATAAGAGCAAAAAGCGCCCATCCTGTTTTCGGGCGCTTTTGTTTATCCCAAATATGCAGGAGGAACACCATGATAACCAATCAATTGCGCATTGCCGTGGTGCAAAAGCGCCGCGATCCTTATGATCGGGACAAAAACACACAGCTTGGGATTTCCTGTATGCAGGAAGCCAAAAACATGGGCGCTGATCTGGTCCTTTTTCCCGAATGCTGGATTACCGGATATGAATTTCCGGAATTTGATGACAGTATCCCCATAGAAGAAATCGAAAAAACAGAGGTGTTTCGCAAGTGGGCTGCTTCTGCTATGGAAGAGGATGACCCTCATCTGTTGGCTTTTCAAAAAGCTGCCCAGGAAATGGAAATCGGTGTTGTTATTACTGGCTATACCAAAGGCAACCACCGTCCCCGCAACACGGCGTTCCTCATTGACCGCAGCGGAAAAATTCTTCTCAAATACAGCAAGGTACACACCTGCGACTTTTCCAAAGAGCGGATGCTGGAAAGTGGGGACGAGTTTTATGTTGCAGACTTCGAGGGAGTCAAGCTCGGCATGATGGTTTGTTATGATCGGGAATACCCTGAAAGCGCCCGTGTTCTTATGATGAAGGGCGCCGAAATTATTTTGGTCCCAAACGATTGCTCGGAAATGACCCACCGGCTCAATACTCTTTCCACCCGTGCCTATGAGAACATGACGGGAATTGTGATGGCAAATCCGCCGGGGGAAAGAATGGGCAAATCCTGTGCTTTCAGTCCCATTGTCTGGGACGAAAACGGCGATCGGGACAACCGGATTTTGATTGCCGGAGAAAAAGAGGAAGGGATTTTTCTGGCAGAATTTGATTTGCCTGCCCTGCGCACCTATCGCGAGCATGAGATGATGGGCAACACCTTCCGCAAAGTAAAGGCCTATGGAGAATTGATGAAGGAAGAAATTGAGCCGCCTTTTATACGGCTGCATCAAAAGAAAGATGCCCGCTGAAAATCGGCGGTTTCAGAGAAAGGATTTTATCGATGACAGATTTTCGAAAAGAGCAGCTGTCCCGCACCGCCCTTTTGCTGGGGGACTCTGCCATGGAGCGGCTTTCCAAGGCCCGGGTGGCCGTGTTCGGAATTGGCGGCGTGGGCGGCTATGTGGCGGAAGCACTGGCCCGCAGTGGCATCGGTGCGCTGGATTTGATTGACGGGGATACAGTATCGGTTTCCAACCTGAACCGGCAGATTATTGCTCTGCGAAGCACGGTAGGCCGTCCCAAAACAGAAGTCATGGCCGAGCGGATTCGGGACATTGACCCGGAAATCAGGCTGACACTGCACACCTGCTTTTTTACCCCCGACAACGCCGGGGAATTCGACTTTACCCAGTACGATTATATTGTCGATGCCATTGATATGGTGACGGGGAAAATCCAGCTGGCCGTGCAGGCGCAGGAGGCCGGGGTTCCCATCATCAGCAGTATGGGTGCCGGCAATAAGCTGGACCCCTCTGCTTTTGTGGTGAGTGATCTTTATCAAACCAGTGTTTGCCCGCTGGCCCGTGTCATGCGCCGGGAACTGAAAGCCCGGGGCATCCGCAAAATGAAGGTGGTGTATTCCAAAGAAGAACCCCGGAAGATTGACACCCAAAAGGAAAACGGACGGCATATCCCAGGCAGTATTGCTTTTGTGCCCTCTGCGGCAGGACTGGTGCTGGCTGGAGAGGTCCTTCGGGAGCTGTCCGGCATATGAAAAAACCTGAAAAGAACACGCTTTCCGGGAAATCTCCCTGTACCCTTGATTTTCGTCCATAAATGGGCTATAATAAATCCAGCTTTTTATAGTCAATTCATTGTGGTTTCTGTCAGACCGATGGAAAGCGCAAATAAAAAATAATGGAGGACTCAACATGTTAGTATCTGCAAAAGAAATGCTGACCAAGGCCAAGGCTGGCCACTATGCTGTAGGACAGTTCAACATCAACAACCTGGAGTGGACCAAGGCAATCCTGCTCACTGCTCAGGAGCTGAACTCTCCCGTTATCCTGGGTGTTTCCGAGGGCGCCGGCAAGTATATGTGCGGCTATAAGACCATTGTGGGCATGGTGAACGGTATGCTGGAAGAGCTGAAGATCACCGTTCCCGTGGCTCTGCACCTGGATCACGGCAGCTATGAGGGCGCAAAGGCCTGCATCGAGGCCGGCTTCTCCTCCATTATGTTCGACGGTTCTCACTATCCCATCGAAGAGAACATCGAGAAGACCAAGGAACTGGTTGCCATTGCTGAGTCCAAGGGCATGTCCGTTGAGGCCGAGGTTGGCTCCATCGGCGGCGAAGAGGACGGCGTGATCGGCGCCGGTGAAGTGGCTGATCCCGACGAGTGCAAGATGATCGCTGATCTGGGCGTCACCATGCTGGCTGCCGGTATCGGCAACATTCACGGCAAGTATCCCGAGAACTGGCCCGGCCTGCGTTTCGACGCTCTGGATGCGATCCAGCAGAAGACCGGCGCAATGCCTCTGGTTCTCCATGGCGGCACCGGCATCCCCGCCGATATGATCAAGAAGGCCATCGATCTGGGCGTTTCCAAGATCAACGTGAACACCGAGTGCCAGCTGTCCTTCGCAGCTGCTACCCGTAAGTATATCGAAGAGGGCAAGGACCTCCAGGGCAAGGGCTTCGACCCCCGCAAGCTGCTGGCTCCCGGCTTCGAGGCTATCAAGGCTACCGTAAAGGAGAAGATGGAACTGTTCGGTTCCGTCGGCAAGGCCTGATTGTGCTGTAAATCCTGATTAAAAATAGGCCGCTGTACCGAAAAGGTACGGCGGCCTTATTTTTTTGCTGTTATATAAACAGGAGAAAGCCCTTTCCGTTTTTTCGGAAAGGGCTTTTTTTGTCCCCTTACGGGGATAAGTTGTGACAGAAAGGTGAACGGTTGTTGCGAAACTAAAAGCAGTCGTCCCCTCGCGGGGATAAGTTGTGACTAAAGACACGGAAGAGATAAATGAAACGGAGGAAGTTTCCGTCCCCTCGCGGGGATAAGTTGTGACGTCAGATTCAGATGAATGAATATTACGGTCAGAATGGGTTTCCGTCCCCTCGCGGGGATAAGTTGTGACGAGCACCCCGTTCAGTAAATACCAACGTAACTGAGTTTCCGTCCCCTCGCGGGGATAAGTTGTGACGCAGCTGTGGTGGGCACCAGCCGGAGCTGAAAGAGTTTCCGTCCCCTCGCGGGGATAAGTTGTGACCTACACCGGCAAAGATGGGAAAGAGCACAAGGTGGTTTCCGTCCCCTCGCGGGGATAAGTTGTGACTTCTGGTCAGAAATAGAGCCAACACCATTTGTCAGAACGTTTCCGTCCCCTCGCGGGGATAAGTTGTGACTCACAGCAGCACGGAGAGCGGCGACAACCTGAGGTTTCCGTCCCCTCGCGGGGATAAGTTGTGACTCCTCTGCTTCCTTTCTGAGCTGATGTACAAACTGTTTCCGTCCCCTCGCGGGGATAAGTTGTGACGTAATTCCTTGTCTTATATTTCCAGCAACAATTTGTTTCCGTCCCCTCGCGGGGATAAGTTGTGACAGCAAAAATGACGGGAAATCGGTCCGCATTGCTGCCTCTTTTCTACAGGATACCAGATTTTTCATGATAATGCAAGGGGAAAGGGGAGATTTCAGATATAAAGAACCGGAATTTCTCCATTTTTTCTGCGCCAACCCCCTTTCCAGACCGGTGCAAAACCGTTCGTATTCAGGAGGTTGGCGCAAAACATCCCGCTGTTACAGCGCCAGAACGCCGTTGTCGCTTTCAATCAGCTCATAAATCCGCTCTTCCATGCCGGTTTCCCCGCTGATATAGACCAGTACATCTTCCCCGCCCTCGCCCTTGCAGACAAATTCCCAGCACAGCACTTCATCCAATCCGGGGGTGGGAATCAGCGCCAGATTGGGTTCCTGCTGGATTTTCAATCGGGTGCTCACCGATTCCCGGGCTTTTTCTGCGGTGACGGAAGGGGTTTTCAGCTGGCGTTCCCGGTGGTTCATCAGATAGCCGGAGGCGTTATAGGACACGATTTCCCCGTTGTCCAGGGCAACGCCCACTTTGATCAGGTCGGGGTAACAGGTAACGGACAGGGAGTCGGTCTTTTCCAGCCATGCAAAATTAAAGGTGCACACGCCGTAGGCTGTGATATAGTAGCTCTGTTTATAGCTGGAAATTCCGGCCTTTTCCAAAAAGGCTTCCGCTTTTTTCAGCGTTTCTTCCTGAGAGAGTTTGTTTTCCGAGATGGTGCGGGGGTTGGAAATGGAGCACAGCAGCCCGCCGTCCTTGGTGACGGAAACCCGGATGTCCTCTTTCAGAAAGTTATAGCAGGGAAGCCCGCCGCCGGTGTCGGTGGTGTGTTCCAGTTCCGCGGACTTTACCCCCAGAAATTTGGCGGCGGCCTGTTCCGCGTTTCCTTGAGGAAGCCGTTCCAATCCCTGAGTGGCCTTGGCGGTCATCTGGGAAATATGGTCACTGAAAGGCCCGTCGTAAATCAGAGTGGGGTATTCCCCGAAGGCGGAAGCGCTTTCTTCCAACTCTCCGCCGTAGGAGGGCAGCACCTCAATCACGTTTTTCAGGGTGTTTTCCGCTTCCTTCATGGTGACTTTTCCATAGCGGAACCGCTCCTCCAGCTTTTGCAGCTCCGTGCTCAGGGTTTCGGCGTATTTCCGCAAGGTAGTCAGGTTGTCAAATTCCTCCTGACTCAGTTCCGAACCGGCAGCCAGCCGCCGGGAAAGATAGGAGGCATAGTCTCCGGCCTGGGCCAGAAACCGGTTGATGTTGCCGGAGTTTTCCCCGGAAGCAGGCAGCGCCGCCAGTGCGGCTTTTGCGCCGGAGGATTCCTCCAGCAGCTGGGCGGCAAGGCTGGTTTGAGCCGTGGCGGTGTTGGCATAGCGAACCTTTTCCAGTGCGGTTTCCATGCCGGAAACATAGCCGGAAAGATCGCTTACTGCCCGCTGATAAACATAGGAAAGGGTGGTTTCCGCCTCCATGGCCTGCTGATTCTGTACGGAAATGCCGATTCCCAAGACCGCTACGGTGGCCAGAGCAAAGGTGCCCGCGCGGATTTTTCCTCTTCGTGTCATAGAATTTCCCGATTTTTACGTTCAAAGAAATCGCATAACTCTTTCGCTTTTTGTGTTA
>CAJMOI010000138.1 GCA_905215105.1 uncultured bacterium
CTGGCAGCCAAAGGAACGGTGTTCACCCAGGCTTATGCCTCCTGTCCCGTGTGTTCTCCCAGCCGCGCCAGCCTGATGACCGGCAAATACCCAGCGAGAGTGGGTCTGACCCAGTATCTGGGCGGCCACGATTGGGGAAAGCTGCTGGAAGTCCCCTATGTGGATCATCTGCCTCTGGAGGAATATACCCTGCCCAAAGCCCTGCGGGATGCCGGATATCACACCTGGAATGTGGGGAAATGGCACCTGGGCGAAAAGGAGTATTACCCGGAGCATCAGGGGTTTGAGGTGAATATTGGCGGATGCAGCTGGGGACATCCGGCAAAGGGCTACTTTGCCCCCTGGGGGATTGAAACCCTGCCGGACGACGTGCCGGAGGGAACCTATCTCACCGATTACCTCACGGATCGGGCGATCGACCTGATTGAGCACAACGACGGCGCGCCCTTCTTCCTGTACTGGTCCCATTATACCGTCCATACGCCCATTCAGGCCAAGCCGGAGGATCTGACCCGGTTTGAAGAAAAGAGCCGCCGGATGAAGCTGGATCAGCTGGACCCCTATGTGGAAGGGGAGAACTTCCCCTGCTGGCATAAGCGCAGCGAACGGGTGATGCGCCGTCTGGTGCAGTCGGATGTTCCCTATGCAGCCATGATCTGGAATCTGGATCAGAATGTAGGGCGTCTGGTGCAGGCCCTCAAGGACTGCGGGGAATACGAAAACACCATCATCGTGTTTACTTCCGATAACGGCGGCCTTTCCACAGCGGAAGGCTCACCCACCTGCAATGCCCCTCTTTCCGAGGGCAAGGGCTGGGGCTATGAGGGCGGCGTGCGGGTACCGCTGATTATGGCGGGGCCGGGAATTCGGTCTCACCTGTTGTGCGATACCCCTACCACCACTCCGGACTGGTATCCCACCTTTTTGGAGCTGGCAGGACTCACCCCTCACCCGGAGCAGCACATGGACGGCGTGAGCATTGCCCCTATGCTCCGGGGAGAGCCCATGCCGGAGCGGCCGCTGTTCTGGCACTATCCCCACTATGGCAATCAGGGCGGGGAACCGGTGGCGGCGGTGCGCCGTGGAAACTACAAGCTGCTGAAATTCTTTGAGGACAACCACACCGAGCTGTATGATCTTTCTCAGGATATCGGGGAGAGCTTTGATTTGACCGCGGAAAAGCCCGCCCTTTCCAAAGAGCTGGAACAGCTGCTGGAGGACTGGATTGCGCAGGTGGGCGGCTTGGTTCCCGAGCCGAACCCCAATTGGCCGAAAGCGTAACATCATAAAATCCCGATGCAAAAATGCCCTCTGTACAGTGGCAAAAGCTGTACAGAGGGCATTGATGTTTGTATGGGGTTTACCGGGAAGTTTCCGGGAATTGCTGTCCCAACCGGTCGGCTACCAGCAGCGCGGCACAGGCACTGTCGGCGGTGACGGTCATAGGCATGTGGTTCATATAGCTGTTGTCCTTCAGGCTGGCCTGTGCCGCCAGCAGCAGCTCTTCCGGCGTAACCGCTCCGCCCAGTTCTGCCAGCGTCACCGGCAGCCGGACAGCTTTGCAGAAGGAAAGTACCTGCCGGATTTCTTCCATGGGGCGATTTTCCAGTACCAGCTGTGCAATCGTGCAGAAAGCCACCGTTTCTCCGTGCATGGCTTTCCGCAGGGCGGGAAGGTGGGTCAGCCCGTTTGCCAGAGCATGAGCCGCCGCCAGTCCGCCGCTTTCAAAACCGACGCCACTGAGATACAGATTGGCTTCCACCACCTTTTCCAGCGCCGGTGTGATGACGCCGCATTCAACGGCGGTTAGTGCCTGCTCCCCGTCCCGGAAGAGGGTTTCCCGGCAAAGACGTGCCAGCGCCATGGCCGCTCCGGATACATGGCCGCCTGCATCGGTAATGCCGTTGGCACGCTGACAGGCTTCCGCTTCATAACAGGTGGCAAGTGCATCTCCCATTCCCGCAGAAAGCAGCCGCGCCGGTGCTTTTGCAATGACGGAAAGATCGGCCAGCACGGCGGCCGGATTAGTACGCAGGTGCAGATACCGGTCAAAAACCCCTTCCGGTGTATACAGGACGGCAAGGCCGCTGCACGGGCCATCCATGGAGGCGGCGGTGGGAGCCACCAGTACAGGTACCCGGGCGTAATAGGCCACGGCCTTGGCGGTGTCCAGTGCTTTTCCGCCGCCGATGCCCACTACACAGTTACAGCCTGCTTCCCGCAGCAGGGCACAGTGCCGGTCGATTTCCGGCAGACAGCATTCCCCCTGTAACTCTTCCAGACGGTATCCGGCGCCTTCTTCCAAAAAGCTGCGAGGCAGTGTCTTCCCAAGAGAACGGACGGAAAAACCGTCTGCCAGCAGATAGGCGCAGGAGCCGCCCAGCTGTTTCACATAGAAAGCCAGTTTTTGCAGCACGGCTTCTCCCTGAATATACCGGGAGGGAGCCTGAATGATAATTTCCATGGAATGATCTCCTTTCCGATGTTCTGTCACGCTCAGTATAGAGCATTTTTCTGCAAGGCGCAAGGGGAGGGGGAGGAGGAAGGGGAAAGAAGCATAAAGAAAAGTAAAAGGTACCCCGAAGGGCGCCTTTTACTTTTTATCAATGATGTGGTTTCATCAAGAGCATTAAACAAGAGCGTCTACAATATAAAACTCAGCCACTTTATCATCCACACAGCTGAAATTCACAAGATATACCTTGGCATCTTCGTTATCTCCAATTAATTCACCAAAGGATTTGTTATAATCCACAATTTGATATTTTCCGTCTGCATAGAGCAATCCATAGGTATAGGAAACACCGGAATCAATTTCTTTTGTCATGCAAAGCTCTCCCAGCTTTTCTTTTACAGAAGCTGCACTGTCGCCTTTTGCGATACCAAAACTGGTTTCAAACTGGGTGTTAGCTGGCAGCGAAACTTCCAGTTCAGCTACTTCATGAGGGCTTTCTGCCAAATAGTCAACGGACAGAGAAAATGATTCCCATTCATCGGAGATTTTCTTTCCTATCTCATTTTCCCCTGTTTTGCTGGGTTCTTCCCCCATGACTGCACGAACCTCTTCCTGGTTCATTTCCATGCTCAAAGTTTTTTCGCCGTCCAATGTAACCGTTCAGTGTTTCAAACGTAGAGCTTTTTTCAGAGCCCTGGCAAGCAGTGAGAGCAAACACCAGCAGCACACTGGCTAACAACATGCAGATTGACTTTTTCATAAAATCATACTCCTTTATCCAAATTGTATCATAATATCTGATATTTGTAAATGGCAAAAAGATTTTTATGGCATATTTGATAAATCTCACGATCAAGGAAGGTTTGGCTGGTTTTCCCGAAATTTTGAAATATCCTAATCTTTAAATAAAAAGTCAAGGTACCCCTCGGGGTACCTTGACTCGGTGTATTAAGATTTATCGAAAATCGGCTAAAACATCTGAAATATAGATCGATACAATTTTATCATCTTTACAACTGAAGTTGACGGCATACAGCCGGGCATTTTCCAAGTTATCACTGAGTTCGTTGAATGCAGCATCCACATCAACCATCTCATATCGGCCTTCTACATATTGAAACCCATAGAGATAATCGGATTCACCGGAATTTTCCGTCACGGAACAAAGCTCTCCCAGCTTTTCCTTCATAGAAGCGACGCTGTCACCTTTTGACACGCCCAGCGTGGTACTGACATTTTGCTCTTCACTTTCCAGCACAAAAATGCGGATCACCCGGTTGGGAGTTTCCGTTTCATAATGTACGGAAAAACTGCGGCCGGATATCCACATATCGGAAATTTCACCGTTTCTTTCCTCAGTTTCAGTAGGTTCATCCTTTATCTCCTTCTGAACTGCTTCCTGATCCATGTCCATTGTGATGGTTGCGCCATCCTCATAAATGACGCCTAACGTTTCAAAGGCAGGGCTTTTTTCGGAGTTCTGGCAAGCAGTGAGAGCAAACACCAGCAGCACACTGGCTAACAAAACGCTGATCGACTTTTTCATAAAATCACACTCCTTTTTTATATTGTATCAGAATATTAGGTGTTTGTAAATGAAGGTTTCAAGTGAATTTAAGGACATGTATTTTATAAATCGTCTGTGATGAGTTATTTTTCGAATTTAGCGTTTTCACAAAATCCCGTGCGATTCATAGTATGGAAGGAAACCAGGGGCGCAGCCCGCCCGCAAAGGAGGAATTTCATATGGCCGAACACGATTTCTGTCCCGCACCTGACAAGGGGAGCTTTAAAGAAGCGGTCTGTATCGACGCCATGAGAATCTATGATTCTTGTAGCGATAAAGACTGCCTCGAGGATATCCGGGTGCTTTTCCCGAAAGCCCAGCAGGAACTGGTAAACTGTGCCACCAATGTGCGAATCCGCGATGTGGAAGTTTTGACGGTGTATCTGGATTTACAGCCGGTTCCCTTCAATAAGGGCTTCTATTCTGTGGATATGACCTTCTTCTTCGATGTGTCGCTGGATTTGTTCCGGGCGCCGGCCTCCGGTCCTGTGGCAGTACATGGAATCTCCATTTTCAGCAAGAAAGTGATTTTGTACGGCAGCGAAGGAAATGTGAAGATGTTCACCTCCGACGGTTCCGACGAAGAAATCGACAACACCGGCTGCAAGGTGCTGCCGAAAGCCACGGTGCAGGTTGCTCAGCCCATTGCTCTTTCCGCCAGAATCTGCGACGCCAACCGCTGCTGCTGTGAGCCCTGCTGCCGGATTCCCGAGTGCATCTGCAAGCGGTACGGCGGCGAGTTTGAAACCGGCAACTGCGGCCGGGTCATCTATGCCACCATCGGGCTGTTTATCATTGTTCAGATTGTCCGCAATGTGCAGATGCTCATTCCCGCCTATGACTTCTGTGTGCCGGAAAAAGAGTGCGAAAGCTCTTCCGATAACCCCTGTGAACTGTTCCGGCGCATTGAGTTCCCCACCGACGAGTTTTTCCCGCCCAAAGCCGGAGACTGTGGATGCAGTGAGCGCTGCTGAACCTTTTGAAAAACCGAAAAGCTCCCTGAACGCAAAAAAATCGGGTCCGGTAACAACCGGGCCCGACATTTTTTTAGGGCGTTTCTGAAAACCAAGAAATGGATGGATTTTTCACAAGCAACAGACAGATACAAGGCAAAAAACGCAGGAATCCTTGAT
>CAJMOI010000139.1 GCA_905215105.1 uncultured bacterium
AGCTGATGCTGGCAGTAGATCTGGTTATTATTGCAGCTTCTGCGCTGGTGTATCAGAAGTTGGAAAGCGCCCTGTATGCCATCATCGCTATTTTCGTCAGTACTCGGATTATCGATACCATTCTGTATGGTACGGATTCGGGAAACGGAAAGCTGTACTTCATCATTTCCAAAAAGAGCGATGAAATTCGCCGCCGGATTTTAGAGGATATCGACCGAGGCGTAACGATTATTCCCATTCAGGGCGGGTACAGTGGTCAGGAAGGAGAAATGCTCCTCTGCGCAGTGCGCCGGTATGAAGTGGCGAAAATCAATGATATTATCCATACGGCTGACCGGGATGCCTTTGTGATTGTGGGAGAAGCCGGCGAAATTACCGGTGAGGGTTTCCGCTCCGCATCCAGCGACGACAAGACCCTGCGGGAAATCATCCGTTCCCTGCAAAAGCGAAACGAAGAAAAACCATCATAAAGAGAAACAGACAAAACTGCCTCCAGCCCGGGGGCAGTTTTGTCTGTTAAAGGAACGGCAGACAGAAGGAATGGAATTCAGATCAGCGGTTGTGGGTGCAGTCGGAGCACTGGTTGTACTCTCTGGTTGCCACGTTCTGGGAATTGGACTTCACATTCTGGGCGTTCTGGCTCTTTTTGTTGGAAGCCTTTTTGCGGGAAGTGCTCTGCTGGCTGTTCACGTTGGAACCGCCCATGGAGTTGTTCATGTTGTTCATGGAATTCATACCGTTTTTGTTTTCCATTTCAATTCACCTCCTTTTCGGGTGCAGGAGTAGTTTGCGCCTGTGAGGAAAAAATATGCGCAGAAAAAATGAAAAAGAAAGAGGCAGCTCATGAAATATCAGGAAGTCAAAAAGGGCATTTTTCTCAGCCGGCCAAACCGATTCATTGCCCATGTGATGATTGATGGAACGGAAGAAATCTGTCATGTGAAGAACACCGGGCGCTGCCGGGAGCTTTTACAGCCGGGCGTGGTGGTTTATCTGGAAAAAAGCCGGAATCCTGCCAGGAAAACCCGGTTTTCGCTGGTGGCGGTGGAAAAAGGACAGCGGCTTATCAATATGGACTCCCAGGCGCCCAATGCAGCAGCCAAAGAGTGGATTGCATCCGGTAGGTTATTTTCGCCGGTAACACTGTTACGGCCAGAAACGAAATATGGGGATTCCCGGTTTGATTTTTATGCAGAGAGCGGGGAACAGCGGCACTTTATCGAAGTAAAAGGCGTGACATTGGAGGAAAACGGAGTGGTACGGTTTCCTGACGCGCCTACTCAGCGGGGCGCCAAACATCTTCGGGAGCTTTGCCGGTGCCGGCAGGAGGGATTTCAAGCCCATGTGCTCTTTGTGGTGCAGATGGCGGACGTGAAGTGCTTTTGCCCCAATAGGCAGACAGACCCGGATTTTGCCGCCGCTCTGGAAGAAGCTGCTGCCTGTGGTGTTGACATCCGGGCCATGGATTGTATGGTAACGCCGGATTCCATGACCATCCGAAATCCGGTTCCGGTAGAGCTGTAACAGGGAACAGGGAAAGGTATATTTTTCCCATGGACGGGCAAGCTTTTTGCAGAATATGCGAAAGGCGGAACGAGCATGAACGGAAAAAGGATTGTCAGTTTTTCGGCCATTATGGCGCTGGGATTTCTGACCTGTGTGCTGGGGGTGCTGGCCGCTTCCTTCCACGGAACGGAGCTGGCTCAGGCGGCAGCACAGCAGAGCACCTATCAATTGACCATTGCCCGAAACCGGGGAGATTTTTATGACTGTATGGGTCAGAAACTGACCGGCAGAGGAGAGGAAGCACTGGCGGCCGTAGCGCCCACGGTTGACGCGGCGGCACGAATGAACCAGTTGACCAGCGGCGAATATCAGCAGCGGGTAATGGAGGCCATTTCCGGCGGAACCCCTTTTTTGGCCCGGGTTCCTTTGGGTTCCCAGTCTACACAGGGCGTAGATGTGTTTGCCATCCCCGACCGTTATGAGGAAAACCAGCCCGCAGCCAATGTGCTGGGCTATGTGGACGGCAGAGGGAATGGCGCTTCCGGTTTGGAAAAGGTCTTTCAGTCGGTGCTGCATCTGGACGGGCAGTTGCAGGCCACCTATTCAGTGGACGCTGTCAACCGGGTAATGGGCGGCGTGGAACGGGAAATTACCGACACCCGGCAGGAAGCACAACAGGGCGTCAAGCTGACCCTTGATCGCCGGATTCAAATGACAGCGGAAAGTGCCTGCGCCGATGTGCTGGAAAGCGGCGCAGTGGTGGTTATGGAAATCGGCACCGGAGAAATCCGCGCCATGGTCAGTGCGCCATCCCTTCATCCCGATGATATTGCAGAAGATTTGGAAAATCCCGATTCCCCGCTGCTCAATAAAGCTCTTTCTGCCTACAGCGTGGGCTCCGTGTTCAAACTGGTTTCCGCAGCGGCAGCATTGGAATCGGGAATTTCCCCGGAATACGCCTATACCTGTACCGGCAGTATTGATGTGGATGGACAGCATTTTAAATGTTTTGACGGCATTGCCCATGGCACCGTTACCATGGAGGAAGCTATTGCGGAATCCTGCAACGGCTATTTTGTCAGCCTGATGCAGCAGGTGGAGCCTTCCGATTTTCTGAAAATGGCAGAGAAACTGGGGTTCGGGCAGGAAACCGTTTTTACCCGGGGATACAGTGGGGAATCAGGTGTTCTTCCGGAGGAAAACAGTCTGTTGATTCCCCGGGCGCTGGCCAATTTTTCCTTTGGACAGGGGCAGCTGACCGCCACGCCGGTACAGATCGCAGCCATGACCGCCGCGATTGCCAATGGGGGAACCTACACAGAACCGTCTCTGGTGCAGGGCGTGTTTTCTTTGTCAGATGGAAGCTTTTCCTATCGGGAGCCCAGCGGGGAAAAATATCAGGTCATGTCGGAAGAAACCGCTTCCAAGCTCGGCACTTATATGAAAAAAGCGGTGGAAGAAGGAACCGGCGCTTCGGGAAAGCCGGAGAAAATGACGGCCTGTGCCAAAACCGGAACAGCTCAGACCGGTCAAACGGACGAAAACGGGGAAGAGATTGTGCAGCTGTGGTATACCGGTTATTTCCCAGCGGAAGCGCCCCGGTATGCGGTGACGGTCTTGCGGGCCGACCGTTCCGGAAACGGGAAAGAGTGTGCACAGGTTTTCAAAGCCATTGCCGATGAAATGGAATCTCTGGGATTTCTTGCCTGAAATTGATGTAAAACGGTTGACAGAAAGCATTCTCCGGTGTAGGATAGCAGTGAAACCAGTCGTTCTTTTGAAAGGATTGTAATCGTTTTCAGAACGACCATCTGCAACTATCAGGAGGAGCTCTCATGAAAATGAAACAGATTGAAATTGGCACCTGTATTCCCGGAACGGAAGCGGAAAAATGGATTCCCCACATGGTAAACGCGGGTTTTGAGTGCGTGGCCATTAACTTCCATATGTCACTGGGCGGAACAGACCTTGCAAAACTGGCAGATAAAGTGAAGAACATGCTGGACGGCACCGGTGTTCGGGTGGCTACTCTGGGCTATTACTGCAATGCCATTGAAAATCCCGACCATTGGGAAACCCTGCGCCATGTAGTGGAAATGGCGCCTCTGTTTGGTGCTCCCATGGTGAGTACCTTTGCCGGTGCTTATGAGGGCAAGTCCGTGGAAGAGGCCATGCCCAAGTTCAAAGAGGTGTTTACCGATATTACCAACCGTGCTGCGGAAAAAGGCTTGAAGGTTGCCATTGAAAACTGCCCCATGGGCGGTAACTGGCAGCACTGCACCTGCAACATCGGTTTCAATCCCAAAGCATGGGAAATGATGTTCAACGAAGTCCCTGCGGATAATTTTGGTCTGGAATGGGAGCCCGGCCATCAGATTATCCAGCTGATTGACCCCGTGGCACAGCTTCGCCAGTGGGTGGGAAAGGTCATCCATATGCACGGCAAGGATGCCACAGTGGATATGGATGCTGTCCGCCGTCTGGGCGTTTTCGGCGCTCATGATTTTGCGCCTCAGCGGACACCCGGTTTCGGTGATACCAACTGGCGGGATATTTTCTCTATTCTCCATCAGGGCGGATATGAGAGCGACATCTGCGTAGAAGGCTATCATGATCCGGTTTATCGCGGTGAATGGGAAATGACAGCCCAGCTGCACGCCCTCCAGTACCTGAAATGGTGCCGCGGCGGTGATTTTACCCCCAATCCCTGGAAAGACTGATTTTGAAAACGGAAAGGATGAAAACCATGAGCGAGCAGTTCAGAAAGATCGAAATGCATGACCATATGGCAGGCGGACTGGGCAGTGTCACCATTCGCCACATTCTCAATGAAAGGGAACTGAACGGGAAGTGCCGCCTGTACGCACAGGTCACTCTCAAGCCCGGATGTTCCATCGGAGAGCACCCCCATCATGGAGAAACGGAGACCTATTATCTCCTTTCCGGAAAAGGGGAGTATACCGATAACGGCGTGGCACGTCCCGTGGAGGCCGGAGAGATTACCTTCTGTGAAGACGGCAATACCCACGGGCTGAAAAACACCGGTAAAGAAGATCTGGTGTTTATGGCGCTGATTATCAACGGCTGAATGAATCAAAATTGCGGCGGAGCGCTCTGAAAGCCTCCGCCGTTTTTTCAAGATCGTTATGAAGGGGAATTTTTATGGAGTTTTCTGCTGCAATATTTGATGTGGATGGTACCCTGCTGGATTCCATGCCACTGTGGGAGCATGTAGGGGAACAGTATCTGATTGAGAAAGGATGCAACCCGAAGTCCGACATGGAAGAGCGGGTTCGAACCATGAGTATGTCCCAAATTGCGGACTACTGCCGGACGGAATATGGGATTACAGACTCGCCGGAAACCATCATTGAAGAAATCAATGGGATGGTACTGGAACAGTATCGGACACAGGTGCAGGCCAAACCGAGCATTCCAGAGCTTTTGGAGCGACTGAAAGGGGAAGGGGTCCGGCTGGCGGTTGCAACCGCCAGTGATCGTTGTCTGATTGAACCTGCGTTGGAGAGGACAGGTCTGCTTCCTTATTTTGACTTGTTTCTCACCTGCTCCGAAGTGGGCGCTGGCAAGGACTCACCTGCAAT
>CAJMOI010000140.1 GCA_905215105.1 uncultured bacterium
ACCTCTATGGACACCACTGCAGAGGAAGGCAAAAAGCTCCTGGCCGAAACCGAGCTTCCCAAAGATGTGGTGGCACAGGTCAGCTGTTCTGCTCCCAAAGTTTCCTGTGCAGAAAACCAGCGGTTCCATGTGGCTGCCATCGACTGCGGCATGAAGAAGAATATTGTCCGCAGCCTCAATCGCCGGGGCTGCCGGGTAACCATTCTTCCCTGGAACACTTCCGCCCGGGAGATCGAAGAACTGCATCCCGACGGAATCTTCCTTTCCAACGGCCCCGGAAACCCGGAGGATGTGCAGCCGGTGATTGAAACCGTCCGCGCACTTATGGGCCGGTATCCCATGTTCGGCATCTGTCTGGGACACCAGATCATCTCCCTGGCCTGCGGCGCCAGAACCTACAAGCTGAAATTCGGCCATCGCGGCGGCAACCATCCGGTGCGCAATCTGGAAACCGGGAAAATTGAGATCACCTCTCAGAACCACTCCTACGCCGTGGATGCGGACAGCATTGTCGGTACCGGGCTAACCATCACCCATATGAACATCCTGGACCAGACCGCAGAGGGCGTGAAAAACGATGCCAAACAGGTTTTCAGTGTCCAGTACCATCCGGAAAGTGCGCCGGGTCCTCAGGACAGCGCCTATCTTTTCGACCGCTTTATCAATCTGATGGAGGAGGCTGCTCACCATGCCTAAAAGAACCGATATTCACAAAATTCTCGTCATCGGCTCCGGCCCCATTGTCATCGGTCAGGCCGCCGAATTCGACTATGCCGGCACACAGGCCTGTCTGGCTCTGCGGGAAGAGGGTTATGAGGTTGTCCTGTGCAACTCCAACCCCGCCACCATTATGACCGACACCACCATTGCGGACAAGGTCTATATGGAACCTCTGACGCTGGAATACATCGCCAAAATTATCCGCTATGAGCGCCCCGACGCCATCCTGCCGGGAATCGGCGGACAGACCGGCCTGAACCTTGCCATTCAGCTGGAGAAAAAAGGTGTACTGCGGGAATGCGGCACCGAACTGCTGGGAACCAGCAGCAGCAGTATCGAACGGGCAGAGGACCGGGAACTGTTCAAGGAGCTGTGTGAAGAGCTGGGCGAACCGGTACTGCCCTCCGACATCGCCAACTCCGTAGAGGAAGGCGTGAAAATCGCTGGGGAAATTGGATATCCCGTGGTGCTGCGTCCTGCGTTTACTCTGGGCGGAACCGGCGGCGGGTTTGCCGACAATGAAGAGGAGCTGCTGACCCTTCTGCGCAACGGCCTGAAGCTTTCCCCTGTCCATCAGGTACTCATTGAAAAGAGCATCCGTGGCTACAAGGAAATCGAATACGAAGTGATGCGGGACAGCAATGATACCGCCATCACCGTTTGTAATATGGAAAATCTGGATCCTGTGGGCATCCACACCGGCGACTCCATTGTGGTGTGCCCGTCCCAGACCCTGACCAACCGGGAATATCAGATGCTTCGGGACAGTGCGCTGAAAATCATCCGGGCGCTGAAAATCGAAGGCGGCTGCAACGTTCAGTTTGCGCTGGACCCCAAATCCTTCCAGTACTACCTCATTGAGGTCAATCCCCGTGTGTCCCGCTCCTCCGCACTGGCCTCCAAAGCCAGCGGCTACCCCATTGCCCGGGTTTCCGCAAAGGTAGGCGTGGGCATGACGCTGGACGAAATTCAGCTGGCCAATACCCCCGCTTCCTTCGAGCCTGCACTGGACTATATCGTCACCAAAATGCCCCGTTTCCCCTTTGACAAATTCACCGATGCCAACAACAGCCTGAGTACTCAGATGAAGGCCACCGGCGAAGTGATGAGCGTGGGCCGCACCATGGAGGAAAGTCTGCTGAAAGCCATCCGTTCTCTGGAGATCGGTCTGTGGCACCTGTACAGCCGGAATTTTGACGGCAAAAGCGAGGAAGAGCTGCTGGACTACTGCAAAATCGGCACTGACGACCGGATTTATGCCATTGCCCAGCTGCTGCGGCTGGGCTGCGGAATCGGAAAGATTACGGCGGCTACAGGCATTGATCCCTGGTTCCTGTACAAACTGCGGAACATCGTGGAGGAAGAAACAGAGCTTCAGAAAAATCCCGGCAGCCTGCGGATTCTGAAAGAAGCCAAAAAAATGGGATTTTCCGACCGGGAAATTGCCCGCCAGTGGAAAACCGAGGAACTGGAAATTTTCCATCTGCGGAAAAGCGCCGGCATTCACCCGGTTTATAAGATGATCGACAGCTGTGCTTCCGAATTCGACAGCTATATCCCCTATTTCTACTCCACCTATGAGCAGGAAAACGAGTCCGTGGTTTCCGACCGGAAAAAAGTCATCGTGCTGGGTTCCGGCCCCATCCGTATCGGTCAGGGCGTGGAGTTCGACTATTCCACTGTACACGCTGTCATGACTATCCGGAAAGCCGGATATGAGGCCATTATCATCAACAACAACCCGGAAACCGTTTCCACTGACTACACCACTTCCGATAAGCTCTATTTTGAGCCCCTGTGCGTGGAGGACGTGATGAACGTCATTGAACTGGAAAAGCCCGACGGCGTGATCGCAACACTGGGCGGCCAGACCGCCATCAATCTGGCAGAGCCCCTGCGCCAGCGCGGCGTAAAGATCATTGGCACAGGCCCCGAAGCCATTGAAAAGACGGAAAACCGGGACGCTTTTGAAAAGCTCCTCCTGTCCCTGTCCATTCCCCAGCCCAAAGGACGGGCAGTTACCCGCATCGAAGACGGCGTGCAGGCCGCCGCGGAAATCGGATATCCGGTGCTGGTTCGTCCCAGCTTTGTGTTGGGCGGCCGGGCCATGCAGATCGTGGCAAAGGAAGAACAGCTCCGCCATTACCTGCGCACGGCCGTAGAAATCAACGAGGAAAAACCGGTGCTGGTAGATCATTATATTCGCGGCAAGGAAGTGGAAGTAGACGCCATCTGTGACGGGGAACGGGTCTTTGTTCCCGGCATCATGGAACTGGTAGAGCGTACCGGCATTCACTCCGGAGACTCCATCAGCGTTTATCCCTCCTACAGCATTTCCGATAAGGTAAAGGCCACCATTCTGGATTACACCCGGAAGCTGGGACTGGGCGCCGGTATTATCGGACTTTTCAACATCCAGTTTATCGTAGACGACAAGGACGACGTGTATATTATCGAGGTCAACCCCAGATCCTCCCGCACCGTTCCTTTCCTGTCCAAAGCCACCGGATTCAGCCTGGCCGATATCGCCACCTATGCGATTCTGGGAAAAAGTCTGGAAGAACAGGGCCTGACAGAGGTTTACCCGGAGGAAAAAAAGAGGTATTATGTAAAAGCACCCGCCTTCTCCTTCTCCAAGCTCAACGGCATGGACTCCTATCTCTCTCCCGAGATGAAATCTACCGGCGAAGCCATCGGCCACGACAAAAAGCTCCATCGGGCCATGTACAAAGCGCTGATTGCCTCCGGAATCAAGGTACAGAACTATGGAACCGTCATTGTGACGCTGGCCGACGAGGACAAGGAAGAAGCCCTGCCTCTGGTGCGCCGGTTCTATGACATGGGCTTTAACATCGAGGCCACCATCGGCACCGCCAACTTTTTGAAGGAAAACGGCATCCGCACCCGTATCCGCCGCAAGCTCAGCGAGGGCAGCGAGGAAATTCTGGATTCCATCCGGGCCGGGTATGTGAGCTATGTCATCAACACCCGGGCCATCCTCTCCGGTATCCACTACGAAGACGGCGTTGCCATCCGCCGCTGTGCTTCCCAGAACAACATCACCATGCTCACCTCTCTGGATACCGTAAAGGTACTGCTGGATGTGCTGGAAGAAACCACCATCGGCATTGCTCCCATGGAACCCAACCGCTGAACCCCATTTATTTTTCTGTAAAGGAGAAATCATCATGATTACCCCCAACCTGCATTATGCCAACCTGAAGGACTCCTATCTTTTCTACAACATCGCACAGAAAACCAAAGCCTATCTGGAAGAGCATCCCGGCGCACACCTGTACCGCATGGGAATCGGCGACGTTTCCCTCCCCCTCTGCGACGCGGTCATCAAAGCTCTTCATGAAGGAGTGGACGATCAGGCCCGCTCGGACTCCTTCCACGGCTATATGCCCGAGTGCGGCGCACCTTTCCTCCGGGAAGCCATCGCCGGATACTACCGGCAGCGCGGTGTTTCCCTGGATGATGACGAAGTATTTGTTTCCAGCGGCGCCAGCGATGAGCTGGGCGACATCCTCGACCTGTTTGACCGAAGCAGCTCCGCGCTGATTATTGAGCCGGCCTATCCCGCCTATGTGGACGCCAATGTGATGGCCGGGCGGAACATCATTCATCTGCCTTCCGGTCGTGAAAACGGCTTTTTGCCCCACCCGGAGGACGGATTGCAGGCTGATCTGATTTATCTCTGCTCCCCCAACAACCCCACCGGCGCCGTTTTCAGCCGCAGCCAGCTGCAGGAATGGGTGGATTACGCCAACCGAACCGGTGCGGTCATCCTCTTCGACGCGGCCTATGAGGCTTTCATCGAGGAACCCGGCCTGCCCCACAGCATTTTCGAACTGGAAGGCGCACGGACCTGCGCCATTGAAATCTGCTCTCTCTCCAAAACCGCCGGTTTCACCGGTACCCGTCTGGGCTACACCGTGGTTCCCAAAGAGCTGGAACGCAGCGGCATGAAGCTCCATGAAATGTGGGTTCGCAACCGCACCACCAAGACCAACGGCGTTTCCTATATTATCCAGGAGGGCGGCGCAGCGGTTTTTACACCGGAAGGGCAGGAGCAGATCCACAAGAACATTCAGGTATACAAGAACAACGCCGCCAGCCTGATGAAGACCCTGGACGAGCTGGGCATCTGGTATTGCGGCGGCAAAAACGCCCCGTACATCTGGATGGAATGCCCCAACGGTATGGGCAGCTGGGAATTCTTTGACTATCTGCTCCGGGAAATCCAGGTTGTGGGCACGCCCGGCGAAGGCTTCGGCGCCTGCGGCAGCGGATATTTCCGCCTTTCCACTTTTGGCAGCCCGGCAGACACCCGGGAAGCCGCCCGCCGTCTGGCACAGCTTTTGAAAAAATAAACCAATATA
>CAJMOI010000141.1 GCA_905215105.1 uncultured bacterium
CGACCTCTAGCGTGACAGGCTAGCGTTCTAACCAACTGAACTACCGGGCCATCATAATGGTGGGGACAATAGGACTCGAACCTATGACCCCCTGCTTGTAAGGCAGGTGCTCTAACCAGCTGAGCTATGCCCCCGTCTGATGGTGTCGCACTCACCGGCGACGTTGTTGATTATACAGCATCGAGAGACGAATGTCAACACCTTTTTTCAAATTTTTTTATTTTTTTTCGGAAGCCGCTTTTGCGATCTCTTCCAGCTCTTCCACAGAGAAACGGTACTTCTTTCCGCAGTACTGGCAGGAAGCTTCCGCATAGCCTGTTTCATCCGCCAGAGACAGCAGTTCATCCTTCTTCATAGTTGAGAAGGCCTGCACCACTTTCTCACGGCTGCAGGTACATACATACTTCACCTGATACTCGTCCAGAATTTCCATTTCAAAGCCATCCAGCGCTCTGGCGCAGATTTCCTCCATGGTCATTCCCTTGGCCAGCATGGTGGTAACCGGTTCCAGTGTGCGCACATTGGCCTCCAGACGGTCAATAGCGGCGTTATCAGCACCGGGGAGCACCTGAATCAGCAAACCGCCGGAAAGCATCGCCTGATGGTTCTCACGGTCCACCAGAACGCCCAACGCACATACGGTGGGAATCTGCTCACTGATGGCATAATAGGCGGTTACGTCCTCTGCAATCTCACCGGTAGCAAGACGCACCTGTCCCACATAGGGCTCGCCTTCTCCCAGATCGCGCACGACCATCAAAAGGCCGTCCCGGCCCACGCCGGTGCCTACATCCAGTTTTCCGTTGGGTTTCAGGGGCAGTTCCACTTCCGGATGCTCCACATAGCCCCGGACATTGCCATGGCTGTCTCCGATGGCCACTACGCTGCCCAGAGGGCCGCCGCCATTGATTTTCAAGGTCAGGGCTGCATTCTCTTTTTTCAGCATTGCGCCCATAAGGGAGGCCGCGCTGAGCATCCGGCCCAGTGCAGCCGTTGCCACGGCGCTGGTATGATGCAGCTCCTGTGCAATCATTGCAATTTCTGTGGTATCCACCGCCGCCGCCATCAAAGCGCCGTCGCTGGTAATACAGCGAATCATTCTGTCCATTTGTTGATCTCCTTCCTGATTCTAAAAAGTTGCAACGAAAAGAAAGGCTCCTGTTTTGGGAGCCTTTGCGGTTGCAATTCCTGTGATTATTCAGGTTTTTTCGCGACAAACACAGCCCGCTGACAGGTCTCCCCCGGGGCTTCTGTTGTCAAATCGTCATATACCGCCAGAACCTCCAGTCCTGCCTGTTCCAACATGGCGGAAAGGTGGTCCAGACTGTAAGCACGCTCGGAAAAATGCTCACAGCTGCGCCGGTACAGACTGCCGCTGCGCTCGAAAAAATCCAGCGAAATATGGACGGTATCCGTCTTTTCGTCCAGCGAATTTTGCCAGACACAGTATACGTCTCCGGTATCATAGACGAAGGTATTGTCTGCCAGAATTTCCCGGTGTTTATAGGGCGTATTCACGTCAAAGACAAACAATGCCCCCGGCGCCATGAAAAGAGAAACCCGCTCAAAGGCTTTCTGTACCTCTTTTTCCGACGTCAAATGATTGATGCTGTCCAGCACACAAAAAGCTGTATCGATGGTGCCGTACAAATCCAGCTTCTGCATTTTCTGGCAGAGGAACAGAAGGCTCATCCCCTCATCGGCAGCCTTCTGCTGGGCCTCTGCCAGCATTTCCATGGAGCCGTCCACACCGTATACATCAAATCCCCGACGGGCCAACTCAAGGGTCATGGACCCGGTTCCGCAGGCAAGATCCAGCGTCAGGCCCGGTTCGTGCTGCCATTTTTCCAGAAGACTGCACAGATAGTCTGCCCTGCGGGTATATTCCACGTTTTTGGTCAGCCGGTCATAATATTGGGCAAAGGACTCATAGGCCCCCATCAGCTTTCTTCCTCTCTCTTCCTCTCTTCGATTTCCTTCTGCAATCTGGCTTCCGCCTGCTCTCTGCCGATGGCCTCCAGACGGCTAAACACCATTTCATAGCCGTCACATCCATAGTTCAGCGAACGGTTTACCCGGGAAATGGTGGCAGTGGACGCACCGGTTTCCGCCACGATTTCGCTGTATACCCGTTTGGTACTGAGCATATGCGCCACTACCAGGCGCTGAGACATGGCTTTCAGCTCCGGTACGGTGCACAGATCCTCGAAAAAGTCGTAGCATTCCTCCACAGATTTCAGCGTCAGAATGGAGCGGAACAAAAAGTCCATGTTGCTGTCCTGTAACTTTGAATTCAATTCGGATCACCCTTTGCTTTTGTAATATGCCGCATTCGCCTTCAGGCGAAACCCTGTTTCCCGCAACCCCCACAGCGATTGACTGTACTGTTGCGCTTTCGCTGAATAAAATTTTAGCACAGAAAAGCAAAAAAGTAAAGGCAAAAAAATGATATCTGATGATATCTGACAACCATTAAAGAACGCTTACATCTTCACAGGCCTTTTCAATATAGGCCCGCAGCTCTTCCACGCCCTCTCCCGTCTGGGAAGAAAAGGGCATCACCGTTACATCGGTCTCAGAAAAGATGTCCAGATAGTAGGCCAGCTGTTCGGTGCGCTTGGTTTTGTTCAGTTTATCCGCCTTGGTGCATACCGCCAGAAAAGGAATTTCCTGTTCCAGCAAAAACTCCACCATTCCCCGGTCCTCTTCCGTCGGGGCGTGGCGCATATCCAGCAGCTGAATCACCAGCCGGATATTCCGGTTTTGGGCAAAATAGCCCTCCACCAGCTCGGCCCAGCGCTTTTTCTCGGACTGAGAAACCTTTGCATAGCCATAGCCCGGCAAATCCACCAGACGGCAGTCCGGCAGCCGGAAAAAGTTGATGGTTGCAGTCTTACCGGGCGTGGCGCTGACTCGTGCCAGCGCCTTCCGATTGACCAGTTTATTGAGCAGGGAGGATTTTCCCACGTTGGATTTTCCGGAAAAGACGATTTCCGGCAGCTGGGACGGGGGCAGCTGGGACGCTTTTCCCGCCGACAGCTCAAACGAAACCTGCTGAAAATTCATTGTCGTTCTCCTTTACTGAGGCATGGGCGCAGCCGGAACCGATACGCCGGGGTCTACGGGCTGTGCGCCTCCTTCTTCCTGTGAAGCCGGTGCAGCGCCTGCATCTGCATGTGCCGCAGGATGGGGCGTGCGAACCAGCGCGGCTTCCAGCACCTGCTCCACCTTTTCCATGGGCAGGAATGTAACCGCCTTCTTCACAGCCTCATCCACTTCCGCCAGATCCGGGAGATTTTCGGCCGGGAACAGCACGGTCTGTATGCCGGAACGATAGGCCGCCATGGTCTTTTCCCGAAGGCCGCCAATGGCCAGCACACGACCCCGCAGGGTAATCTCGCCGGTCATGGCTACGGAATGATTTACCGGAATACCGGACAGCGCCGAGGCAATAGCCGTCGCCATGGCAATACCGGCAGAAGGACCGTCCTTGGGAATGGCGCCCTCGGGGCAGTGGATATGAATATCCTTCTTCTGATAGAAATCCGGCTCAATGCCCAGCTCCTTCACCCGACAGCGGATGCAGCTGATGGCTGTACGGGCCGATTCCTTCATCACGTCTCCCAGAGAACCGGTCAGCTCGATTTTGCCGGATCCTTCCATGACCGCCACTTCGATCGGCAGCATTTCGCCGCCGACACTGGTCCAGGCCAAACCGTTGACCAGTCCCACCTCGTCCTTTTTGTCCAGAACGTCCTTTTTAAACTTTCTGGGGCCCAGATAGCCTTCCAGCTTGTCCGGGGTAATGGAAATTTTCAGCGGCTCCTCTCCGGTATAAGAAACCACTTCCTTGGCCATTTTGCGGCACAGGGACGCAATGGTGCGCTCCAGTGTACGGACACCGGCCTCCCGGGTATATCCGTCAATCAGCTCCCGGATGGCGCTGGGGGTGATTTTGTCCAGCTTGGGGTCAAGACCGTGCTT
This sequence comes from uncultured bacterium, assembly GCA_905215105.1. Lineage (GTDB taxonomy): Bacteria > Bacillota > Clostridia > Oscillospirales > Acutalibacteraceae > Heritagella_A. Next base: position 3,985 of record CAJMOI010000141.1, read on the forward strand.
TTTGATCTGCTTGGGAACCAGATGCTTGGAGGCAATATGGAACTTTTCCTCGTGGGTATAACTGGGCAGCTCGATGACATCCATCCGGTCATAGAGGGGGCCGGGAATGGTGGAAGCATCGTTGGCAGTTGTCAGGAACAGCACCTGACTCAAGTCAAAGGGCATATCCAGATAGTGGTCGTGGAAAGAAGAATTCTGTTCGGAGTCCAGCACTTCCAGCAGTGCGGAAGCCGGATCGCCCCGCAGATCCTTGCCCAGTTTGTCGATTTCATCCAGCAGAATCAGGGGATTCCGGGTACCGGCCTGTTTGATGGCGGCGATAATCCGGCCGGGCATAGCACCAATATAGGTTTTGCGGTGTCCCACAATATCGGAGTCATCCCGCACACCGCCCAGAGAAACCCGGACATATTTGCGACCCACGGCCTTGGCAATGGATTTGGCGATGGAGGTCTTTCCCACGCCGGGAGGGCCCACCAGACAGATAATCTGACCGGTGGCTTCTGTGGTCAGCTTGCGGACTGCCAGCGTTTCCAGAATCCGCTCCTTGACTTTATCCAGGCCGTAATGATCCCGGTCCAGCACCCGACGGGCTTTTGCAATGTCGATATGCTCCTTGCTCAGGGTGTTCCAGGGAAGCTCCAGACAGGTTTCCAGATATCCGCGGATTACCGTGGCCTCGTGGGAACCAAAAGGCATCTTAAAGAGCCGGTCGCATTCCTTCAGCAGCTTTTTCTCCTGCAATTCCGGCAGCTTCAGCGCCAGAATCCGGGTTCTGAATTCGTCGGCTTCCTGCTGGGGGTTGTCCTCTTCCCCAAGCTCCTCGGAAATCACCCGCATCTGTTCCCGCAGGTAATAATTCCGCTGGTTCTCGTCCATCTGCTCCCGGGTCTTTTCGTTGAGCTCCGCTTCAATGGACAGAATTTTGATTTCTTCCTGCAAAATTTCCGTCAACCGCTTAAGACGGCGAACGGGCGGCAGCTCTTCCAGCACTTCCTGTTTCAGGTCAT
>CAJMOI010000142.1 GCA_905215105.1 uncultured bacterium
ATGTTTGTCAAAAAAATCCCCTTCCGGGTTTCTCTCAGGGAAGTGGGATTTCTGCTGCTGGTGGGCGTGGTCTTTCGTGCCAGCACCACCTATATGCTGTATGAATCCTACAATTATGTAGGGGTGGGAACTGCCACCACCCTGCACTTTTTGTATCCGGTGGTAACGGCCCTGATTTGCCGGATCATTTTCCGGGAGCGGCTGGGTTTGTGGAAGCTCATTGCGCTGACCGCTGCGGGAATCGGCGTGTTTTTCTTTCCGGACCCCGGCGGGAACGCCGCCCTTCCGGGCATTGTGCTGGCGCTGGCCTCGGCGGTCACCTATGGCTGTTATCTCACCGGCATGGACAAAACCCCGCTGCGCCGGATGAACCCCAACAAGGTGGCCTGTTATATGGGATTTACCAATGCCATGGCAATTTTACTGGTGGATATTCCCGTTGGCAAAATCAACTTTTTCCTGCCGCCGCTGGCTATGGGGTATACCTTTCTCATTGCCATCTGCACGTCCTTTCTGGCAGTGGCCCTGCTGCAAAAGGGCATTCAGGATCTGGGCTCCAGCACGGCGGCGATTTTCTGTATGTTTGAGCCGGTTTCCAGTGTGCTTTCCGGCTGGCTGATTCTCCACGAAACCATGACGCCTGCAAAGCTGATGGGCTGTGTGGTCATTCTGGGCGCCGTGACCCTCATGGTTTTCAGCGATCTGCGCAGTCAGAAACGCACCCGGGCACTGGGAGAACCGGAATCTTTTTCGCAGGAAATGGTTGAAAATTCTGTTAAAACCGGTTAAAATCCGGACTTTTTTCAGGAAAAACCAACTTGTACGCACTATTTCCTCGACAAAAACCCGCTGGAAACCTCCGGCGGAACCCGGCAACCCTCACAAACTCGACAAAAATCCTGTTTTTTTGTGGCAAAAACGGAGAAACTATGGTATCATAGGGATAGATTTGAGCGCCCGGTACCAGGAGAATGCCGGGCCGCGTTTTTTGTTACAATAATTTCAGTAAAGTAAGGAGAACGGTATGGACAGACAGACGGATGCACAGCTTTTTTTCAGTGAAGGCGATTGCGTAGCTCCCCTTGGTTTGATTCCTCTGGAAGGCGCCCGGGAACTGGGCGAGATGATCAATGAGCATCTGGTACGGTGGGCCAAGGAAGCCGGCCGCAACCAGGACAACTTTATCGTGGAAAGCGAATGCCCCCGTTTTTCCTCCGGCGACGGAAAGGGACTGATCAAATCCACCATTCGCGGCGATGACCTGTATTTCATCGTGGATGTGGGCAACTATTCCTGCACTTATAATATGTTCGGCAGACAGAACTGCATGTCCCCCGACGATCATTTTCAGGATCTGAAGCGCCTGATTCAGGCGGCCAGCGGCAAGGCTCACCGCATCAACGTGATTATGCCCATCCTGTACGGCGGCCGTCAGCACCGCCGCAGCTATCGGGAGTCTCTGGACTGCGCCGTAATGCTCCAGGAGCTGGCTGCAATGGGCGTTTCCAACGTGGTGACCTTTGACGCTCACGACCCCCGCGTCCAGAATGCAGTGCCGCTGATGGGCTTCGACAACGTGATGCCCACCTATCAGGTGCTGAAAACCCTGTTCCGCCATGTGCCGGATATTTCTCTGACCCGTGACCACTTCATGGTAGTCAGCCCCGACGAAGGCGCCATGAACCGCAACATGTACTATGCTTCCGTGCTGGGCGTGGATTTGGGCATGTTCTACAAGCGCCGCGACTATTCCCGGATTGTCAACGGCCGTAACCCCATCGTGGCTCATGAATACCTGGGCTCTTCCGTAGAGGGCAAGGACGTGTTCATCGCCGACGACATCATTTCCTCCGGCGAGTCCATGCTGGATATTGCCTATGCCCTGAAGAAGCAGAACGCAGGCCGTATTTTCGCCTATGCAACCTATGCGATCTTCACCAACGGTCTGGAGCAGTTCGACAAGGCCTATAAGGACGGCATCATCTCCGGTGTGCTGGGCAGCAACCTGACTTATCGCACCCCCGAACTGCGGCAGCGCGAGTGGTTCTTCGAGGTGGACGTTTCCAAGTATATCGCATACTTCATTGCCGCTCTGAACCACGACAACTCCGTCAGCACCATCATCGATCCCCACGAGAAGATCGAGCAGCTGCTGAAAAAGCGCGGCCAGCGCTGAGGAATTTCCTCCTATATTTGATCCTGCCAAAGGGAAACCCTGAAAACGGGTTTCCCTTTTTTGTTTTTCCAAAAGGCCCCTTGTAAATTCCAGTCAATCCCCTATAATGGAACCAAAGATTGACCGGAGGGTCAGTCGGGAAAAGGGAGGGGATCAGGTGGCACAGCCATTTTCTTCACTTCCGCCGGAAAAACAGGAACAAATTACCCGGGCGGGGCTGGAAGTGTTCTCGAAAAACGAATATAAAAAGGCCAGTACCGATGATATCGCCGCAAAATCCGGAATTTCCAAGGGTCTGCTGTTTTACTATTTCAAAAACAAGTGCTCTTTGTATCTGTATCTGGCGGATTATGTCCGGGAAGCGATTATCCGGCAGCTGTCTCCCGAAAGTCTTGCACCTGTCACGGACTTTTTTGAAATGCTGGAGGTTGCAGTGGAGCGGAAACGGAAAATCCTCGAGAAATTCCCGTGGGCGCTGGAATTCTGTATGCGGATGTATTTCTGTACGGATCGGGAACTGCTGCCCCATGTGCGGAAATATATTTCCGTCATGACAGAAAAGATTTATGAAGAGTATTTTTCCCGTCTGGATACCTCCCGGTTTGTGCCGGGAATGACACCCAGAAAAGCCATGGAACTGCTTCTCTATCTCACCGACGGATACTGCCATAAACAGCTGATTGACGGTGAGAAACTGGATATGGACGCATTGCTGGCGGAATTTCGAAACTGGTGCGTCATGCTCCGGAAGTATGTATACCGTCCGGAATACTGGCAGCCGGAACAAAAGGAGGAATGTATGGATGAAACCGGTCATTGAAGTCTCCGGCCTGACAAAAGAATACGGCGCAGGGCGGGGTGTGTTTGATTTGAACTTTACCCTTGGGAAAGGGGAGGTTTTCGGCTTTTTAGGCCCCAACGGCGCAGGGAAAACCACCACTATCCGGCAGCTGATGGGGTTTATCCGCCCCCAGAAAGGTAGCGCACGGATTCTGGGGATGGACTGTTTTCGGGACGCGAAAAAAATTCAGGCTCATGTGGGGTATCTTCCCGGAGAACTGGCACTGCCCGACGACATAACCGGCGAGCAGTTTCTGCGGTTCATGGCCGGAATGAAGGGTGTTTCCGACCTGACGGAAGCTCGGCGTCTGTCCGACCTCTTTGAACTGGACGGAAAGCAGCGAATTCGCCGCATGAGCAAGGGAACCAAACAGAAGCTGGGGATTCTCAACGCTTTTCTGGCAAAGCCGGAAATTTTGGTTCTGGACGAACCCACCAGCGGACTGGACCCGCTGATGCAGAACCGGTTTCTGGAACTGGTGCATGAAAGCCGGGAACGGGGCGCGACGGTGTTCCTGTCCAGCCATCTTTTTGAGGAAGCGGAGCGCACCTGCAGCCGGGTGGCAATTTTACGAAAAGGCCGCATTGCAGCTATAGAGGAAATGGATTCCCTGCGGAAAAGCAAGGTCAAAACCTATCAGTTTGTATTTCCCGGGGAAAGGGAAGCCGAAACAGCAGCCGGTCAGTGGAACGGGGCCGTTCGGCATGGAAACCGGGTGGAGATTTCGGTTTCCGGCAGGGAAAACCTCTCTCTGCTGCTGCAAAAAATGGCGGGCTGTGGGGTAACGGATTTGCAGCTGCGGACACAGACGCTGGAAGATATGTTTCTTGGATATTACGGAGAAGAAAAAGCCGCTGACCGGAAGGGGGAAGCATGATGGTATGGACTCTTTTCCGCCGGGAATGGCGGGTCAATTATAAAATCGTCCTGATTTTCTGCGGGATTTTCACCCTGTATACAGGCGTCATCATCAGCATGTTTGACCCGGAGATGGGCGGAAGCTTACAGCTCATGATGGAAAGTATGCCCGAACTGTTTTCCGCTTTTGGAATGGATACACCGGGCGCTACGCTGCTGGAATTTCTGGCCAATTACCTGTACGGATTTTTGCTGATCTGTCTGCCGCTGGTGATGATTCTGTTCCTTTCCAGTCGGTTGATGGCCCGGTATATCGACCGGGGGTCCATGGCCTGTCTGCTGGCAACGCCCCACTCCCGGACTTCCATTGCCCTGACACAGGCGGTGGTACTGGCTATGTGCGTTTTGGCGGCTGTCGTGTATGAAACGCTCTGCGGGCTGGTGCTGTCTGAGATCATGTTTCCCGGAGAACTGGACGGCGGACAGTTTGTTTTCCTGAATTTCTGTCTGCTGGGAATGCTGGAGCTTCTGGCGGGGCTGTGCTTTTGCAGTGCGTGCAGTTTTCAGGAAAGCCGCTGGGCCATCGGCGTGGGGGCCGGGCTGTGCATTGTGTTTGTTCTGCTGCAAATGCTGGGACAGATGGATGAAAGCTGGGAATTCCTCCTGTATCTGACGCCGCTGACTCTGTTTGACCCCAAAGCGATTTCCATCGGAGACAGCGTTCCCTGGCAAATTGCCGTGCTGTTTGTGGGTTCTCTGGTGCTGTACGGCGGAGGAATCGGCATCTTTTCCCGACGGGATCTGACGGTGTAATATAAAACAAAAACTGCCTGCTGCGATGATTTTGCAGCAGGCAATTTTTCTCTCTGTTCTTATTCAAAAATGACTGCGGTGCCGCTGGCAGTGACCATCAGCATCCCGTTGTCTGCGCCCAGCACTTCATAGTCAATATCCACTCCGATTACAGCATTAGCGCCTAAAGATGCGGCTCTCCGCTTCATTTCTTCCAACGCTTCATTGCGGGCGTTGCAGAGCTCGTCTTCATATCCCTGGCTCCGGCCGCCGAACATATTGCGCAGCCC
>CAJMOI010000143.1 GCA_905215105.1 uncultured bacterium
TAAAAGCGCCGTAGCCGCCCATGGAAAGCCCCGCCACAAAATTTTCCTCCCGCTTGTCGGAGAGAGGGAAGATTCCCCGTACCAGCTGGGGCAGCTCCTGTGAAATAAAGGTAAAGTACTCCCGTCCTACACCGGCATCGGTATAATAGCTGTTCCCGGCAGACGGCATGACCACTGCCAGACCCTTTTCCACAGCATAGCGCTCAATATTAGTACGGCGCACCCAGCAGCTTCCATCATCATAGCCGCCGTGGTATAAGTACAGAACGGGAAAACGCTGTTCCGCTGCCGGAAGGATGTTTCCTTCGGGCGAAGTTTTCAGCTCCGGCAAGATGACAAACACCCGGACCGCCGTGTGTAGCACCTGAGAAGACAATTCACATTCCAATAACATAAAGACCGCTTCCTTCCCTCATACACTTTTCCAGCAAAGTTTCATTGACTCCCTGACCAGGGCATCAATGCGCATGGCATTAAGTTTATCGCTTTCCGGGAGGAGTTACAACCACTTAAAAGAATTATAAAAAATTTTCCCGACGGTTTTTCCCTTTCTTTTTTGAAAAAAAACCGCTATAATAACGAAAACAGAAAAAACAGCGCGAAACGGCGAAAGGACGTGGAACCATGAGAACAAAAGAAAAGGTGCTGCACTCCCTGCGGCAGACGGACGGCTTTGTCTCCGGAGAATCCCTCAGCGAAACCCTTGGGGTCTCCCGGGCCGCGGTGTGGAAAGCCATCACCGCCCTGCGGGAACAGGGATACGTCATTGACTCCGTCACCAATAAAGGGTACCGGCTGGTTTCCACCCCTGACCTGCTCACCGAAGACACCATCCGGGACGGGCTGGAAAGCACGCTGGTCAGTGAAATCCACGCGCTGGAAACGGTGGACTCCACCAACAATGAAGCCAAACGGTGGGCTCATCAGGGCGCACCCCACGGAAGCGTTTTTGTAGCGGAGGAGCAGACCGGCGGAAAAGGCCGGCTGGGAAGAGTCTGGAAATCTCCGCCCAAAACCGGCCTGTGGTTCTCCATATTGCTGCGCCCCAAGGCTTCCCCGGAACAGGTGACCAACCTGACTCTGTTTTCCGGGCTGGCGGTGGCAAAGGCCATCCGCTCCCTCACCGGATGTGACGCAAAAATCAAGTGGCCCAATGATGTGGTCATCGGCAGTCAGAAGGTCTGCGGCATTCTCACGGAAATGGCCGCTGAGATGGAAAGCGTGGAATATGTGATTCCCGGCATCGGCGTCAACGTCAACACCGAAGACTTCCCCGAGGAAATCGCCTGGAAAGCCACTTCCCTCTTCCTCTCCACCGGCAAAAAATGGCCTCGGGCACTGGTATTGCAGGCCATTCTCAAAGAGCTGGAGCTCCTCCTGCAACGGCAGGAAATCAGCGGAACCCGCAGTGTGCTGGACGAATACCGGGAAAACTGCGTCACTATCGGTCGTCCGGTCAGCACCCAGCGGGGAAACATCCGTCTTTCCGGCATTGCAGAGGACATCACCGACGAGGGCGAACTGGTCGTGCGTCAGTCCAACGGCTCCCTGCTGGTCATCAATTCCGGGGAAGTTTCCGTCCAGGGCATCTACGGGGAATGATTCAGGGGACAATGGCCACTTTAATGACGCCGTCCTCCCGGTTTTCAAACAGCCGATAGGCCTCTTCGATTTGTTCAAGGGGGAAAGTGTGGGTAATCAGCGGAGTGGTGTCCAGCTCTCCCCTGCTAATCTGTTCCAGAATCTCCGAACAGTCACAGCCATCCACGCCGCCGGTTTTGAAAATCAGGTTTTTCCCGTACATATCCGGCAGGGGAAGGCGCTGGGCGTCCTCATACAGGGCCACCACTGTCACCACGGCATTGGGGCGGGCACAGCGCCACGCCAGCTCAAAGGTTTCGGGCACGCCCGCCACTTCCAGCACCGCATCCGCGCCGCCGTGCCGGCTGTTTTCCAAAACCGCCTGTTCTGCCTCTTCCGGAACCACGGCCAGCACCTGGGGAAAGTGTTCCCTGACAAAGGCCAGCCGCTGGGGATCTTTTTCACAGACGATGACCTTTCCGGGATGGCGGAGCAGCACACAGAGCAGGGTGCAGAGTCCCGTGGGGCCTGCACCGAGAATCAGCACCGTATCCCCGGGGGAAATCTCCCCGATACGGGCAGCCCAGAAGCCGGTAGCCAGAATATCCCCCACAAACAGCGCCTGCCGGTCCGTTACCGTGTCGGGAATCCGGTTCAGCCCCTGATCCGCCAGCGGAACCCGGACGAATTCCGCCTGTCCGCCGTCAATCCGGCAGCCCAGCGCCCAGCCTCCTTCCGGATGCTCGCAGTTGTTCACATACCCTTTTTGACAAAAGAAGCACTGACCGCAGAAGGTTTCCACATTGACCGTCACCCGATCTCCGGGCTTGACGGTCTTTACTTTTTCGCCCACTTCTTCCACCACGCCCACCATTTCATGACCCACGGTAATGCCCGGAACTGCACGGGGCACAGCGCCATGGAGAATATGCAGGTCACTGGTGCAGATACTGGCCAGCGTCACCCGGACAATGGCGTCGGTGTCGTCCCGAAGGGTCGGACGGGGCTTTTCCCAAAGGGCAAATTTTCCTTTTTCCACATATGTATAGGCCAGCATCATCCATTCCTCCTATTCATGATACATGATTGATAATGAAAAAAGGCAGACCAGCGCCTGCCTCCTTCTGCAAGCCCCGGGGGGCTGATTCTGTTTTTCTATCAGTCTTTTTTCTCCCCGGTACAATAGTACTTCCCTTTATACTCCCGATAGCTATGATGCAGATCGCAGAACAGCAGATCATGGGACGGCACCCGTTTTTCCTCCGGGGGAAGCTCCATATAGTCCCCGAAAGCCGTCCGCAGGTATCCGTCATATCCGGCGGGGATGGGGAACAGCTCCCCTTCAAACTCCCGGTACTCCTGTTTGGTAAACCACTCCTGCCGGTACTTTTTCCGCATATAGTAAGGCCCGGAGCACAGCTCTGTGACATAGTGGGACTGGGAAATAGGGTAACGGGTCATTTTCCGCTCCGCCAGCTTCCACAGCTGATAGCGCAGCTTTTTGGAGGGCACCAGTGCCAGCCCGATTTTGCCCAGCAGCGCCACTTTCTTTCCGTGGTTCACCGGAACCAGCTGGGCACAATACAGGGAGTACACCAGCGCCCAGAACAGCTGCACCTTCCGCTTCCACTCCGAATCCGGATAGCCGTCAATGGGCAGAATGTCCATGGCATAGCCATGGCACATATCGATGTCCTTCTGATAGGGCTTGATGCCGGTGGTGTCATTGTCCCGGATGGTGAGGAACAGGTTGTGGTCTACCAGCTCCTCCGACTGCTGCACCAGGGTATATTTCCGGGTGTCCGCTTCTTTGGGCCAAAGCTCCTTCAGCTTTTCGTAGTCCTCCCGGGGCATCATAAAGTCCGCGTCGTCGTCCCAGGGGATAAATCCCTTGTGACGGATGGCGCCGATACAGCAGCCGCCGCAGAAATAACAGATCAGATGATGTTCTTTACAGAAATCCCGGAAATACCGGGCCATTTCCAAACTGGCCAGCTGTAACTCCCGAGGGGAGATTTCCATTTTTTCCATGGGTTCAGACATTGCTTTCCGCTCCTTTCCCGTTCCGGGAAGTTTCTTTCAGAATTCCACGCACTTCTTCCATAGCCGGGCTCAGCCCGCCATGATGGGACTTTTTCCATCCCGGCAGCTGGCAAAAGCCCACCAGCGTTCCCGCTCCATAACACAGGTGCAGGAGCAGAAACAGGAAGGGCAAACACAGGGAGGTTGCATTCCAGTTTTCATCCCGGACACAGGTCACTGTCATGGTTACCGCCAGCAGCCCGTACAGAATCCACATCAGCGCCGCCAGCTGCCAGATTCCGGCAAAGGCCAGCGCTGTGGTGAAGAGAATGGCCATGAGAAAGGCAAAAGGCACAAAGTGATACAGGGAGAGACAGCCGGGACAGACGCCCAGCGTCAGCCCCACCCATTTGCCGTTTCCGTATTTCTGACGGATCATGGTTTTCAGGCTGCTGCGGACGTGCTGATAGGAAATAATGGACGGGTCAAAGCACAGCCGGAACCCGGCCTGACGCATCCGGTAATGGATTTCATTGTCCTCGGTGCGCCCCAGCTCCTCATTATAGCCGCCGATGGTTTCAAAGACCTTTCGTCGATAGGCTCCATGGAACACCGATTTGGCGTACATCTTGCCCACGTCCCGGCGAAAGGGGGCAATGCTGCTTCCGAAAAGGGAATTTTCCGCCAGCAGTAACGTTTTCTGCCACCGGGTGGGGTTTTCAATGATACAGGGCCGCTGGCCGCCGGACACATCTTCCCCGCTTTCCAGACAGCGGATGTTCTTCTCCACAAAATCGGCGGGAATATTGGCGTGGGCGTCCACCCGAAGAATCACGTCTCCGGAAAAAGCCCGCAGCGCCACATTCCAGCCCCGTGCCAGCGTCCTGCCCGGATTTTCCAGCACCTGTGCACCGGCAAAGCCTCTTCCCTCTTCCCGGACAAACTGCTCCATACAGGCCTTTGTCCCGTCCGTGGAAGCACTGTCCACCAGCAGCACTTCCATGCGGCTGTGGGGATAGCTTTGGGCCAGAATATCCCGAAAAAGGGCGGGCAGCGTCTTTTCCTCGTTTCTGGCGATAATCACAAAGGATACCAGCAGTTGATTTTCCTGTTCCAAACTCAGCATTCTCCTCCTCTATGGTCGGGGTTTTCAAACGTTCTAATTAGGGCGTTTCTGAAAACAAAGAAATGGACGGATTTTCCGCAAGCAGCAGACAGATACAAGGCAAAAAACGCAGGAATCCTTGATGGATTCCGAGTATTTTT
>CAJMOI010000144.1 GCA_905215105.1 uncultured bacterium
GTCCTGCACAATCAGCAAGGTCCTCCAGCGGAAGAGGTTCCCGGATGTTCTGACGGATATAGGTTACGGCAGCGGCGATTTCTTCCGAAAGGGTCAATGTCCCAGCCGTTTCCTGTAAAATGACGCCGTATAGAAAGGAAACCAGCAAACTGCGCCCATATTCCCGGCGGAAAGGGTCGGAGGAGACAACGTTCTGAAAACTGTCAATGAGCAGCTGACGCAGAGGGGTTCCGCAATACAGTACTGGCTGACGGATGGCAGACAGCCGGTCTTGCAGCGCCTTTCCGGCGGCTGAGGAGAGGCACAGGAAGTTTTCTTTTGCAGACAGGTCAATCTGAACCCAGTAAAATTCCGAAACATTCTGGGGTTCACCGCCGCTGCTGTGCTCCATTCCCGGCGGGCTGATAAAGACGTTGCCGCCGGAAAGAGGATAGGTTTTTCCTTCCATCGTATACGTCTGGTTTCCCTTGACCATCAGTACCAGTTCCAGACAGTCGGGATGAATATGAGTTTCCAATGGCGTCAGTGCCCGGTTATTCAAGCTGTGACCAAAGGTGTGCACACCCGGAATTCCGTGTTGTTCCGCAGTGAGCACCTGTCGGGTATCACTCCACCAGTATTGATCTTCCATAGGTTTGGCCACAAAAAACTCCTCCAATCTTTAAAATCGTATCGAATACTTTTTTGAATGCAATACGATTTTAAATGTAGTATACTGCAAACAGAGAGAAAAGTCACGAATTTTCGTGATCGGAAAAGCGACTGAATCAATAGGAAAGGACGGAATCACTATGACCTCCCGCGAGCTGGTACACGCAACACTGGAATTCCGCAACACTGAGGGCCGCGTGCCCCGCGATCTGTGGACTCTGCCTTGGGCAAACCAGAATTACCCCAACGAACTGAAAAAAAATCATCGAGGACTTTCCTCCGGACTTTGGCGGTCCTGTGGTAAAGTTTGCACAGCCTTCCCTGCTGGAATCCGGCGATCCCTGTGAAGTCGGTACCTATATCGACGCCTGGGGCTGCCAGTTTACCAACATTCACCGCGGTATCATCGGTGAAGTGAAGCAGCCGCTGGTTACCGACGATGACTGGGAGGATGTAGACAAGGTTCACATCCCCGAAGAGTGGCTGACTTTTGATGTAGACGCTGTGAATGAGTCCATCAAGGACAGTGATAAATTCATCTGCTGCGGCGCTTGCCCCCGCCCCTTTGAACAGCTCCAATTTATTCGCGGCACTGTCAACCTCTATATGGATTTGATGGACCCGCCCCGCAAGATGATGGAGTTCATCGAGAAGATGCACGATTTCTACTGCCGCCAGCTGACCAGGTGGGCACAGACCGACGTGGATGCACTGAATATGATGGATGACTGGGGTTCTCAGCAGAGCCTGCTCATCAATCCCTCCATCTGGGAAGAAATCTTCATGCCCATGTATCGGGATTATATCAACATTGCCCACAAACATGGCAAGAAGATCTTCATGCATTCCGACGGTCACATTCTGGCCATTCTGCCCAAGCTCATCGACTTGGGTCTGGATGCCATCAACTCTCAGATTTTCTGCATGGGCGTGGAAAATCTGGCGCAGTACAAGGGCAAGATTACCTTCTGGGGTGAAATCGACCGTCAGCACCTGATTCCTCATGGTACTCGCGAGGATATTGACCGCGCTGTTGAGAGTGTTTACAACACCCTGTGGCAGGATGGCGGCTGCATCGCCCAGTGCGAATTTGGCCCCGGTGCGAACCCCGACAACGTGCACCGCATTTATGAACACTGGAATGAGTTGAGATAAGCTTTCCGAATTTTGAATTACATATAAGTAACACCCGCTCCGCTGTGAAGTACAGCAGGGCGGGTGTTTTGCTTTCCCTTTAATACTTTCTTGGAATCGATTCTACACACCAGCGGTAACGGTTGTCCATTGCTCCATCTTCCATTGTATAATAGAGATTTTGTTCGACCGTCATTGCAGTGGAAAATTTGTAGTCATAAACATCACAGAACCATTGTCCGGCATCTATATAGTATCGGGTATTTTCAGCAGGGGAATTCAGTGCCCAGTAATACGATGAAGTGCGGAACAACCCCCGCATCATCCGATCGTAGTAGTCGTAAATATCATCAACCTCCTGAAATGGGCGTTCCTGAGGGATTTTCCCATTGAGCCAGAAATTCAAATCCCATCCCAGTACAGTTCCAGTGATGGCATCCAATGTAATGTCTCCCTGGAGGGTATAGTCCAGATCAGAGCATTCCGTTTCCACATGGACTTTCCACATGGAAAAGCCGTAGGTGGTAGTTTCCAGATTGACCAGCTGACACAGATAGCTGTTTACAATATGATCTTGATCGATCTTGCTCAATGTCTCACAAATGCTGCTGAAAAAGGGCGTTTCATTAAAATTATCCTTCAGTTGAAAAAACTGCTGACGAATGGACTGAAAAAGGGCGTTTTCCGGGATTTCCCGTTCGGTAGGAAGAAAGGTTTCGGTATATCGGTAGAGATGATCGGAAGAAGAATCGGACAACTGGAACATTGCCAGCAGTTCCAGTTCCTGGGAGATATCGAGCGGATCCATTTGTTCGGAAAAATAGAGGTTTTCGCTCTGGACTTCGTTTTTGCGATCCCAGTCCCAATAGAGAAAATAAAAATCCGGCGCAAACACGGTGATGCCCAGCACACACAGGGCCAGCAGGCCGCTGATTCCATAAAGGAGTTTATGTTTCATGTCCGGCGGCCTCCTTTACAACGAGAAAGACACAGGTGCCTTCTCCCAGTTTGCTTTCAAAGTGCAGGGTGCTGTTGTGAATCTGCGCGATTTCCTGACACAGTGCCAGTCCTAAACCTGCTCCGTTCTGCTGGCGGGAACGGGATTTATCAACCATATAGAAAGGCTCCGTGATTTTGGATAACTCTTCTTCCGGAATCCCCCGGCCATGGTCCCGGACGGACAGGCAAAAGCCTTCCTCTACCCGCTTGCAGGAGAGGGTCAGGCGGCTTCCGGTTCGGAGGCCTTGCAGCCGTTGTCGATGAGATTATAGAGAAGGGTTTTCATCAAAGCCGGTTCCACCAGAATCCATCCCTTTTCCGACCGGGTTTCCAGTGTCATCTGATATTTTTGCAGCACCGGTTTCATTTGATTTTCCACATCCTGTAAAAAGGCATCACAGGCCACCGGTTCCAGCTCAAAGTTTTCCTTATGCAGCACAATCAGATCCAGCAGGTGCAGGGACAGAGCTTCCAGCCGCTTCCCTTCTTTGAAAATATAGCTGGCGGCTGTCCGCCGTTTTTCCGGGTCCATGTCAAAAGTCCGCAGCATATCCGCATAACCGATGATGGAGGTAAGAGGGGTTTTCAGCTCATGGGCAAAACTGGCCACAAAGTCCTCCCGCTGCCGGGCAGTATTTTCCAGGTCCCGGATTTTTTCCTCCACCACATCCGCCATAGCATTGAAATTACGGGTTAAAACACCGATTTCATCCTGACTTTGGTTGACGGCCCGGGTGGAAAAATCGCCGGAAGCAATCCGGCGGGTGGTGTCCGTCAGCCGTTTCAGGGGGCGTGTGAGAAAATGGGTGATAATGAGCAGCAGTAAAGAGCTGATTCCGGTTACCGCCAGCAGTACTCCCTGATACAGGGTTACATACTTTCGCCGTATGTCAAAGGCCGAGGAAATATTGGTGTAGCTTTCCAGGTAATAATCCCCGCTGGAGAGATGAACGTGGCTGACAACCTGATAGTACCGGTTTCCGGTCTCGTCGCTCACCACACGGCTGCTTCGCTGTCCGTCAGGGATGGATTCTGCGAAAGCTTCACCGCCCTCAAAGCGGATTTTTTTCACATTCTCCGTAATGGAGAATTCACTGTTGCGGGTTCCCGTCAGATTTTCCATCTGCTCCAGTACTGTCTGAGGGTCAAAAGTCTGATAACTGCCCATGGACTGTACAGTGTTTTGAAAAGAAAAGCAAAGATAACGGTTTTCCTGCAAGGCCATCTGCTGTTCCTGTTCCAGCGTCTGGCGGAAAAGGGAAGAAATCATCACCGTTCCGCCGGTACCAAAAGCCAGCGTTACCAGCAAGATGGTTGACAGAAATACTTTCCAGGAAAATTTCACAGCATCAGCTCCTTTTCTATGACTGTTTACGCCAGTTCAAGGCGATAGCCCACTTTATAGACGGTTTGCAGGCAGTTTTCCCAGTTCAGTTTTTTTCTCAGGCGCTGTACATGGAGATCAACGGTGCGGGTATCGCCCAGATAATCCTGTTCCCACACCTGTTCGTAAATGGATTCCCGATACAAAGCGACATTCTGGTTCCGGACAAACAACAGCAGCAGGGCGTATTCTTTTACGGTCAATTCGATTTCTTCCCCATCCTTTTTTACCTGATGGGATTCGGTGTCGATTTCCAGATTCGCCACATGAAGAATCCGCTCTGTTTTACGGTACCGCCGCAGCACGGATTCCACCCGGGCCAGCAGCTCCGCCACTTCAAAGGGCTTGGTGATATAATCGTCCGCGCCCATCCGCAGTCCTTTTACCCGATCCGGTACATCGATTCGGGCCGTAATGAAAATCACCGGAATATCCATGGGACGGATATATTCCAGCAGCTCAAATCCATCCACTTTCGGCAGCATCACATCCAGTAAAATCAGATCAAATCTGCCCGGAGCGATGAGATCGGCGGCTTTTTCGCCGTCAAAACAACAGGTACAGGTATATCCTGCCTGAGTCAGGTTCATTTCCAGCAGGTTGGAAATGGGGGGTTCATCCTCTACAATCAAAATTCTTGCTATTGCCATGGGACATTCATCAACCTCTTCCTCTATCGCAAATGTGTCAGTTG
>CAJMOI010000145.1 GCA_905215105.1 uncultured bacterium
GAACATCGAACTGAACGTGGAAGACGGTGTAGTGAAAGAGGTGGCCTTCTGGGGATGCGGTACTCTTCCCGGACCATCATTCGGGCAACGGATACCTGAGGTTCCGTTTTTTCTTCGGAAACAGGCGGTTCCAGTACCAGTGCTGCTTCGCCCAGAATTTCCTCGTTTTCTTCATATAGAAAGATGATTCGGCGGCCCGCCAGCAATTCTTCTTTCCACTTTTCAATTAGCTCCGGACGGATTTCTCCATCCCACAGGCTGCTGTATTTTTCATATTCCTTTTCAGTCAGTTTCCTGATTTTTCCCATTTCCGTTTCCTGTCCTTCCGTTTTACATCAACAGTTCATTGGAAAAAGAAGCCAGCATTTCCAGCGTCATCTGTTCTGCCCGGGTGTTGGGGGCAATCCCGGCCCGTTCCATAGCGGCAGTCACCTGTGCTTTGGGCAGTCCCATACCGGCGGAAACCGAGTTCACGGCGGTTTTTCTTCGCTGGCCGAAAGCGGCCTTTACCAGCCGGAAAAAGTGCTCCTCACTTTTCAGCTCCACCGGCGGCTGTGGGCGGACATTCAGCCGGATGACCGTGGAGTCCACGTTGGGAGCCGGCATAAAGCTGCCCCGGGATACCTGGAAGAGGATTTCCGGTTCCGCGTAATACTGGACTGCGGCGCTCACGGCTCCACAGGCTCTGGTGCCCGGCTTCGCACAAATCCGGTCTGCGGCTTCCTTCTGCACCATGACGGTCAGGGAGGTGATGGGCAGTTTTTCCTCCAGTAATTTCATGATGACCGGGGAAGTGATATAGTAGGGAAGATTGGCGCAGACAGCCACTTTCATGTCCGGGAATTCTTCCTGTAAGATTTTTTTCAAATCCAGCTTCATTACGTCGCCATGAATCACGCTGGCGTTGGGATAGTCGGCCAGTGTTTCCGACAGTACCGGCAGCAGCCGGGTGTCCAGTTCAATGGCAACGGTTTTTTTGGTGCGCTTTGCCAGTTCCCGGGTCAGCACACCGATTCCCGGTCCGATTTCCAGTGCACCGCTTTCCGAATCAGCGCCGCACATCTCTGCCATACGGGGGCAGACCGAGGGATTAATGAGGAAATTTTGGCCCAGTGCCTTGGAAAATGTAAACCCGTGGCGGCTGAGGATTTCCCGCATGGTGGAAAGGTCGGAAAGGCGATCCGTATTCTTCTCCGTCATGATTGCTCCTGTTCCGAAAATTCGTGATACTGTGACAAAATACCATCGGATTTTCTTTTTGTTTTCATGGTTTATGATAAAAACCTGTTGTCGGTCAAAGGCTCCTATCGGTAACTTCTCCAAAAATGCGAATTTTTCTTTATTTTATCATGCACTTTCTCAAAAGTAAAGGATTCCGAAAATGCGGAAGGGAAAAAGGGATGGAAAAAATCCCTTGCCAATTCAAAATGAATGGTATATAGTATAACCAAGACACGGAACCCGCAGATATTGTGTTTTCTGCGAGTGCCGTCAGGCGGCAGGGCAATGCTTCCCTGCACGCCAGCCCCTGGGGGCTGAATACGGGTTTTCTCCCGCAGCGCGTCAGATCGGAAACGCGGGGTCTTCGCGAAAGTACGCGCCGAAAGCAGAGCACTTGGCAAAGTGCGGAATCAGTACACAACAGAGAGGAAGGCATCGAATATGGCAGCTCGCCGCGACAAGGAAAATTATTATCTGGATATTGCCCAGACGGTGCTGGAGCGGGGAACCTGCCTGCGCCGTAATTTTGGAGCCATTATCGTCAATAACGACGAAATTGTCTCCTCCGGTTATAACGGTGCGCCCAGAGGCCGCCAGAACTGCATTGATACGGGCGTTTGTATCCGGGAAAAACTGCAGATTCCCCGGGGCGAACGGTATGAAGTCTGCCGTTCTGTCCATGCAGAGGCCAACGCCATCATCAGCGCTTCCCGAAAAGAGATGATCGGCGCAACGCTGTATCTGGTGGGTAAGGATGCCCGTACCGGCGCCTATGTGGAAAATCCCTCTTCCTGTTCCATGTGCAAACGTCTGATTATCAACGCAGGCATCAGCCGGGTCGTGGTGCGGCTGAACGAACAGGAATACAGAGTGATTCCCGTGATCGAGTGGATTGACAACGACGAATCCATGGCGGGGATTTTCGGTTATTGAGTTTTGTACTGTCTGCTTTCCCCACACGGGCGGGCTTTGCGCCCAACCGAATCACATTTTGAACAAAATGCGCGACACCTGTTATAAAACAGGAGAAAGGAAAACAGAGCTATGAAAGAGTTTATCAGCGGACACTGGAGCCACACCGTTGATGTGCAGGATTTTATCCAGCGCAACTACACGCCCTATGACGGGGACGAGAGCTTTCTGACGCCTCCCACCCAGCGCACCCGTGAGCTGTGGGACGAAGTGAAGGTTCTGCTGGAAAAAGAGCGTCAGGCCGGCGGCGTGCTGGATGTGGACGCTTCCACCATCAGCGACATTGACGCTTATGCACCCGGTTATATCGACAAAGACAAGGAAGTCATCGTCGGTTTGCAGACCGATGCTCCCCTGAAGCGCGCCATTATGCCCTTTGGCGGCATCCGTATGGTGAGAAAGTCTCTGGAAGCCTATGGCCGCAAGATGGACCCCAAGGTGGAGGAGATCTTCCAGTATCGCAAGACCCACAACGACGGTGTGTTTGACGTCTATACCCCCGACATCAAGAAGGCCCGTCACAGCCACATCATCACCGGCCTGCCGGATGCTTACGGCCGCGGCCGTATTATCGGTGACTATCGCCGGGTGGCTCTGTACGGCACTGATTTTCTGATTCAATCCAAGCAGAATGACCTCAACGGCCTGACCTATGACGTGATGGATACCCATGCCATTCGCCGCCGCGAGGATGTGGCCGAGCAGATTCGCGCTCTGAAAAAGCTTCAGCGTCTGGGCGAGAGCTACGGCTTTGATATCTCAAAGCCCGCACAGGACACCAAAGAAGCGATCCAGTGGCTGTACTTCGGCTATCTGGCTGCTGTAAAGGAGCAGAACGGCGCTGCTATGTCTCTGGGCCGTACCTCCACTTTCCTGGACATTTACGCACAGCGCGACCTGGAAAACGGCCGCTACACCGAGGAAGAAATCCAGGAGATGGTGGACCAGTTCATCATGAAGCTGCGTCTGGTTCGCTTCCTGCGTACTCCTGAGTATGACCAGCTGTTCTCCGGCGACCCTACCTGGGTTACCGAGTCCATCGGCGGTATTGGTACCGATGGCCGTCATATGGTCACCAAGAACTCCTACCGTTTCCTGCACACCCTGACCAATCTGGGACCGGCTCCCGAACCCAACATGACCATTCTGTGGAGCCCCCGTCTGCCCAAGAACTTCCAGAACTTCTGCTCCAAGATGTCCATTGAGACTTCTTCCATCCAGTATGAGAGCGACGACCTGATGCGCAAGAAGTTCGGCGACGACTACGCCATCGCCTGCTGTGTTTCCGCTATGCGTGTGGGCAAGCAGATGCAGTTCTTCGGTGCGCGCGCCAACCTGGCCAAATGCCTGCTGTACGCCATCAACGGCGGCCGCGATGAAATCAGCGGCGATCAGGTCGGCCCCGAGCTGCTGGCTGTTCGCGGCAACACCCTGGACTATGAGGATGTGATGAAGAAGTTCGACGTCATGATGGACTGGCTGGCCAGCCTGTATGTCAACGCTCTGAACATCATCCACTATATGCACGACAAGTACTGCTATGAAAAGATTCAGATGGCTCTGCATGACCAGCAGGTACTGCGTACCATGGCCTGCGGCATTGCCGGTCTGTCTGTAGCAGCTGACAGCCTTTCCGCTATCAAGTACGCCAAGGTTCACCCGGTCCGCGACGAAACCGGTCTGGTGAAGGAGTACGAGATTGAGGGCGATTTCCCGAAGTTCGGCAACAACGATCCCCGTGTGGATGAAATTGCCGTGGATATCGTCAAGAGATTCATGGGCAAACTGGAGAAGTGCCGCACCTATCGTGGCAGCCGTCCCACCATGTCCATCCTGACCATCACCTCCAACGTGGTGTATGGCAAGCACACCGGCTCCACTCCCGACGGCCGTAAGCGCGGCGAGCCCTTTGCTCCCGGTGCCAACCCCATGCATGGCCGTGACAGCAGCGGCTGCGTGGCTTCCATGATGAGCGTTGCCAAGCTGCCCTACGACTACAGCGAGGACGGAATTTCCTACACTTTCTCCATCGTGCCCGGCGCACTGGGCCGCGAGGAGAATACTCGCGAGGATAACCTGTCCCAGCTGCTCAACAGCTACTTTATGGAAGGCGGCCATCACATCAACGTGAACGTGCTGAACCGCGATGTGTTGCTGGATGCCATGGATCATCCGGAGCTGTATCCCCAGCTGACCATCCGCGTGTCCGGCTATGCGGTAAACTTCATCAAGCTGACCCGAGAACAGCAGATGGATGTTATCAGCCGTACTTTCCACGACCATTTCTGAGTTTTATAGAAATTATGATGCGCCCCAGTTTCAAAGCCGGGGCGCATTTTTTACATTTTCAAAAAAGGAGATGACCTTCATGTCAAATATTGCAGAAACCACCGGGCGGATTCATTCTGTGGAGAGTTTTGGTGCGCTGGATGGTCCCGGAATTCGCTATGTAGTATTTTTGCAGGGATGCCTGCTGCGTTGTGCCTATTGCCATAACCCGGATACCTGGGACTGCGGCGACGGAACTTCCACAACAGCGGGAGAAGTAGTGGAAAAAATTCTGCCTTTCCGGAATTTTATCCGTTCCGGCGGTGTGACTCTTTCCGGCGGTGAACCG
>CAJMOI010000146.1 GCA_905215105.1 uncultured bacterium
GGTTTCGGAAGAAACCCCGCTTTGAGAAGAGACTTCGCTCTGGGAGGAGGTTTCGCCGGAGGAAGAGCTGCTGGAAGAAGCAGGCTCACCGGCACAGGCAGATAACATCATCAGGCAGGCTGCTGCAAGGGCAGCTGCTTTCCAAATCGAATTCAATTTCATAGGCTACCTCTTTCTTCAAAACAATGGGAAATGGGTTTGGCGAAAATAACCGCTTTTGCGGCTGGTTCATTATACCATATCCTTTCCCGGGATACAATAAATCATTCGTAAATGTTACCATGTTTACAAAACTGTCATTTATCCCGGAATTCCGCCGTTTTTCTCCCGTTCCATGGTGAGAATCTGACGAACATCCCGCCCGGTGAACACCACCCGGCAATAGCCGCCGATCATTCGGGAAACCATCCGCTCCCCATAGCGGGCCAGCAGCTCCTTCATGGAGAGATTGGTGCTGATAATGGTGGGTTTGTCCGACATGAGCCGGGTGTTGATGATGTTATACAGCGCCGCTGTGACAAAGGGGGTGGAGAACTCCGTGCCCAGATCATCCAGAATCAGCAGATCACACTGGAGCAGTGCCTGATTGGTGTCCTCGTCAGAGCGGCCGAAGCGCTCTTTTTCCAACGTGGCCATTAAATTCTGGGTGGAACCGTACAATACGCCAAAGCCCCGGTCGATGACCTCCCGAGCGATGGCAAGGGACAGATGGGTTTTGCCAAGTCCGGTCCGTCCCTGAAACAGCAGGCTGGGGGAGCGGCTGGAAAACTGACGGGCATACTGCCGGCACTTGTCCAGCACACCGGCCATATGCTCCCGGGGAGAAGGGCCGTTTCCGTCGGACTGTTCCGGATAATACCGCAGGGAAAACTGCTCAAACCCCGACAGGGTCAGGGGAGAGGATTCGTTGAGACGGCGATAGGATTCCTGCCGAAGCAGCCCTTTCAGACAGCTGCACATCCGGCCGTCCACACTGCCGGTGTCCCCGCATTTCCGGCAGGTATAACGGGGCTCCAGTCCGTCCGGTTCCAGTCCGGCACGGCGCAGCAGGTTGTCCCGCTCCTGCTGTAAGCGTTTGCTTTTCTCCCGCAGCTGTTCCAGCGCAGCGGCCACATCTCCGCCGCGAACCACACATTTTCCCGCCGCAGAACCGGCCTGCGCCAGTTCCCGCTGGATTTCCGCTGCCCGGGGTTCCATTTGATAAAAAGCGGATTTCCGCGCTTCGGCTTCCTGTTCTGCCAGCGCTTTCCGGCGAGCCAGAACCGCCATGGCGGCGTCATAGACTTCTCGACTGTATCCCATGGTTTACTCCTTTCCTGTAAATCCCCATCCGCTGGTGCGTTCATATTCATCCAGATCAAAGCTGGTCTCCGGCGGTTGTGCTCTTGCGGCGGACTTGGCCGCCTGTTCCGCCGAAGCCTGCTGCGGATTGGAAACCCCGGCTTTGTGCCAGCGTTCCAGAATCCGGTTGATATAGCTCAGGTTCATCCGTCCGGTGGAATCCACACACCGGTCATAGGCTTCCCGCAGCATGGCCTCGCTGAAATTCCATTCCAGCAGCCACCGCCGGGCAAACTGTTCTTCCCGGGTGCTGGGAGAGCGGTGAGAAATCCGCAGGGCCTGTTCCACTCTGCGCCAGGCCTGTTCGTTTTCCTTCAGCTGCCGCAGCTTCTGTTCGGCGGCTTCCAGGCTGAATACTCCGTCAGAAGCCCAGCCCTTTGCCACGGATTCAATATAGTTGGTGTTGTCCCGACCCTTGGATTTCACATATTGCAGCAGCATAATGATGACATCCACCGGCAGGCCGTAGTCGTCGTGAATAAACACCAGGCTGGAACTGAGTCCCGGCGAAATGGGACGTCCCAGAATGACCTCGGCTTCCTGCATGAGAAAGCCGATTTCCGGGCTTTCGCCAATCCGCTGAGATACGAAAACCCCGTCCGGCTTGGGAATCCGTCGGGGCGGTATTTTTTCCACAGGGGGTTCCGTCCGGTTTTCCGCTGCGGTGGTAACAGGCGCGGGAAGAACGGAAACCAGCCGGGGGCTTTCCGATTCCTTTGCAGCGGGTGTTTCTACCGGTGGGTCGGAAGGCTCCGGTTCCCGTGCGCCGCAGGGGGAAAGCCGGCTTCCGTCCTGTGTCAGCAGTCCGGTCTCCACCCAATAGTGCATGGCGTCCCGGGTGTCTGCCGGGCTTGCGCCAACGGCTGCCGCAAGGGTTTTATCGCTGATCTCTTCGCCGCTGTGGCGAAGCACCCACAGCAGCACTTTTAACTGTACGGCTCCGGCCAGCTTCATGTGCCGGTCTACCAGAGAAGAGGGAACGGCGAACACCGAGTTCCATTCCCCCAGATTGATTTGATATGACATTTCCTGTTTCCGTCCTTTCCCGTTCATCTCCGTCTCCATAATATCTGTATTATACCACAGTCCGGCGGTTGGGAAAAGGGAAACCTTTGGGGAAAGCGCTGTCATTCAACGGGGTTTTTTGGGGAAAATGCCGCCTTTTCCGGAAAGAGAGGGGACATTGCCGTCCAGTGCCATAATCAGCAGCAGAAGAAACAGCGCTGCGGCGGCGGGAATGGAAGCTGCCAGCCCCACAGAAGGGGAATCACTCCACAGGGCGGAGGCTGCGGAGACTTCCGGGAAAAATGGCAGCAGCACCCGGCAGAGCAGCGCCGAACCCAGCCCGTGGAGCAGCCGGAAGCACCAGAACTTCCACCGGGAAACTGGCAGCCGGGGAAAGAAGGAGAATACCTGAAAATGAACGCACAGGCCGCCCCAGCCAAGGCCAAAGGCGAACAATGGGAGAGAAGCCCGGGCCATGGCGCCGGTGCGGCATCCGGCGGTGATTTCCGTGAGGAAAAAAGGCAGCGCGGCGGCGTTTCCCGGGGACATTCCCCAAAGGAGCAGCTGTCGGGTCAAGGGGGCAAACCAGCCCAGCCGGGAAGCCGTGGAAAGCAGCGCGGAAAAAACCACCACCATGGCGCACAAAGAGAGCATTCCCCGGCTGGCGTCGGAAACGGCACAGACCAGCGGCGAGGAAGCCGGAGGGACGGGTGTTCCGGCACGGCGGCGGTGTCTTTGGAAAAAAGCCCGGTGCAAACCCCCAGCAGCAGGCCGGACAGGGTGACGGACAGCAGCAGGATGGAGCCGGAAGAAGGGGCGCCCAGCAGGCAGGAGCCCACATAGGTGAGGACAAAGGACGGCCCCGCGCCCACACAGAAGCACAGCATCCGGCCAGCCTGTTTTTCGGAGAGCTCTCCCCGGAGCAGCAGCCGGGAAATGGCTTTTCCCCCGGCGGGATATCCACCCAGATAGGAAAGCAGAATCACCGGGGCGGCGCATCCGGGAAGCCGGAACAGTTTGCGCAGCAGCGCACCGGTGTAACGGCCCATGAATTGGGCAAGGCCGCTTTCGGTGAGATAGGCGCTGAGCACCATGAAGGGGAAGAGGGAAGGAATCAGGGTATCCAGACAGGCGGCAATCCCCTGCACCACGCCCTGCACCGCAGGTTCCGGCTGTTTCAGCAGAACCCAGCCCAGAAAGCAGACGGCGCCCAGCCCGACAGCTGCGGACAGGGTATACCGCCATTTTGTCAGTCTGTCCCGTATCATTTGCATCACTCCTGTCAAAATGTTTGCACCCTATGGATAACGGGCGGAGACTCCCCCAGTCTGCATTCGCAGACAGCCCCCTCGAAGAGGGGGCCTAATTAGGCTCCCTCCCTGAGGGCGTTGTTTGCCAGTGGCAAACAGATAAACGCCGACCGAGGCGGTAGCCGAGAAAGCTGGCGGCGTAGACGACTGAGGGAGTCACCCACCGGTAGAGGGCAATTGAAACGAACTTGAAACGAAGTACTGAAACGAAGGTCAAAACACTTTTATTCTGTTGTATTATACTCTATTTCTTTTTTTATAAAAGTTCGTTGCTTTCGTTTCAATAGAAGGGGAAACCCTCAAAAAAGCCCGGTCTTATGCGGTTTTTTGAACCTTAGTGATTGAAACGAACTTGAAACGAAGTGAAACAAACTGAAACGAAATCGCCTGTTTTTTGCCCTTTTCGCGGCATTTTGTCCTTGTACAGAGGACAGTTGTCCTGAGTTTTCCGGGCTCGGACTTCGTTTCAAGGGTTCGTTTCAGGAGTTCGTTTCAATTTTTCCCAATGGTGAAGGGTTTGCAGAGGGTCTGTATTCAAATATATCCCCGCAAAACCGCTGTCATGCCTGCTGTTGGGATGACTTTGAAAATCAACCGAAAGGCATGAGCGCCCCCAAAGCTGCATATATCTGACGGTGACAGACAAAGTGGGAGGTGACGCCTGTGGGTGAACGGAAAGACGGCCGGGAACAGGGAAAAGACCGTTTTCAGCTGGCTGCCCCCACGCCTGACGGGCCATCCGGCTGGATCGAGCTTTGCGGCAATCGAAGGGCTACAATCGAGGGCTGCGGCGGTGTGCTGGAATATGACCCGGAAACGGTAAAGCTCCGAATGGGAAAACTCTGTGTGCGGTTTTCCGGGAGAAATCTGAAAATACGGAGTATGACCCGGGATGCGCTGGTGCTGGAAGGGTTTATTTCCGGGTTGGAATATCTGATATAGGGAAGGGGTCAATATGGTCAGACTGACGCGGTGGCTCACCGGCTGGGTGGAGTTTTCCTGTAAAGGGGACGGCGGAAAAGCGGAGCGGTTTCTCACGCTGGCTTCCCGCTCCGGCATTCTTTTATGGGGCATCCGGAAACAGGG
>CAJMOI010000147.1 GCA_905215105.1 uncultured bacterium
GCACAGGCCGCAGGCTCTCCCGCCTCTTCCAATACCACGGCGGCCGCCGTTCCATGACGCAGCCGGTGAGAGGTGTCCAGATAGAAGGGCTCAAACTTCGGAACCGGGAAAGAGGGGCTTTGACAGGCAGAAAGCACCTGATACAACGTCCGGGGAGAGGGAAACTCACCGGGCAGAGATGCCGTTTTCCCCGGCTGCTGCCGCCCCAGCACCGGTCCTCCTGCCTGGATGGAGAATTCCGGAAAACAGGCGGCGGTTTCCCGGGAACAGAGGACGGTTTCTCCCCCACAGGCCGCCAGAAACAGCCGGGTTTCCTCCATGCTCTTCTCTTCCGGTATTCCGGCAAGGGTTACCGCTCTGTCCATCCGGGAAATTAGCAGTCCGCTTCCCTGCCAGATGTCCAGAAACGGCGTATTCAGCCCATAGGATTGCCCTGCGGAAACAATCCGCAGGGCAAAGGGGTCTTGAGGGATGGGCAGTCCGTCCATGGTTTCCAGCCGGGAAATCACAGGGCTTCCCCTCCGGCGATGGCCATGGCCATGGCTTCAATCAGCTCTTCCGCGTGGTGGAAATCCTCCTCCGCAATCATGCCCACGGGAGAATGGAGATACCGGCAGGCCAGAGACACCGCTGCCGTGCGCACGCCGCCCCGGGAAACATGAATGGCGCCGGCATCGTTTCCGCCTGCCACCGCTTCCTTCACCTGACAGGGAATTCCCTTTTCCGCCGCCAGCTTTTTCGCCAGCGCAAAGTACTCCCGGTCATAGATGGTGGCCCGGTCCATAAAGGACAGCACCGGGCCTTTGCCCACATGACACACCTGCTTTTCCGGTTCTACACCGGGAATGTCCGCAGCGGTGGTGGACTCTACCACAATGGCAGCTTCCGGCTCAGCGGCAAAAGCGGCGGTTTTGCTGCCCCGAAGCCCCACTTCCTCCTGCACCGCAAAGACAAAGGTGCAGTCATAGGGCAGGTCTTTTTTCATGAGGTCAATCAGGATGGCACAGCCTGCCCGGTCGTCGATGGCCCGGCTGCGGATTCTTCCGTGGGAAGCGTCAAACAGGGAGACAAAGGTCACGCTGTCCCCGGGGGAAACCAACGTTTCGGCCTCTTCTTTGGAGGAAGCGCCGATATCAATGGTCAGGCTGTCCAGTGCCGGAGCCTTCTCCTTTTCGTCCCCATCCAGCAGATGAATGGGTTTCGCTCCAATGACGCCGGGAACGGTTCCCGCCACCAGAACGGATTTTCCGGGCAGAATCCGGCGGTCAATGCCGCCGACAGTGGAAAACCGCAGCAGGCCGTTTTCGTTGATACCGGTGACAATCAGTCCCACTTCATCCATGTGGGCATTGAGCAGCACACGGGTTTTGGCACGGGCTGCCCCTTCTTTTTCCACAATGAGATTGCCCAGCGGGGTCACGGTAACGCTTTTGGCAAAGGGCGTGATTTCTTTCAGAATCACTTCCCGGACAGCGCCTTCGTCCCCGGAAATGCCCTGCGCCGTGCACAGGCGCTCCAACAGATTCAAATCGGCCATGTTGCTCCAACCTCCCTGACAAATGCAGCCAGCAGCTGCGCCACGTTTTCAATGTCCTTCAAATCACAGATTTCCGCCGGGGTGTGCATATTCCGCTGGGGAATGGACACCAGGCCGCAGCGAACACCGGCGCGGGTCACGTTGATTTCATCGGCATTGGTGCCGGTCATCCCGCCCATCACTTCCAGCTGGAAGGGGATGTCCTTTTCCTTGGCCAGACGGCGGAGGGTGTCGGTGATAGGCTTATCGAGAATGGGGGAAATGCCGATCATGGGGCCTTCGGACAGCTTTCCGCACTTATGAGGCGGTACGCCGGGCTGTTCCGCAAAGCTCACATCCACGGCCACAGCCAGATCCGGCTCTTCCCGGAAAGCGGCGGTTTCCGCACCCTGTGCGCCCACTTCTTCCCGGGTGCTCAGCAGCACCGTCACTTTGCAGGGCAGGTCTTCCCCCTGCAGCAGCTGGGCACAGCGAATCAGGGCAGCGCATCCCGCACGGTCATCCAGTGCCGCACCGGTGACACGGGTTCCCATGAGACGGCGGGGCTCGCCGGGCAGCAGCACCATGTCGCCGGGGGCGATGAGCCGGTCTGCTTCCTCTTTGGAAAGACCCACATCCACAGCCATGTCGGTGATGTCCGGAACCTTGTCCTCGCCGCCGCTGGTCAAGTGAGGCGGCAGACAGCAGACGATTCCGTTGAGGGTCTCCTGTCCATAGACCACCACACGGCTTCCCGGCAGAACCCGGCGGTCCATGCCGCCGTCCCGGGCCACTTTCACAAAGCCGTTTTCGTCCACAGAGGTCACCAGCATTCCAATCTGGTCAATGTGGGCGTCCAGCAAAATATGGGTGTCGCTGTCGGGGTTTCCGAAAGAAGCCACCACACTGCCCATGGTATCGATTTTCACATCGGGCAGGAAGGACAGCAGCTCCCGGGCGGTTTCGGCGGCACTGTCCTCACGGCCTGCGGCGCCGGGGGCACGGCAGAGCCGGAAAAGCATTCCCTGTAACTGTTCCAAAAAGATTCACTCCTGTTCTGAAAAGTTTCCTGTAAAAAGAGGGCGGCTGTTGGCCGCCCTCCCATGTGCAATTTTGATTGGAGGATTACAGCAGCGTCCGGCGCAGTTCCTCGCCGCTCTTGGCGCTGAGATAAGCCGGCGGGATGTCCAGCATGGTGCGGCATCCGGTCTGGCCTTCCTGCTCCATGCGGAAAGCGGCACGGGCACAGGCGATAATGACAGAAGAGGTGAACTCCGGGTTGGAATCCAGCGTCAGGCGGTACTCGATGACATGATGATGCTCGTTTTCCCAGCCGGTTTTACCGCTGCGAATGACACAGCCGCCGTGAGGCAGGCCCTTGTGGTCCCGGTCCAGCTCTTCCTGAGAAATGAAGTGGACGGTGGTGTCGTAATCGCTGAAATAGTTGGGCATGGTCTTGATTTCATTTTCAATGCGGGCCTTGTCGGCTCCCTCTTTTGCCACCACATAGCACAGGCGGGTGTGCTTTTCCCGGGTGGAAAGCTCCGGCTCTTTTCCGGCGCGGACCGCTTCCATGGCGCTCTCCACGGGAATGGTGTACTGACGGGCATCCTGCACGCCTTCAATGCGGCGGATGGCGTCGGAATGGCCCTGGCTCACGCCCTTGCCCCAGAAGGTATAGTCCTTGCCGTCGGTGAGAATGGCGTTGGCATACAGACGGTTCAGGGAGAACATGCCCGGGTCCCAGCCGGCGGAAATCACGGCAATTTTGCCGGCGGCCTTGGCGGCCTTGTCCACAGCTTCAAAGTGCTCGGGAATCTTTGCGTGGGTGTCAAAGCTGTCCACCACATTGAAATACTGTGCCATGGCAGGGGTCTGCACCGGAAGATCGGTTGCGCTGCCGCCGCAGAGAATCAGCACGTCGATTTCGTCCTTCATCTCGGGGGCCTTTTCCATGGAGTAAACCGGTACGCCCTGTGTCAGAATCGAAACAGAAGCGGGGTCACGGCGGGTAAACACGGCTTTCAGCTCCATGTCCGGGTTTTTCCGGATGGCGCACTCCACGCCCCGGCCGAGATTGCCGTATCCTGCAATACCAATACGAATGCTCATGATGCATCTTCCTTTCCGGTGTTGAAATATCAATTTAAAATCATACGGTTTGAAATCCGCTGCCTATTATATCACATTTTTCGCCGGTTTTCGAGAGGGAGAACCGGGAAATCTGCATTTTTTTTGCCGGATTCCTGCAAAAAGGGCGCCCCTTTTCTTTTCAAAAGAAAG
Organism: uncultured bacterium; assembly: GCA_905215105.1. Classification (GTDB taxonomy): domain Bacteria; phylum Bacillota; class Clostridia; order Oscillospirales; family Acutalibacteraceae; genus Heritagella_A. Next base: position 3,800 of record CAJMOI010000147.1, read on the forward strand.
GAACGCCCCAAAATTGCACCATGGCTTTTATTCCTCCGACACAAAGAACGGCTCGCCCTTCAAATTCGGGTCATCCAGCTTGTGCAGATCAATGGCCCAGATTTGCACCTCGTCTGTTTCTTCCAGCCGCTTCATATAGAAGAAATAGTCCTCATTCATTCCCAGGGACGGCATGGTTCCGTTTTCAAGCTTGATTTCCCGAACAAAGTTCATATCCCCATCATACAACCGGATGCCACGGTCTTCTTCCGGTATAAGGTCAAAGGAAACATCCGTATCATTGTCTGCCGCTAATAGTGCATTTCCGCCAAAAATTCGATTGTATGTCTGTGAAACTTCCGTTTCTTTGATTGGAGTACCATCCAATTCCGCCAGGATCGCCATATTTTTGCTCTTCAATTCTGCCTTCTCTTCCAGACTCATGTCATCCTGCTGTCCTTCCGGCGTCTTGAAATACAGCAGTTTTCCGTTGATAACAGTGGGATACCCATTAGTATCCCGAACTTCTGTGTGAGAATGATCCAACAAATTGTAAACGACAATTCCAGTTGATCCGCTTACCACAAAATAAGCCCGGGTTCCATAGGCAAACATGGCGTTGATCTGGCCCCATTCTCCCTTTTTCTCATAAACAATTTCCGCTTTGCCATCCCATTGATCCAGCCGGTACCGTTCCACCCGGAAACTCATGTCCTTCATTCTTTCTTCTGTATATTGCTCTTCCCCCATCTGATAATCACTAAAGGAAAGATACAGATAGCCGCGATGCACCATCATAAAAGAAAGACTCTCTTTCAGGCTCAGCAGCTCTTTCCGGGTTGTCCCACTGCTGTCCACTTCATATATTTTGGAATCTGCTTCCTCAGCGGCTTCTTTCCTGTATGGTAACATGAATGCTGTC
>CAJMOI010000148.1 GCA_905215105.1 uncultured bacterium
GCCTTTCTATATTATATATAAACCAAAAGGTCTGCTGCAAATATTTCTGCGGCAGACCTTTTGAATTATGATTCCTGCATGCATAAATCCGGAGCAACCTGAAAAATCGCTTCCAAACTTCGGCGCATTCGTTTTTTCCATTCCATCTTTCCATTGCGAATACACCACATTACCTCATACCCGGTAAACAGATAGGCAGCGGCCTCGTAAAGGGCTTCCGGGTCAGCGGGATTTCGAATTTGACCTGAGCGCTGTCCTTTTCGGATAATGGTCACCATAATATTGGTCAGGTAGGTGCGCCGGTCGAAGCTGTGGCGATCCTCTTTCAGGTTGACGATAAACATCTGACTGCTCAAATCCGGTCCCATTCGCACACTTTCTTCCAGCAGCGTCTCAAAACAGATGAGAAATTGTTCCCAGTGATTGTCCGCATCAATAATGGAGGAAAGATTTTCTGTCAGACGCAGGGTGACATCATCATAAAAATGGATGATCAATTCTTCTTTAGAAGAGACATAGTGGTAAAACGTCGGTTTGGTAATACTGCAAGCATCACAGATATCCTGTACTTTTACCGCATCGTAGCCCTTCTCGTGAAAAAGGGCCAATGCAGTCCGGCAAATGGTTTCCCGATCCATAGTTTGTTTCCTACCTACTCACTCAGATTTTATTCTGTCTAAGTATAGCGCTACAGGCAAAAAAACACAAGAATACAACGCGAAACAAGCAAAAGCAACAAAAAATGATTTTAATTTTCAAACAAACCGATTGTTTACAATAGCAATTCTCCGTGCTATACTTTACTCGAGTTAAGTAAACAATTACCCGGGTTTAACGCTTCGGGAAAGAAGGAGGTAACCGTTTTGAATCGTTTGTTTGAAAAAACACAAATCGGCTCCATGAAGCTGCGCAACCGCATTGTGATGGGTCCCATGGGTACCACTGGTGAGGCTGACGGCGCTTACACGATGGATGGAGTCTACTATTTTGAAGAACGTGCCAAAGGCGGCGCAGGTTTGATTATCACCGGTGCCAATGTGGTTTCCACCAAATACGAGCCTCGTCCCTGTACGGAGCTGAGCAACTTCCATCATGTGGAACGTCTGAATATGCTGGTAGATCGCTGCCATCATTACGGCGCGAAGGTATGTGTACAGCTGTCTCCCGGTTTGGGCCGTCAGCAGTTTACAGACCCCTTCACTCCGCCTTATTCTGCCGGTGAATGTGCTTCCTTCTGGTTTCCGAACCTGAAATGTAAGCCCTTTGCTAAAGAGGACATCCAGTATCTGGTGGGGAGAATGGGCTACTCCGCTTCTCTGGCAGTGGCAGCTGGCGCAGATGCAGTAGAACTTCATGCCTACGGCGGATATCTGCTGGACCAGTTCCACTCCAAACAGTGGAATGACCGCACCGACGAATACGGCGGATGTCTCCGCAATCGGATGCGCTTCACACTGGAGTGCATCGAGGCCATCAAAGCTAATGTTCCGAAGAATTTCCCGGTGTTGGTGAAATTCACTCCTTATCATGGAGTTCCCGGCGGCCGTGAGCTGGAGGAAGGTCTGGAAATGGCCAAGATTCTGGAAGAGTCCGGCATTTCCGCCCTTCATGTGGATGTGGGATGCTACGAAGCCTGGTACAAGGCGATTTCCACGGTTTACGCTCCCGAAGGCCACCAGCTCAATGTGGTAAAGGCCGTCAAAGAGGTTGTCAGCTGTCCTGTCCTGGGTCAGGGCAAGCTGTTTGATCCTGAAAAAGCCGAAAAGGCTGTAGAAGACGGAATTCTCGATTATGTGGTACTGGCTCATCAGATGCTGGCTGATCCGGCCTGGGCCAATAAAGTAAAAGCCGGACAGATCGATGATATTCGTCCCTGTGTTGGCTGCAACGAGTGTCTGTTGGCAGGCTTTAGCGGCAAGCATTATTACTGTGCAGTGAACCCCACCTGTTACGCAGAGCATGATTATGCCCTGCCTAAGCCCAATGGAACCAGCCGCAAAGTTCTGGTCATCGGCGGCGGCCCCGGCGGCATGGAAGCTGCCATCACTGCGGCCGAAAGAGGCTTTGATGCAGAGTTGTGGGAAAAGTCCGGACGCCTTGGCGGAAATCTTTGGGCAGCTGGTTCTCCCACTTTCAAGCATGATGTACTCAATCTGATTACCTATATGGAAACTCAGCTGAAAAAGCACGGTGTCCGTGTAGTGTGCAACAAAGACGCTTCCCCGGAAGAGATCATTGCATACGGTGCAGATAAGGTCATTTTGGCTGCTGGCTCTCACTCCATTTTGCCGCCGATTCCGGGTATCGAAAATGCTCAGGTATCTGACCGTTATCTTACCGGTGACACCAAACCCGGCAAGCAGGTAGTGGTCATTGGCGGCGGTCTGGTTGGTTGTGAAACGGCCGCTTATGTCAAGGAAACCGCTGAAGAAGTCACGATTGTTGAAATGCTGGACGATGTTCTGCTCACTGCCGGTCATTGCCTGAATAACGACCAGGCGTTGAAGGATATGCTCCGTGACCGTGATGTGAAGCTCTGCTGCGGCGCCAAAGTGACCGAAATCACTCCCAACGGCGTGACATACGAGAAGAATGGCGAATCCAAGACCATTCCCTGTGATACAGTTATCATCGCTGCGGGCTATCGTTCCAATAACGAGCTGGAAGCAGCTCTTGACGGCAAGGTAAAAGAATTGGCTGTCATCGGAGACGCAGAAGCGCCCCGTAAGATTCTTACCGCTGTACATGAAGGATATCATGCGATCCGTGTGATGGAATAATCCCCGATATTCATAACTCCCGAAGGGCCAAGCTGTCTTTCGGGAGTTTCTTTTATTATATAAAAGAGAAACATCCCCAGCCGCAATAGCAGCTGGGGATGTTTTTAACTCATGATAATAAATCAGTTCCGAACGCAGGCAATAATGGCCTTGACAGGAGAACCGTCCTCGGACACCAGCTTGTAGTCACCGGCGGCCTGAGGAATGATGCAGGTTTCCGCATAGTGAATCTCAAAGGGCTCGAAGGAACCGTCGGTGCTCACCAGCTTGGCCTGGCAGCCGTCCACCAGATTCATCACATGTACACTGCCGTTGCGGTGAATAGTGGCCTCCTTGTCCGTATCCACGCGGAAGGTGTCAATAAACTCCCGCTCGTGCAGACCGGTGCGCTCCACATGGGTGTGCTCGTCTTCGTAAACCGGTGTAACCGCGTTGACCAGATTTTCCTTCACCCACTCAGTGTTCCGGTCCCACTGAATGTTGGCCACACCGCGGTCCACATGAATGGGTCGGGGCTTTCCGTCCAGATCCACGCGGCCCCAGTCCCACATTTTGAAAGTGAAGATGTAGGGGGTAGCGCTGATTTCCAACACCATCGTGTTGGCGCCGGAGCAGTGGACTGTACCGGCAGGAATCAGGAAGTGGTCATGCTTCTTGGCGGGCAGGCAGTTAACATACTGCTCAGCGGGGAACTGCTTTTCGCCTCTCTGTGCAGCGCGCAGGTCTTCCGCCATTGCTTCAGGATCGATTCCCGTTTTCACACTCAGCCAGACGCAGGAATCTTCGCCCTGTGCGTCCAGAATGTAATAGCTTTCGTCCTGTGTGTAATGCATATTGAAGTTCTGCTGAATGTACTCGGTCAGAGGATGTACCTGTAGGGACAGATTCTGGCCGTTGATGGTGTCCAGAAGGTCAAAGCGGATGGGGAATTCCTTTCCGAAACGGGCGTGTACCCGCTCGCCCAGCAGACGACGGGGCTGTGCATAAACCAGGTTCAGAGCCGGAGTCTGAATCAGCTTTCCACCGAAGTCCAGCAGCAGGCTGTTCTCCTCGGGGACACCGTCAAAGCTCCATGCATAGTTGCTTCCGTTTTCCGGCAGCTCAAAATGGGTCTTCATCCAGTTTCCGCCCCATACACCGGGATCAAAATAGGGAACCATGCGGAAAGGCTGGCCGGACAGCTTCAAAAGTCCCTGACGGTAATTGTCGCCGTCCACCATGGCAGGCTGGCCTTCGGTGGTCATGTCCAGATAAAAATTCATGGTGGGGAGCAGTTTTTCCTTCACCTTGTCAGCCCAGCGCCACTCTGCAAAAAATCCGCGCTTGTATTTCTTCAGCTTGGGCAGATCGGTTTTGGTGGTACGCCAGTTGCTCATGCCGCGGCGATACCGAAGCTGGATTTCCCAGCGGGTGATATCTGCCAGCACCTGCACATCGCCGGGATGTACCAAAGAGGCGCCTACGCCGTAAATCAGTACAATTCCCCTTTCCACGGCTTCTGCTTCCTTGCGGGCTGCTTCCAGCTTGTCACTGTAAAAATAGTCCTCCAGACGGCGAACGGTCATAATGCCGAAAACCGGATCGCTGTCCATCATATCCTTTTCCAGAAGCGCGTCGATCTTCTCCGGTTCAAAAGCCAGATCATCGCTGTGGATGGTCAGAACGGCACCCAGACTCTGAAGACCTTCCAGCAGTTCCTGCTGATTGACACCGGGATAGCACTCCACTGTCAGGATCGTTTTTACGTTCTGATTGCAGGCTTCTTTCAGACAGGAGACAATTTCCGCGAAGCCCTGACAGACATTTTCGCCACTGTTCTTGACAACAGTGCGGGGAAACTGAACATATGCGCCCTTTTTCATACTGCTGACACCTCGATTGATATTTTTTCACGCCT
>CAJMOI010000149.1 GCA_905215105.1 uncultured bacterium
GGTGGCCCATCTGCTGTGTAAGGACCTAAGTCGGATCGGCAGAAACTACCTGCAAACCGGCTTTTACACCGAGGTAATGTTCCGGCAGAATGGGGTTCATTTTGTTGCTGTCGCCAATAACATCGACAGCGAGGAACAGGACAGCGGCGAGTTTGCGCCCTTTCTCAATATCATGAACGAATGGTATCTGCGTGACCAGTCCAAAAAGGTTTCAGCAGCATACCGTGTCAAAGGCAAGGCGGGCAAGCCCACCACCAACAACGCCATCTATGGCTACAAAAAAGACCCGGAGGACAAGGATCACTGGCTGGTGGACGAGGAAGCCGCCGCCGTGGTGCGGCGGCTCTTCCGGCTTGCGGTGGAGGGGCACGGCCCCCATGAGATCGCCAAGATACTCACACAGGAAAAGGTGGAGTGCCCCGCCTATTATCTGGCCCGCAACGGCAGAGGCAGCCGGAAGAACACCGTGGACACCAGCCGCCCCTATGACTGGTACGGCTTCACGGTCAGTTCTATGCTGACCAAGCCGGAGTATATGGGGCACACCGTCAATTTCCGTTCCTCCAAAAAGTCCTACCGGGATAAGCGGGTAAAAAATGACCCGTCCGACTGGCTGATTTTTGAGAACACCCACGAGGCCATTGTTGACCCGGAAACCTGGCAGCTGGCTCAGCAGGTGAAGCGGACGGTGCGCCGGACAGATACCACCGGCGTCGCCAATCCCCTGACCGGCCTTGTGTTCTGTGCCGACTGCGGAGCCAAGATGTATAACCACCGGGGCAAGCGCAAAAAGGCCGGGCGAGAATATTCCGTGGATTTTTACAGCTGCTCCACCTACACCCTGACCTTTGAGCGAGAAACGCAGATGTGTTCTTCTCACACGGTCAGCACTAAGGCTCTGAATGCTCTGATTCTGGAAACCATCCGCACTACCGCCAGCTATGCCATTCAGAACAAGGAGGAATTTATTCAGAAGGTTTGCAGCATTTCACAGGTTCGCCAGCAGGAAGCGGCCAAGGAGCTGAAACGCAAGGTTGCCAAAGAGCGCAAACGCAGCGCCGAGCTGGATGTGCTGATTAAAAAGCTGTACGAAACCTATGCCATGGGTAAATTGGAGGAAAAACGGTTCGAGCTGCTTTGTGCCGAATATGAGAAGGAACAGGCCGAACTGGAACAGCTGCTTGTCTCCGAGCAGGCGCAGCTGGACCAATTTCATGAGGACACGGACCGTGCCAGCCACTTTCTGGCGCTGGCACAGAAATATACGGATTTCACCGAGCTGACCGCCCCCATGCTCCATGAATTTGTGAAGAAAATTCTGGTCCATGCCCCGGATAGAAGCACCGGGGAACGGGTGCAGGAAATCGAGATTTATCTGAACTTTATCGGGAAGTTTGAAGTGCCCATGCCCGAACCCACCGAGGAAGAACTGGCTGCGGAGGAAAAGCGCCGCCAGAAGCGCATCCGTGACCATGAAAAGTATCTGCGCCAGAAAGAGCGCAAACAGAAGATTGCCGAGGGGCTGATCGTTCCGGGTGAACCGTACCAGCTGGTGTGCCAGTGCTGCGGGGAGCCGTTCCAGTCTGTCCGCCCCAACGCTAAATTCTGCAAACCCGCCTGCCGGGAGAAGTTCTACCGGCAGGAAAAGCGGAAAGCCAAAGAAACGGAAACATCACAAACTGCATAAAGACTGCGGCCTGCCCCAACAAACCGGGCAGGCCGCTTTTTTATGCCCTGAAACGGAGGGATTTTCATGACACTCTTTGAACTGGTAAAACAGAATATTTGTGTGCCGGATGCGGCGGAACACTATGGGCTGCAAGTCAACCGAAACGGGATGTGCAGATGTCCGTTCCATGAGGACCGACACCCCAGCATGAAGCTGAATGAGAAGTATTTTTACTGCTTCGGCTGCGGAGCCAACGGCGATGTGATCGACCTTGTGGCAAGGCTGTTTGGCCTGAGCAGTTACGAGGCAGCGCAGAAGCTGGCACAGGATTTTGGGATTAACCCGGACAAGCCCCCTGCGGCGGCTGCCCTGCCCAAACCGGAGCGTCCTCTGCTGAAAGCATACCGGCAGGAGGAAGTGCGCTGTCTGCGGGTGCTGTGTGATTATCTGCATCTTCTGGAAAGCTGGAAGGTGCAGTACGCACCCAAGACGTCGGAAGATGTTCTGGATGACCGATTTGTAGAAGCCTGCCAGATGCTGGACTATGTGGAGTATTTGGCGGATTTGCTCATTGCCGCCGAACTGGAACAGCGGGTAAAAATCGTAGAAATGCTGAACAAGGACGGTCTGATTGCCGGTTTGGAGGAACGGCTGAACAGGCTGAAAAAGGAGGATAGCGCCCATGAAAAACAAAGCGCAGCTTGACGGGATGCCCGTCTGGTTCGATGGCAAAAGCATCAACGAAGCCCTGTTTTGTGAGGAGTTCTTGCAGACGCATAAGATCATCTTCACAAACGGGGCTTTTTTTACGCCCGAAGGCCGTGTGACCGACGAACTGCCCCTGCGGGGAGAGATTTTTGAGGAACTGAAATGCTGTGCGGTCAGCAACATTCCCCGCAAAATCAGCAACATTGTGGAGCTGATGAAACTGGCAGCACTGGTGGAGGATTTTCCCCCGGAGCCGGATCGGATTCATTTTTCCAACGGGACGCTTTTTCTGAATGGAACTTTTGCGAAGGGAAAGCCGAAAATCGTCCGCAACCGTTTCCCGGTGGCCTATAACCCCAATGCTCCACAACCTGTCCTCTGGCTGCAATTTCTGGATGGTCTGCTCTACCCGGAGGACATCCCCACCTTGCAGGAATATATCGGCTACTGCCTGATTCCCAGCAACAAGGGACAAAGGATGATGGTCATTAAGGGCGGCGGCGGCGAGGGCAAGTCGCAAATCGGCGCTGTGCTGGGAACTTTGTTCGGTTCCAACATGAAGGACGGCAGCATCGGAAAAATATCCGAGAACCGATTTGCCCGTGCTGACCTGGAACATATCCTCCTGTGCGTAGATGACGATATGCGAATGGAGGCCCTGCGCCAGACCAACTATGTGAAATCTATCGTCACTGCCCAGGGCAAGATGGATTTGGAGCGCAAGGGCAAGCAGAGCTATCAGGGATGGATGTGCGCCCGGCTGCTGGCCTTCTCCAACGGAGATTTGCAGGCCCTGTTTGACCGGAGCGACGGATTTTACCGCCGCCAGTTGGTGCTGACCACGAAAGAAAAACCGGCTGGCCGTGTGGATGATCCTGACCTTGCCGAAAAGATGAAGGCCGAGGTGGAGGGTATTCTGCTGTGGGCTTTTGAGGGATTGCAGCGGCTGGCCGCTAATAACTTCAAGTTCACCGAAAGTGACCGCACCAGAGAAAACCGGGAATCAGTCAAACGGGACAACAACAATGTCTATGATTTTCTGGATTCTGACGGGTATGTTCGCCTGAAAGCCGATCTATCTGCCAGCTCCAAAGAACTGTACGAGGCATACCAGATTTACTGCACCGAGAACAACCTGCCCGCCCTGAAACCCCGTAGCTTCAGCGAAGCCCTGATCGCCTGCCAGAGCCGTTACAATCTGGAATACTGCAACAATGTGACCAACGCAGCCGGACGGCGGGTGCGTGGCTTTTTGGGGATTGAGGTGCTGGTGAGAAATCATATATCAGTGTTTTCCGGTGATTCGATGCGTACGTACGTACCGGAAGATGTGCCGGAGGAATGGCGGCGCTGAACCGTGTACGTACGTACGCTTTGATTGACCCTTGTTCTCCCTTTTATAGCAATTCGGCGGCTATGGCAGTCAGAATCACCGGTCAAATCCCCATGCTAAATCAAGGCAAGTGGGAATCGAAAAGTATTTGACGGTTGGAAGAAATCATTTTGCGAAACCGTGCTTCTCGCTCCGGTGAACCGGGTACATGGAATCATGGGAAAATGCACGGTTTCAAGCCAAGTCACACGGAACGGAAAAGTCGGAAGGTGCGGCTTATGGACAGGACATCACACCGGCAATTCTGAACGGATTTGGTGACAAGGAGATTTTTCACCATACAGCGAAGCGGTTATGCCAGAGGGCGTACCGGCTTCGCTTTTTTATCAAGTAAATTTAGGAGGATTTTTGATGATGACGGTACGCAACGAGATTAAGGCACAGATCGTCCGGGCCGGATATACCATGCAGGAGCTGGTTGACAGGCTCCATGAGGAATACGGCTGGTCGGATAGTGTTTCCAATCTGTCCGCCAAGCTCCAGCGGGAATCTATTCGCTATAAGGAGGTCATGCAGCTGGCCGATGTGCTGGGCTATGACCTGATCTGGCAGAAACGGAGGTAAAACTATGACAAGTGAAGAAAAGAAACTGTTGCAGGCAAAGCACCGCTTGGAGGAAGCCCAGGCACGGAACCGGGTGAAGGAGCGAAAAGCCCGGACAAGGCGGCTCATTCAGGAGGGTGCTGTGCTGGAAAAAGTGCTGCCGGAAGTACAGGCGGTAGGGCTTGACAATCTGGAAGAATACCTGCGGCGAAAGCTGGCAGCACACGATTGAAAACGGCTGGGAGGTCTCCGGGAAACCGGGGGCCTTCCTCTTTTTTATCCCGAAGGGCGCACTTACTCACCACCTGCTAAAGCAGGCGGTGGTAGCCCTCCCGTTGG
>CAJMOI010000150.1 GCA_905215105.1 uncultured bacterium
AAAGCTGGGAGGGGAAGCAGATGAAAAATCGAATTCGTGAGGCGCTGGATGCCGTTCATGCGGAAGAGGAGCTGAAGGAATCCACCCTGCGTTTTCTGGCGGAAAAGGCCCGTCCGGCTCGCCGCTCCCCCATGAAACGATTGGTACCTGCTGTGTGCTGTGCATTGCTGCTGGTTTTTCTGGCAATGGGTGGCTATGGCTGGTATATGCAGCCGGTGGCCGCAGTGAGTATTGAAGGAAGTTCTTCCGTAGAGCTGGCTCTGAACCGCTTTGATCGGGTGGTAGAAGTGACCGAGTACGATGAGCAAGCTCTTCCCCAGGCTCTTTCTCTTCGGAATATGACCTGTGAGGAAGCGGTAACCGCAATTCTGGATGCCGGGGAGAATGGGACAGAAGAAGTGTGGATTTCCGTGGCAGGGGAGACAGAGGAACAGACGCGGGAATTGGAAACCGCGCTGACAGCCTGTACGCAGGGAAAATATGAAAATGTCACCTGTTCCGGGATGGGAAACGAACAGGCTCAGGAAGCGGCAGAGTTGGGGCTGCCCCTTGGAAAATATCGGGTCTATCAGCAGATTCTGGAATGGGAACCGGATTTTGCGGTGGAAGAGGCTTCTTCTATGACCATGCGCCAGCTGACGGAGTATCTGGAAGCGCTGATCGGAGAGGAAAGTACAAATGAGAATCAGGCTGGCAATCAGGCCGGAAATCAGGGACAAAACGGTTCTCAGAATTCAGGAAACGGCCAGGGCGGAAGCCAGAATCAGGGGCAAAATCACGGTCAGGGAAACGGATATGGAAGAAATCAGTGAAAAGCGGACAGCCGGAACCAGAGGAAAGGTTCCGGCTGTCCTGATTTTAAGGCTTTTTGGGTTCCTGATAGGTCATCGCCTGCGGGCTGTCGGAGAGTTTAGCGGTAGTAGGGTCTACAACGACACCCAGCAGAGCCAACACACTGAACGCAGTTCCAGTGATGGCGGAAATCTGCTGGCCGACCGGTGTCAGATCCCAGTGTACCCCAAAGAGTTCCAGAACCTGTCCCACCAAAATCAGTACTGCCGGAATGGCAGTGAGCCAGAAGGTAGGGTTTTTTAGCCGCACAGTCCAATTGATTTTCATGGGGAATTCACCTCCTGGAGACGGCAGGAAAGCCAGTCCCTGTTGTACCATATGCGGGAAAATACGTTTTTGACAGGCTTTTTAAAAAAAGTAGAAAAAAGAACAGGCGTATGATATAATGAAACTGCATTTCGACAAAATTTGATTTTGTCCGGCAGAGGAGGAGAAGAGAATATGCCATTGCTGATTGTCAGAAACGATATTACCAAAATGAATGTGGACGTTATTGTCAACGCAGCCAAAACAACCCTGTTGGGCGGCGGAGGAGTGGATGGATGCATTCACCGTGCAGCGGGACCGCAGCTGCTGGAGGAGTGTAAAAAGCTGGGAGGATGCCCTACCGGCAGCGCTAAAATCACCGGAGCAGGACGGCTTCCCTGCCGGTATGTGATTCACGCGGTGGGCCCTGTCTGGCAGGGCGGCTATGCCGGGGAGCGGGAAAAACTGGCTTCCTGTTACCGGACCGCTCTGGAGATTGCCAGAGAGCATCACTGTGAAACCATCGCTTTTCCGCTGATTTCTTCCGGAGCCTATGGATATCCCCGGGAGGAAGCAATGGAGGTGGCTACCGAATCCATTACCCGCTTTTTGGAAGACAACGAGATGACGGTCTATCTGGTGGTGTTCGACCGTCAATCTTTCCAGATCAGCGAAAAGCGGTTCCACGACATTGCGAAGTATATCGATGACCAGTATACACAGCCTTTTGAGGCGGATGTGCGCAGACGAATGCTCCAGTGGAGGCAGCTTTCCCCAGAGGAATTCTCCAATTTTCCATACGGGGAATTGATGGAGGCTATGATAACGCCCGCCGCTGCGGCGCCTGCTCCCATGGAGAACGCCGATTCTCTGGAAGACGCCATGAAAATGCTGGACGAGAGCTTTTCCGAAATGCTGCTGCGGAAAATCGATGAAAAGGGGATCAGCGACGCGGCCTGTTACAAAAAAGCCAACATTGACCGCCGGTTGTTTTCCAAAATCCGCAAAGACCGTCTGTATAAGCCCAACAAGGCGACTGCCGTGGCCTTTGCCATTGCATTGGAGCTGCCGCTGGAGGAAACAAAAGAAATGCTGATGAAGGCGGGATATGCCCTGTCCCGTTCCAGCAAATTTGACATTATCGTAGAGTATTTCATCACCCGGGGAAACTATAACATCTATGAAATCAATGAAGCGCTGTTTGCCTTTGATCAGAGTTTGCTGGGTGTCTGAATTTGTCGCCTGTCATGCGACCGAAAGGAAAATCAAATCGTGTATCATAGGGACTGTCAGAAGGTTTCTGACAGTCCCTGATTTATTTTGAAACGATTTGACTGGAGGAATGAACCATGAAGAAAAATTTGACGGAAATCGTGTTTATTCTGGACCGCAGCGGCTCCATGAGCGGGCTGGAATCGGATACCATCGGCGGCTTTAATTCCATGATTGAAAAGCAGAAGCGGGAGGGAGGAGAAGCGCTGATCTCTACAGTCCTCTTTGATAATTTCAGCGAAGTAATCCATGATCGGGTGGATATCCAGAGAATTACCCCCATGACAGACCGGGAGTACACGGTTCGGGGCTGCACGGCGCTGCTGGATGCCATTGGCGGAGCCATTCACCATATTGGAAATGTCCACAAGTATGCCCGGCCGGAGGATGTTCCGGAGCATACCTTGTTTGTCATCACCACAGACGGGCTGGAAAACGCCAGCCGCCGGTACTCTTCCGATAAAGTGAAGCACATGATTGAACGGCAGAAGTCCCGATATGGCTGGGAATTTCTCTTCCTGGGCGCCAATATTGACGCAGTGGAAACCGCCAAACAATTCGGGATTGGGGCAGATCGGGCTGCCAATTTCAACTGTGATTCGGAGGGCACGGCCCTGAATTATGAGGTCCTCAGTGAAACCATTAGTGCTTTCCGGTGCAATGCACCACTGAATGCCGGATGGAAAGACCGAATTGACCGGGATTACAGGGGACGGGAACAGCGCAGAAGATGAGTATAAGGGCGAAGGAATTTCTTTCGCCAGGTAAGAGGTTTTCCGGAAATAGCGGTCTGGAAATCTCCGGATAGAAAAACGCCCATGCAGTTTTTGTGCGGCCTGCATGGGCGTATTTTTGCGTTTATTGGGGTTTCTTTCGGAAGAGAATGGCGGCTTCCCACGGACGCAGCACCTTTCCAGGCTGGTCATAGTTGGAAATCAACACCTGTGCAGTGCTCCATTCTTCCGGGAGAGCGATTTCCGTTTCCTCTCCGGAGAAGTTGCACACGACCAGCAGTTCATCCTGTTGCCAGCTTCTGCGATAGACAAACAGTTTCTGGTGCTCCTCTTCCAACAGAGTGAAATCTCCGTGAACAAATACCGGGTATTCCTTGCGCAAAGCGATCAGTTTCTGATAGTAGTGGAATACCGAATCCGGGTCAACAAGGGCTTTTTCCGCGTTGATTTCCTCATAGTTGGGGTTCACCGGCAGCCAGGGTTCACCTTCACTGAACCCGGCGTTTTTCCCGTTGTTCCATTGCATGGGCGTGCGGGCGTTGTCCCGACCCCGTGCATAGATGGATTCCATAATGTCCTCGGGGGAATAGCCCTTTTCCAGCCGTTCCCGATACAGATTCAGAATCTCCAAATCCCGATATTCCTCAATGGGGAGCCGGATATTGGTCATTCCCAGTTCCTCGCCCTGATAAATATAGGGAGTTCCCTGCATTCCGTGGAGCATGGTTCCCAGCAGTTTGGCGGACTGCACCCGGTATTTTTCCGGATCGCCCCACCGGGAGACAATGCGGGGAAGATCGTGGTTGTTGAGGAACAGGCTGTTCCAGCCACAGCCGTGGAGGGCAGTCTGCCATTTGGCAAAACTTTGCTTCATCTTCACAAAGGGCAGGGGGATGGGGTCCCATTTTGCCTCCTGCTGATCCAGCACCATCTGTTCAAACTGGAATACCATGGAAAGCTCGCTGCCGTCCGGTGCACTGTAGAGCTTTGCCCGGTCAATATCGGCCCCCCAGGCCTCTCCTACTGTAATCAGGCAGCCTTTCTGGAAGGTTTCCCGGCTCAATTCCCGAAGGAATTCGTGGAGCTTCGGACCGTTGTTGGTAATGAAGTTGTCGGGCTCTTTGGCAATCTGGTCAATGACGTCCAGACGGAAACCCTCTACGCCCTGTTCCATCCACCAGAGAATCATATCATACAGTTCCCGGCGCAGTTTTGGGTTTTCCCAGTTGAGATCCGGCTGCTGCGGAGCGAACTGGTGGAAATAATACTGTCCCACTTCCGGCACCCATTCCCAGGCCGGGCCGCCGAATACCGAGTTCATTTCATTGGGAAAAGTTCCGGGCACACCGTCCCGCCACACATAGTAGTCATGATAGGGGTTATCCTTGCTCTTTTTGGCCTCCAGAAACCAGCGGTGTTGGTCAGAGCTGTGGTTCAGTACCAAGTCCAGCATGATGCCGATGCCTCGCTTTTTTCCTTCCCGGATGAGGGTCTGCATATCTTCCAACGTGCCGAACATGGGGT
>CAJMOI010000151.1 GCA_905215105.1 uncultured bacterium
TTTATTCAGTTTATAGGTATACAAATCCAGTTCATCCCCGGCACCGGAACGGCGGGTGACGGGCTTCTCACAGCGGTTGCCGCCAATGAACCGACGGTTACCGCCGAACACGTTGACCGTCAGGCGGCAGTGGTTGCTGCACAGGCCGCAGGAGGTCACATGGACTTCGTGGACAAAGTTTTCCAGTTCTTCTTTGGAGATAATGCTCTTGCTCTCGTCGGGCTGCTTGTTCCAGCGGCTCATGGCATACACAGCCGCGCCGTAAGCGCCCATCAGGCCGGAGATGTCGGGGCGGATGACGTTGACGCCCAGTTCTTTCTCAAACACGCGGAGCACGGCGTCGTTGAGGAAGGTACCGCCCTGCACTACAATGCGGCGGCCCAGCTCTTCGGCGGAAGCGGCACGGATGACTTTATAAATGGCGTTCTTCACCACACTGACGGAAAGACCGGCGGAAATATCCTCAGTGGTTGCGCCATCCTTCTGAGCCTGCTTCACAGAGGAGTTCATAAACACGGTGCAGCGGGAGCCCAGATCCACCGGATGCTTGGCAAACAGGCCCATTTTGGCAAACTCGGCAATGTCATAGCCCAATGTGTTGGCAAAGGTTTGCAGGAAAGAACCACAGCCGGAAGAGCAAGCCTCATTCAGGAAGATGTTGTCAATGGCGCCACCCCGAATCTTAAAGCACTTCATATCCTGACCGCCGATGTCGATGACGAAATCCACGTCGGGCATGAAGGTTTTGGCGGCAGTAAAGTGAGCTACCGTTTCTACAATGCCGTATTCAATGGCAAAGGCGTTTTTCAGCAGCTCTTCGCCGTAACCGGTCACTGCACCGGTTACAATATGAATTCCGGGATGTTCCTGATAGAGCTTCAATAAATATTCCCTGATAATAGGCACCGGGTTACCGGCGTTGCTCTGATAGATGGAGTCCAGCAGCTTGCCCTGTTCGTCCAGCAAAACAGCCTTGACGGTAGTGGAACCGGCGTCCACACCCAAAAAGCACTTACCGGTATAGCCTTCCAGTTCGGCCCGGGGCGCTCTGCACTCTTCGTGGCGGGCTTTGAACTCGTCATATTCTTCCTGATTGTTGAACAGAGGAGGAATGAACAGGAAAGAAGCATGGCCGCTGTATTCCGAAACATTTTTCAAAGCGGTATTCAGGTCAACGGCAATTTCACTGTTATAAGCTGCGCCCAATGCCACAAAATACAGAGAGTTTTCCGGACACACACCCTTGGTGGAAAGGGCGGTGTCAAAGGCTTCCCGCAGTTCGGAGAGGAAGGTGAGCGGACCGCCCAGATAAATCACTTTACCGGTAATGGGCCGGCCCTGTGCCAGACCGGCAATGGTCTGGTTGGCAACCGCCGCAAGAATGCTGGCGGCTACGTCGCTTTTTCTGGCGCCCTGATTCAAAAGGGGCTGCACATCGGTTTTGGCAAACACACCGCACCGGGAAGCAATGGTATAGATCTTTTCATGCTCTTTGGCCATCTCGTTCATTTCATCAGGCGTCACATTCAGCAGCGTAGCCATCTGGTCAATAAACGCACCGGTACCGCCTGCACAGGAGCCGTTCATACGGACTTCCAGTCCGCCGGTGAGAAACAGAATTTTCGCGTCCTCGCCGCCCAGCTCAATGACGGAATCCGCATCGGGAATGCGCTTTTTCAGAGCCAGACGAGTGGCGTACACTTCCTGAATAAAGGGAAGCCCGCAGCTTTCGGCAACACCCATACCGGCGCTTCCGGACACGGAAACCATGGCGTCCTCGTTCCCCACATATTCCTTTTGAATTTTTTGCAGCAGTTCCGCCATCTTCTCGGTGATCTGGGAGTAGTGGCGTTCATAGGATTGATACAGGATGTTCTCTTTTTCGTCCAGTACCACACATTTGATGGTAGTGGAACCTACATCCAGTCCGATTTTCATCATGCTAACCATTCCTCTCTGTTTAAGCGGTATCTCAAAGGGGATTTGTCCCTGTTACAATTTCGTGCGGAGAATTCCATTGGATTCCTCGATCAGCTTCACAAAGGTATGAAACCGTTCGGCGCCCATCTCCTTTTCCAATAACTGCATGGATTTGCCGTATTCCTCGTGGGCGTCCTGAATCAGCCGCTTTCCCTTTTCCGTAAGAGAAAGGGTCCAGCTTCTTCCATCCGAACGGCTGGGCTGACGGTGAATATATCCATCCCTTTCCAGACGTTTGAGCAGGGCCGTGGTACAAGGCCGGGAAATTCCCATGAAGTCACTGACCAGCACCGGGGTAATCGCCGTTTCGGAAGTATACAGATACATCAGCACCCCCAGCTCGCTCCGGCGTATGGGAATGTCGATTTTCTGCCGCAGGTTCAACCGACAGAACAGAGAAACCTGTGCTGCCGCCTGATAGACATTTTCTTTCATCAATCGATTTCACCTCACCCGAAACCGTCTATATTTTTTCGGCACAATCCCCGTCTTAAATCGAAACCATATTGTGCCAAAAGGAAACAAATAGTTAAAAAAGGTAACTATCTACTTGTTCATAATACCCCCAAATCGACGGCAAAGTCAAGGCTTCGCCAAAAAACAGTGCATTTCGACAAAACCTTGCCTTTTCCGAAAAAAAACCACTGCAATTTGAAGGCTGTCCTTTCCAGCATATGGCTTTGCTTTCCAAAATATATCCGCTGCCATGAAACCCAAACGAAAGAAAATCCGGCACCTGTTTCCAGATGCCGGACTTCCAGTCCTCTATATAGAATGTTTCAATGATACATACTCTGGATATTGCTCTTCTAACTGACGAAATCCGGTTTCGGCCATTTTCAGCAGCAGCAGAACCCGCTCCAGTCCTGCCATTGTGGGAAACAGCACCAGCTCCATCCGGCCCGATTCCTGTTTCTCCGAGAAAAAACGCAAACCGCCCCGTTCTTTTTCCTGCTCAAGTGTTTCCGAGAGGGCAAAAGCCAGCATGGAAGCTCCGGCGCATACAATATCCTGCCCCGCCGGAGCAAACCCACTGTGCCCGGTAATCAGCACCCAAAAGCCCCCATCTTCCTGCAAAAACGACGCCTGAATCATAGAATTTCCCCCTCTTCCCCATCACTGATATCCGGTTCTTCTTTGGGAACTGTGGAAACCGTCACCTGGGCCAGCTGGGTGAGCTGCTGCTGCATCTGCACCAGCTGTTTCTGCATTTGCAGATTTTTGGAAACCGAGCGCCGAACCAGCTCTTTCCCCTCAAAATCCATCATTTCCAGCACCGCCAGCGCCTGTTCTCCCATATCAGGGCGGAAAAATCCCATGGTGAACAGCTCTTTTGCCAGTTCGTTCTGGGCCGCCTTGTGGAAAGGCGAGGATTTCTGGCTGGTCACCCGGATATCAAATACCGGCAGACGGCTGCCCAGATCCAGCCCGAAAGCGCTGCCCTGAGGCTGGGGACGGAGGCCGCGGTTGTCGATATGCTGAAAGGTTTCCCCTTCGTCTCCGGTAATGCGGAAGCACCGGGGTTCTGTGTAAAACTGGCGGATCAGCTCAATGCACAGATAATTGACCTGTACAAAGGCAAAATAGCTGCCCTTAATCATATCCCGGGAAAGCTTGTTGCCCGCTTCCTGCAATGCAGCAATGGCACTGGCCGCCGTCACACCGCCGCTGGGGCTTCCCTGTGAAAAGTCCCGGTTGCCGCTGGTTTCCTTCAGCTCCTCGATTTTCTGGCTGAGCATGGTGGGAATGGTGCTGTCCAGATTGCCCACATCCACTTCACGGATGCTATCCTGCCCCAGCCCAGAGCCTGCCACATGGATAAAATCCCGGTTCCAGTCGGCAAACTCTTTCTCGTTGACAGAGCCGTTATCCCGGATAAAATACCGCTTTCGGGAAGCCATCAGGGCGTGGCGCATCAGCGCCTGATTCAGCTTGTCAATATACATCTGACAATCCTTCATCACGTCCACATAGCCAAACCCCGCCGGGGTTCCCTCGTCAGGGAACAGCACATCCATCACAAAGGGATACTGCCCGTGTTCATACCACCCGGTTTCCCGCAGCACCGGGTCGTTTTCGCTGGCAAACAGCACGGTTTCATTGACGAACTTGCAGTAGTGGAGCACACCGCCCCGCTTATAGTACCAGTCCACCACTGCGGATTTCTCACTGGTGTCGATACTGTCATCATAGAGATACCGTCCCACATCCAGCGAAGCGCCGTGAAGAGTTCCGGCCAGTTGGGGATATTCCTCTTCCAGCACCTCATTGTCCACCAGCTCCACGGTAAACAGATTCCGGCTGTCCTGTAAATCCCGAATGCCCGGCTCCCAGAACAGATTCAGCAGATCCACCGGGCGAATATCGATTTCCCCCAGCCCGTTTTCCAGCCGGGTATTCCAGAAAACGCCGTACACGCCGGTTCCGCTTTTCAGCTTTTTCCACCAGACATCGGAATATACCTGTTCAAAATGACTGCGCTCCAACACCACCGGCAGAATGGCGCTGAGGGCCTGTGCCGTATTCCGGTCGCTTTCCTCTCTGGGCAGCACATTGGGCTCCGGATAATTGTCCATCGCATCTGCGTGCTTATTGGCCAGCGAATTGAACAGCCACGCAGAAGCCGGTTCCGGA
>CAJMOI010000152.1 GCA_905215105.1 uncultured bacterium
ACTTGGGCTTATAGCCCTTGTGCAAACCACCCGTTTGACGGGTGGTTATGATTATCCGGTGAGAATTCATATCACTACTACCGCCTTCATATGCTGATTGGGGGTGGTTTTGTGGAAAACATTTCCCGGGTGCTGCGGGAACTTCTGTGGGGCTGGCCGGTGTTGGCGGGAATTTTGCTGGCGGGTATTCACTTGAGTATCCGAACGGGCTTTTTACCATTTACCCATTGTATATTTTGGTTGAAAAATACGCTCGGTTCCTGTTTTTTAAAGAAAAGCGCCGGAAAAACGCAGAAAACCGGCAGAATTTCACCGATGCAGGCGCTTTTGACCGCCCTTGCCGGATCGATTGGTACCGGAAATATTGTAGGAGTCGCTACGGCGCTGACCATTGGCGGGCCGGGCGCCATTTTCTGGATGTGGGTTTCCGCAGGGATTGGCATGACCACCATCTGGGCGGAAACCGTGTTGGCGGTAAGCTATCGAGTGAAAGGCCCGAACGGAGTGGTTTCCGGCGGGCCTATGATTTATTTGGAACGGGGCGCGGGAAAAAAGGGGCTTGCCAAACTGTACGCCGCTGCCTGTGTGCTGGCTTCTCTGGGAATGGGCAACATGGCCCAGTCCAACGCCATCGCCGGTGCGCTGGAAGAGGGCTTTTCCCTGCCGCCGGTGCTTACCGGAGTCTGTGCGGCGGTGCTGTTGTTCCTGATTTCTGCCGGGGGAATGAAGTCGGCGGCGAAGGTGTCGGAAAAACTGGTGCCGGTGATGGCCGTGGGCTATGTGGCGGCTTGTGTGGCAGTGCTGCTGTTGTTTCCACAGAAAATCCTCCCGGCTTTCCAGTTGATTGTTTCCCAGGCCTTTTCCACACAGGCTGCGGTGGGCGGCGTTGGGGGAACGGTGATGCTTCGTGCCATGGAGTGCGGCGTTTCCCGGGGAATTTTCACCAATGAGGCGGGGCTGGGGTGTTCCGTTATGGCTTATGGAGAGAGCAGCGGCGCAGAACCGGGTAAGCAGGGCTGCTGGGGGATTTTGCAGGTTTTTATTGACACCATTCTCATGTGTACCCTGTCCGCGCTGGCAATTCTGGTCAGCGGCGCTCTTTCCACCGGAAAAGACGGTGCGGCGCTGAGTACCGTCTGTTTCTCTTCAGTGTTTGGAAGCTGGGGAAAGGGCTTTGTGTGCATTTCCATCACCCTGTTTGCCTTTGCGACCATGATTGCGTGGAGTGCGTATGGACAAAAAGCCCTGGAATACTTGGCGGGGAATCGTTTCCGGAGCAGTTATCGTGTTTTGTTTGCAGCGGCGGCCGTGCTGGGGTGTCAGCTGGGGCTGGATGCCGTTTGGAACCTCTGCGACAGCTTTAACGGATTGATGGCCATTCCCAATGTAGCGGCGCTGTTCTTGTTGTCCGGGGAAGTGGTGCGGGAAAAACAGCGGTGTTTTCCCAAGAACCGGGAGAAAATGCGCCGGACTGGTGACAATTGGACCGGGATATGATAGGATAGCAATAGAAGCAGAAAGTGGGAGGAGGCCGAAAGCCTTCCCCCGCTTTTTCATGGAAAGGATGAAAAAAGATGGCGAACACCCCTTTATATACCGCATTGCGGGAGCATTTGGCAAAAAAACAGGCTTCCTTTCATACGCCGGGGCATAAAGGAAGATTTTTGCCCAAAGACCTGTATGATCTGGACCTGACGGAGCTGCCGGACACCGACAGCCTGTTTGAATCCGACGGATGTATCCGGGCGGCTGAGGAAGCAGCCCGGGAGCTGTTCCACAGCCGGGCCACTTATTTTTCCGCCGGAGGCTGCACCCTCTGCATTCAGGCCATGTTCCGGCTGGCGGCTCCACAGGGCGGGAAGGTGATTTCCAGCCGGGTCATTCACCGCAGCGCCGTAAATACCATGGCCCTGTTGGGAATCGAACCGGTGTGGGTGCGTCCCCGGCCGGATTCCGGGCCCTGTCTGGCCGGCCGGCTTCACCCGGAGGATGTGGAAAAAGCGTTGGCGGAAAATCCTGACGCAAAAGCAGTCTATGTCACCAGCCCCGATTACTATGGGGTGTTGGCGGATATTCAGGGCCTTTCCGCCGTTTGTCATGCTCATGGAGTGCCGCTGCTGGTGGATAATGCCCACGGTACCCATCTGGCCCTTTTGGGGAAGCATCCGCTGACGTTGGGAGCAGACCTGACGGCCTGTTCCGCTCATAAAACCCTGCCGGTGCTCACCGGCGGTGCGTTTTTGAATATCGGGGACACGGAAATCAGTCGAAAGTTGAACTTTGCAGAACGGGCCAAAGAGGCCATGGCCCTGTTTGGCTCCACCAGTCCGGCCTATCCTGTGATGGTTTCCCTTGACCTGGCCCGGGCGTGGGCTATGGAACAGGGAAAAGAAGCCTGGGAAAAACTGGCGGTTCGTATGGTGAAAATCAAAGAAATTGCCCGGGAAAAGGGACTGCTGCTGCCCTTGGGGGAAACCGACCCCACCCGGCTGGCCATTGGGACGCTGCCGGCCGGCATGACCGGAGAGGAAGCCGGGGACTTTTTTCGGAAAAAGGGCGTGGAACCGGAGCATGAGGACGGCGGATATCTGGTGTGTATTGCGACCCCGTTCAATACGGAGGAAGAGCTGGACCGGCTGGAAATGGCCGTGAAAGCGCTGCCTGACGCCTGTACAGAAGTCGAGGGAACGCCCGCGCTGCCGTCTTTGCCGCCGGTGCGGAGAATGCCCCGGGAAGCAGTGCTGGCCTTTCAGGAAGCGGTGCCGCTGGAGAAGGCAGTGGGAAGAGTGGCCGGGGAAGCAGCCTGTCCCTGTCCTCCGGGTGTGCCCATCGTCATGCCGGGGGAGGAGATCACCGCCGAGTGTGCCGCGTTTCTGACAAAGTATCAGCTGAAAGAAATTTTCTGTGTCCGTGCAGAATAAGAAAAAATGCCCCTCTGATTCCGAAAAAACTCCGGAAACAGAGGGGCGTTGCTTCAGGAATCTACCACCATGCTGTCGTGGGTGACGTGAATTCGTTTATCGGGAATGCCGTGGAGCAGGTGGTGAATGCGGATGTAGTAAAAGGTTACCAGAATGACTACTGCACCGGCCCAGGCGGCGATTTCTGCAAAATAAATGCCGTATTGTCCCAGCCAGATAGGCAGCAGCAGCGCACAGCCGATGCGCATGGTCAATTCCGCAATGCCCGATACCATGGGAATGACCGTGTCTCCCATTCCCTGAAGGGCGGAGCGGTACAGATGCAGCAGATACAGCACCGACAGCAGGCAGCACATAATGAACAGATAGGTATAAGCGATGTCCAGCACCTGTGCAACTTCACCGGGTTCACCGGAAATGAACAGCAGCAGCACCGGTTTTCCAAACGCAATCATGGCTGCGGAAATTATCACAGAAGTGGCAACCGCCATTTTCAAAGCGGAGCGCATTCCCTCGCAAATGCGGCGGTATTTTTTCGCTCCCAAATTCTGCCCTGCATAGGTGGCCATGGAAAAGCCAAAGGAGGTTGCAGCCAGCTCCAACAGGCCGTACAGCTTGTTGGTGGCGGTAAAACCGGCCACAAACAGGAATCCGAACCCGTTGATGACGAACTGTATCACCAGTCCGCCCACCGCAATGACCGTATTTTGAAACGCCATGGGCAGGCCCAGCTGAAACAGCCGGCGGCAGAGACAGCCATCCGGATGCCAGTCGGTTTTGGTCATACGGAGAACGGTCATGCGCCGGAGCACAGCCAGACAGAACAGGCAGGAACAGCCTTGGGCAATGACCGTTGCGGCGGCAGCGCCGGGAATGCCCCAGTGGAACCCCATGACAAACAGCAGGTCCAGCCCGATGTTGACCACGGAAGCCACCAGCATGGCGTACAGAGGGGTTCGGCTGTCGCCCATGGCCCGGAGAATGGAGGCCATCATGTTGTAAGTTGTTACAATGACGGAGCCGGAAAAAATGATTCGCAGATAGGAAAGGGAGCCGGGCAGCACGTTGTCCGGCGTGTTCAGCAGCCGCAGCACCGGTTCCGCCAGCAACAGGCTGGAAACAGTCACCACCACGGCGATGACAGCGGAAAGCAGCGTACTCATGGCGGTGACTTTCCGAAGGCCGTCCTGATCCTCTGCGCCGAATCGCTGGGAAATCAGGATGGAAAAGCCCTGAGTAAAGCCCATAATGATGCCCAATACCAGCCAGTTGAGCCAATCCGCAGCTCCAAGGGAAGCCAGCGCTTCTACGCCCAGCACCTGTCCCACCACCATGGTGTCCACCATGGTATACAGCTGCTGGCAGATGTTGCCTGCCATCAGCGGCAGGGCAAAGGATAACAGCAGTCCCGCCGGTTTTCCGGTGGTCATATCTCTTGTGTGTGCCATAGGATTTGTCTCCTCCCGTTTTTTGAAACTCGATCCTGTCGATCGTTGCTGAAAAAGCACATACAATATAAGAATATCGTTTTTCCCCGGGAAAAGTCAAGGGGGAGCCGTGGAAACTTGACCGACGGAATGTAGAGCTACAATACAAATTGGACAGAGAGGAAAAAGAAGAGAGAAAAAAGTAG
>CAJMOI010000153.1 GCA_905215105.1 uncultured bacterium
AATTTTTTGTCCGCCAGATCATAGATCTTATCCACCAGTCCGCAGGTGGACAGGGAGATGTGGCGGGCACCGATGTTCATGCCCTCGTCGGAGGAAACCAGTTCCAGAAACCGCAGGACATTTTCGTAGTTGTCCAGAGGTTCTCCCATTCCCATGAGCACAATATTGGAGACCTTGCAGCCGGAGTCCTTCTGGGCGGCCTGAATCTGGGCCAGCATTTCCGAAGGGGTCAGGTCCCGGAACCAGCCGCCCTGACCGGTAGCACAGAAGGTACAGCCCATTTTGCAGCCTGCCTGGGTGGAAATACATATCGAATAGCCGTGATGGTATTCCATCAGCACCGACTCCACATACTGACCGTCGGCAAAGCGAAACAGGTATTTCCTGGTATTATCATACCGTGAAACCCGCTTTTTTTCAATATTTGCTACAGATATGTAATATTTTTCGCTCAGTTTTTGCCGCAGATCCCGGGAAAGGTCGGACATTTCCTCAAAGGATTCCACGCCCCGGTGCAGCCAGCGGTATACCTGCAAGCTCCGGAAGGCGGGCAGTCCTTCTTCCTGAAAGGCCGCTTTGATCTCGGCCAGCGTCATGGATTTGATATCGGTTTTCAAGCTCTTCTCTCCTTACTATGCCTGCTGTTTTTCAAATACCGCCACAAAAAAGCCGTCTGTCCCGCAGGAAAAAGGCGTCATGGTCAGCTGGTGCTCCGGTTCCGTGATACAGCGGCCCATTCCCTCGGGAATCCGGACGGGAATCGGGGTGAATTCCGGATGGTTTTTCAGGAAATCCTCTGCTACTTCCCCGTTTTCATGGGGATTCAGGGTACAGGTGGAGTACACCAGCCGTCCGCCGGGCTTCACCAGCTTTGCGGACTCCTGCAGAATCCGTTTCTGCAGTCCCGGCAGTTCTTCCAGACTTTCGGGCTTTTTGTAGCGGATTTCCGGCTTGCGGCGCAGAATGCCCAGACCGGAACAGGGCGCATCGCAGAATACCACATCCGCCGGTTCCGGAGAAAAAGCGGGGGTTTCCGCGTTCCGCACAGCGGCCTGCACACAGGTAAGCCCCAGACGCTCTGCACCGGAACGGATCAGCCCGACCTTTCCTTTATAAAGGTCGTAGGCGAAGAGGGTCCCCTGATTTTCCATCCACTCTCCGGCGGTAAAGGTCTTTCCGCCCGGAGCGGCGCACACGTCCACTACCTGCATTCCGGGACGAAGATCCCCCTGCAAAACGCACACCTGAGAGGAAAGATCCTGCACATGGAACCAGCCCTGCTGATACAGCGGATGCTCCGCCACAGAGCCGGTGTGCTCCAGCCACACCGCACCGGGAACGGATTCCACCGGCGTGACCTTCATGCCGGTTTCGGCAGCTTTTTCTATAAAATCCTCCACACTGCCCCGCAGAGGATTCACCCGGCCATAGAGGAAGGGCTGATGGGTCAGGGATTCCAGCAGATGGTGGCAGAAGTCCTCGCCATAGGCTTTCTGCCAGAAGGTGATCCATTGGGCGGGACAGCTATACCGGACAGCAAGGCCCTCCACACCCGTTTCCGGCCAAGGCAGTGTTTCCCGGTGGCGGAGGAAATTCCGCAGCACACCGTTGACAAACCCGGAAGCGCTGCTCTTCCCTGCCTGCCGGCAGGCTTTTACCGCTTCATTGACAGCGGCGGAATCGGGAATTTTATCCATGTACAACAGTTGATACACGGCCAGCCGCAGCAGTTCCCGGACAGGGGCGTCCAGCTTTTCCACCGGCTTTTTGGAAAAACGGTTCAGCGCCCAGTCAATGGCGATGCGCTTTTCCAGCACGCCATAAAACAGGGCGGAAGCCAGCGCAGCCTCCCGGGGCGGCAGTGCCATCTGGCGGATGGTTTTATCAATGACGATATTGGAATAGCCTTCGCTCTCCTCCACCTGTAAAAGCGCCTGTAATGCGGCGGCGCGTGCATCCTGTTTCATCAGGAACGATCCCTCCTGTTTCCTGCAATGGTCAGATAGTACAGCACCGACAGCAGTGCGGTAAAGGCGGCGGCCAGATAAGTAAGAGCAGCAGCGCGGAGTACTTTTTTCGCGCCTTTCAGCTCCTCTTCATCCAGCAGGTTGCCCTGTTCCAGTGCACGGATAGCCCGGGCGCTGGCGTTGAACTCCACCGGCAAGGTCACCACCTGGAACAGCACCACCAGACAGTACAGGGCGATGCCCAGATAGATGACAAAATCGTACTGCACCGGCAGCAGGAAACCGATGAGAATCAGGGGAGTTGCCAGATTGGCGCCAAAATTGGTGATGGGCACCAGCGCGCTTCTCAACCGAATGGGCCAATAGCCGGTATGGTGCTGTACGGCGTGACCGGCTTCGTGAGCGGCGACGCCTACGGCCGCGATGGTGGCCTGATTATACACGCCGTCGGACAGGGCGATCACATTGGTGCGGGGGTCAAAATGGTCGGTGAGATTTCCCCGGATATGCTCGAAACGGATGCCCGGCACCTGATTGCCCCAGAGCACCTGTTCGGCAGCCATGGCGCCGGTCAAACCCCGGCGGTTCAGAACCTTGGAATATTTGGCAAAGGTGGTTTTCACCATCATCTGTGCAATAAAGGACAGAAGGATGGCAGGAAGCATAAACGCCAGATATTGAAAATTAAAGTACATATACGGCATAATATAACTCCTTCGACATAGATGAGGGTTCGATGGCAGGGGCATACATTGCACGTCCCTTTTCCGGCTATCGGTCTAAAACTTCCGGGCGTCTGATAGCCGCCCCTACAATTCCATCAAAATTGAACGCAGACAGTGTCTGTCGCTATTTTATCCCAAAACGGTATTTTTATCCAGCGGATGACCCAGCAGGAACGCTTTGCCCGCCATGCGCTTGCTGTTTTCCGGCTGCACTGTGACAAGCCGAACAGCTCCGCTTCCGCAATAAACGAAAAACTCGCCGTTTTCCGAAAAGGCCTTGCCCGGCTCCCCGTTTTTCTCCGGGAACACCTCCGTTTCCAGCACCTTCATCCGCTTACCCCGGTAAAAAGTGTGGGCAGTGGGCCAGGGGGACAGGCCGCGGACTTTGTTGTGGACTTCCCGTGCAGAGGCCATCCAGTCAATGGCGGAAAGCTCCTTGGACAGCATGGGGGCGTGGGTGGCTTCTGTTTCGTTCTGCGGAATGGACACCAGAACGCCTTCTTCCAGCCCGTGAATGGTTTTCAACAGCAGCCCGGCGCCCATGTCCTTCAGGCGGTCGAACAGCTCCCCGGAAGTCTCGTTTTCCGGGATAGGGGTTTCTGCCGTGAGCAGAATATCGCCGGTGTCCATTCCCTCTGCCATGAACATGGTGGTGACGCCGGTCTTTTCATCGCCGTTGAGCACTGCCCACTGAATCGGCGCAGCGCCCCGATATTTGGGCAGCAGAGAGCCGTGCACATTGACACAGCCCATGGGCGGCAGGTCGAGGATTTCCTTGGGCAGCAGCTTGCCGTAGGCCACCACCGCAATCAGGTCGGGGTTTAGTTCTTTCAGAATTTCATAGGCTTCCCCGGTGCGAAGGGTGGCGGGCTGATACACCGGCAGGTTGTATTGCAGCGCCAGCTCCTTCACCGGCGGCGGGGTCAGGGTATAGCCTCTGCCCTTGGGCTTATCCGGCTGGGTGAACACGCCGCACACTTCCTGACCGTCATCCAGCAGAGCCTGTAAACAGGGAACCGCAAAATCCGGTGTTCCCATAAACACGATTCTCATGGGACAGCCTCCTTTCAGCCTTCCAGTTCCTCGCGGGAAAGCATCCGGCTGGCACGGGAGGTGAACAGCACGCCTTCCAGATGGTCCAGCTCATGGCAGAAAGCCCGGGCCAGCAGGCCCTCACCCTCTTTTTCATACCAGTTGCCGTGACGGTCCTGTGCACGGACTTTCACACGCATGGGACGCTCCACCAGTCCGTACTGGCCGGGATTGGACAGGCAGCCCTCCGCGTCGGTCTGGGTTTCCTTGCTGGTTTCCAGAATTTCCGGGTTAATCAGTTCCAGCAGACCTTCGCCCACGTCGATGATGACCACCCGGCGGAGAATGCCCACCTGGGGTGCGGCCAGACCCACGCCGTCTGCCTGATACAGGGTGTCGGCCATGTCGTCCAGCAAAGTGGCCAGCTTCCGGTCGAACTTATCAACGGGACGGCACTTCTTGTTCAGCACGTCGTCCCCGAACTTTACAATATTACGGATTGCCATATTGATTCACTCCTTATAAGATACTGTCCGGATTGCAGTCGGCAAAGGCCGTGACCCGGGCAAATTCCTTTTGTTTCGCAAATTCCAGCAGCAGCCGGGACACCATTTCCCGGAGGCGGCGGGTATTCCGGCATTTGATGATGAGCTTATACCGATACTTGCCGCTCACCTTTGCCACGGAAGCCGGTGAGGGACGCAGCACCCGCAGCGGCAGATCGCTGTATTCCTGCGCCGCCAGCTGCTGCAAACGGCCAAGCATCCAGCGGCTGCCCGCCTGCACGGCTTCTTCCCGCTCCCCCACAAATCCGAATACCAGAATATC
>CAJMOI010000154.1 GCA_905215105.1 uncultured bacterium
TGCCTTGTATCTGTCTGTTGCTTGTGGAAAATCCGTCCATTTCTTAGTTTTCAGAAACGCCCAAATTCCCGGCAGGAACCGGTTCCATTCGCTCGCCGCGATAAATTTCGCCGCCCATGGTTTTGAAAATCACTTCATCCTTGCCGAGAATCACATAGCTGTGATGACTCTTTTCCTTGGGGATGGCCACAGAACCAGGATTCAGATACCAGTTTTCCCCCATCCGCTCCCACTTTGGAACATGGGTATGGCCGTTGAGGAGAATATCGCCCGGACGCAGGAACGGCGGGTTTTCCGGATTGACATGGTGGCCGTGAGAGGCGTAAATCATCCGGCCGTTCCAGTACAAAAGACAGGTTTCGGACAAAATGGGGAACTCCAGCACCATCTGGTCAACCTCGGTGTCACAGTTTCCGCGAATGCAGATCAGGGATTCCTTAATCCCGTTGAGCATGGGGATCACGGCTTTGGGATTGTATTCCCGGGGCAAATCATTGCGGGGGCCGTGATAGAGCAGATCTCCCAACAAAATCAACCGATCCGGTTTTTCCTGGTGGAACTGCTCCACCAGCTTCCGGCAATAATGGGCGGAGCCGTGGATATCGGAGGCAATCATCAGTTTCAAATTATTTCGCTCCTTTTCGCGTTGTCAGATTCTATAATGGCGTTAAGATCATGGAGAATCGAATAATAATCCACTTCCGAGAAATCTGTACAGTCTATCCTCAGTATTTTACCTCCCGGATGAAATCGGCTGAAACCTCTATTTTCCATTCCTTTGCGGAAATTTTCCAGGCCCATCGGAATGTACTCTGCTGGAGTTCCTTTCTCCGGATAACAGGTGTTCACTACATGCCCCCTATGTCTTTCCGGAGATTGATCTCTCATAATAAACCGTTGATAGATCGTTTCAATATCTCCATCAAAAAGTACTGTGATCGGAAAGCAATTCGATTCCTCCAAAATCGCAACTATATCCTTTTGAGATGCATCGTCAAAATTATTTTCGAGAATGAAGGGCTGTCCGACACACAGTTGGCTTTTCGCAAAGTGATACAGTATTTCTTCAGCAGCTTTTCCAAGTGCAACTTTTTCTTCACGGCAGCGAAACCCCAGTGTGTCAAAAAGGATTTCTTTAATTTCATCTTTTGACAGATAGGGAATTCCTGTTTCTTGGCTTAGCCAGGCAGCAAATGTCGTTTTTCCGGAAGCAGGGACGCCTGCAATCAGAATACAGTACATACTTCTCTCCACTTTCTTTTCAAAACAGAAAACCGCCTGCCCATTCATCCACAGGCAGGCGGTCCTTTTCATGTACAATCAGATCTTGTTGACCAGTGCCAGAACCTCAGCGGGAATCTCGCTCTCGTCAGCGGAGATGGACAGGGTAAAGGTCACATTGGCCTCTTCGGAAAGCTTCTTGGCCTTGGTGATCAGGTCGGTGAGGGCTGCCATGTCCTGGCCGATAATCTTCAGGGTAGAATCCAGAAGGATGTCGGTCACATCATAGTTGCCGGCGCAGATGCCGCACAGGAAGCCTTCCAGTGCGTCCAGACCCTTGATGCCGTATGCATCGCTGTCGATCAGACGGGCGTTGTGGGAGATATCATAAGTCAGCTTCAGGCCCTTTTCGATAACGACCACGTTGCCGTTGGAAGTCTCGACTGCCTTGTTGGCATAATCGATGAGCTTCTTGGTCTTGCCGGAACCCTTCTTGCCGATAAATACATTGATCATAGTAGGTCCTCCTAACTAATAATTCCATTCGCGGAAAAATCCGCGAAATTACTTGTGCAGTCTTGCCTCCAGAGCAGCCTTGGCATCTTCATAACCGGGCTTGCCCAGAAGAGCGAACATGTTCTTCTTATAGCTCTCCACACCGGGCTGGTCAAAGGGATTGACACCCAGCATATAACCGGAGATGGCGCAGGCCTTTTCGAAGAAGTAAATCAGACGTCCCAGAGAATCCTCGGAGAAGTCCGGTACACGGATGACACCGTTGGGCACGCCGCCGTCGCAGTGAGCCAGTACAGTACCTTCAAAAGCCTTTTCGTTGATGTAAGCCATGGTCTTGCCTTCCAGGAAGTTCAGGCCGTCCACGTTCTCGGGATCATTGCCCATGACGATTTCCTTCTTGGCTTTATCAAACAGGACAACCGTCTCAAACATGGTGCGGCTGCCGTCCTGGATGAACTGACCCATGGAGTGCAGGTCGGTGGAGAATACCACGGAAGCCGGGAACAAACCCTTGTGGTCTTTGCCCTCGCTCTCGCCGTACAGCTGCTTCCACCACTCGTTCATCATGGTATAGCAGGGCTCATAGCTGACCATCACTTCGGTGCTCTTGCCCTTGCGATACAGGATGTTGCGGACTGCTGCATACTGATAGCAGGGGTTGGTCTCCATATCGGGGTTGTTGTATTCAACCTGTGCAGCGGCTGCGCCAGCCATCAAAGCGTCGATATCAGCGCCGCTGACAGCGATGGGCAGCAGACCCACAGCGGTGAGAACGGAGAAACGACCGCCTACATCATCGGGCACCACAAAGGTTTCATAGCCTTCCCGATCAGCCAGCTGCTTCAGAGTGCCGCGGGCACGGTCGGTGGTGCAGTAAATGCGCTTGCGGGCTTCTTCCTTGCCGTATTTCTTTTCCAGCAGCTCGCGGAACACGCGGAATGCAATAGCGGGCTCCGTGGTGGTGCCGGACTTGGAGATCATGTTGATGGACACATCGCGGCCTTCGCAGATTTCGATCAGCTCAGCCAGTGCGGTGGAGCTGATGCTGTTGCCGGCAAAGTAGATGTCGGGGGTGTCCTTCTTCATGTTGTTGTAGCGGTCGGACTTCAGGAATTCGATCGCTGCGCGTGCGCCCAGATAGGAGCCGCCGATACCGATGACGATGAACACGTCCGTGTCCTTCTTGATTTTCTCTGCCGCCGCTTTAATACGGGCAAATTCCTCTTTGTCGTAATCGGTCGGTAAAGTAACCCATCCGATAAAGTCGTTGCCCAGACCAGAGCCGCTGTGCAGCATATCATGGGCCAACTTTACCTGGGGAGCAATTGCACAGTATTCCTTCTCGCGGATAAAGGAAGAGAGGTGCTGTTTTTCAAATTTGATTGACATTCTAAAAGCCTCCTCTATTTTGTTGGGGTTCCTTATGCATACATTTTACAATATTCCGCTGCAATTTGCAAGAAGATTTGCTAACATTCATAATTTATTTTCGATTACCATGTGAAACACAGCGTTTTTCTCAGGAGAAGCAGCAAAAACGCTGCACCAGTTCCCGCAGACAGATCAGCCAGCTGAGAGCTTCCGCCGAATCAGCGGCATTGATTTCCACGGTTTTCAGCACCTCATTTTCCAGCTTCCACTGGATCTCCCCCACCTTCTGCCCGGCCTTCACCGGCGCTTTCAGACTGTCCGGCAGGGAAATCTCCACCTGTACCTTTTCCTGATTTCCTTTCGGCGCCAGAACAGAGATGGGCCCGCTCTCTTTTGCAGACAGGGAAATTTCCGTTTCCACGCCGTTGGTCACCGGCAGCTTTGGCAGCGCGGGAACCGACAGACTGAGGCTTTCCCAGTTGGCAAATCCGGAATCCAGCAGCGCTGCGGCGGATTGAAAGCGGTCATTTGTTGTAGCACAGCACAGCACCACCGCAATCAGGCCCAGACCGTCCCGGGAAGCGGTGGCGGAAATGCAGCTCCCGGCCTTGCTGGTGGTGCCGGTTTTCAGTCCGGTAATGCCGTTATAGGTTTTCAGCAGTTTATTGGTGTTCACCAGCTGGGTTTTGCCGTCCCGGACGCTGTCCATCCAGACCTGGGTATAGTCATAGATTTTTTCATGGGAAATCAGCGCACGGCTCATGACCGCCACATCATAGGCGCTGGTCAGGTGGCCGTCCTCGTCCAGGCCGTTGCAGTTGAGAAATGTGGTGTCCTCCATGCCCAGCTCCTTGGCCCGCTGGTTCATCTGCTGGACAAATTCGTCCTCGCTTCCCGCCACATATTCAGCCAGCACCACGGCCGCATCGTTGGCGCTCATAATTACGGTGGCTTTCAGCAGATCGTCCACCGTCATGACTTCCCCCTCTTCCAGCCAGATGTCCGAGCCGCCCATGGAGGCAGCGTGAGCGCTTGCCGCCACTTCATCGTCCAGCTTGATCTTCCCGGAATCCAGCGCTTCCATTACCAGCAGCAACGTCATCACCTTAGTGACGGAAGCACATGGGCGCTTCTCATGGGCGTTTTTCTCGAAAAGAACTTTTCCGGTAGATTCTTCCATCAGCACAGCCGACGGCGCGGGAAGATCCCGGAGAGACGCTCCCTGTACGGCGGGCATGGGAATTTGCAGGAGCAGAACGGCGAGCGCTCCGGAAATCCATTTTTTCAGCTTGCAGATTTTCAACGCAGGCACCTCCTCTTATGGAAATGAGTATGGTACAACGTGGGAAAATAGTACACA
>CAJMOI010000155.1 GCA_905215105.1 uncultured bacterium
TCCTTCCAGCCCCACTGCATCCGCGCCCATGGCCTGCAAGACAATGACAGCAGGCAGCAGTGTGCCGCCGGACAGGGTTTTTCCGGAAGAATCCACCGTTAGTGTGGCCAGTACCGGAAGTTTTTTCCGTTTCGCCGCCAGCATGGCTGCCCGAAGGTCGGAAAGGCACTGGTGACCGGAGAGAAAGAGAAAATCCGCTCCGGCTTTCACCAGTTCATGTACCTGTGCCCGGTACAATTCATAGATATCGTCAAAGTCCTCTTCTCCCAGCGGCGGGACAAACCGGTCTGTTGACCCCAACATGCCGCCTACCGGCAGTCCAAGAGGTTCCGCTGCCTGTTTGCACAGCCGCATCAGCTCCAGATTCAGCTCCTTCATGGAGTTTTCCAGACCAAAAGCAGACAGAGCAGCAGCGTTTCCTCCGGATGTGGGCGCCAGCAGCAGGGAAGCGCCGCAGGCTTTTGCCGTTGTGAAAGCCTGAGACAGCACTTCCGGATGATGGCAGTACCAGTGCTCCGGGCACTCTCCCGGCGGAACCAGCTTGGCCAGCAAAGCAGAAGGGGCAGCAATCACGGCAGGCAAAGAAATCGGGAAACTCATGGCAGTATCCTTTCTGAAGGTGCTTACATGCTCTCCGGAACAGTGATCTTGAGCAGGTTCAGCACGTTGGCAATCACGGTTTTCGCCGCCAGACAGAGGGTCAGACGGGCAGCACACAGGCCGTCCTCCACACCCTTGACGCGGCAGGCGTTATAGAACTTGTGGAACAGAGTTGCAGCGGTGATAACATACCGGGTAATGCGGGCAGGGTCATAGTCCCGCGCTGCACCGATGATTTCATCGGTGTAGGCGGACAGGTGACGGATCAGCTCCACTTCTTCCGGAGCAGTCAGCAGGGCCAGCTCTTCATCGGTGCACTCTCTGGGAGTAATGCCGTCAGCAGCCAGGGATTTCAGAATGCTGCAAATACGGGCATGGGCATACTGGACATAGTAAACCGGGTTCTGAGAATCCTGCTGAATAGCCAGATCCAGATCGAAGTCCACTGCGGAATTGGCTTCCCGCATATTGAAGAAGAAACGAGCGGCATCCACCGGCACCTCGTCCAGCAGGTCGGACAGCTGAATGGCCTTGCCGGTACGCTTGCTCATACGGATCGGCACACCGTCTTTCATCAGCCGCACCAACTGCATCAGTACCACGTCCAGCTTTTCGCCATCCAGACCGATGGCGTCCATGGCGCCCTTCATACGGGCCACATGGCCGTGGTGGTCAGCGCCCCAGATATCGATGCAGCGGTCAAAACCGCGGTCAAATTTATTCTTATGATAGGCGATATCCGCTGTCATGTAGGTGGGATTGCCGTTCTGACGCACCAGCACCTCGTCCTTGGGCTGCTCGTCATCCTTGGTCTTGACCTTAGCATACTTGGCGGTGAAATCCGCACCCTTGTACCAGATAGCGCCATCCTGCTCATAGGTCAGGCCCTTTTCGGTGAGCAGGTCCACAATGGCCTTCACTTCGCCGTCAGCGTGGAGGCGGCTTTCTAGGAACCACTCGTCGTATTCAATGCGGTATTTCTTCATGTCCGCCTTCATCTTGGCGATGTTCTGAGGCAGGGCGAAGGAAACCAGTGCCTGACGGCGCTCTTCCTCGGTTTTGCTCATGAGTTCGTCGCCGTGAATGTCAGCGTAAGCCTTGGCAAAGTCAGTGATGTAGTCGCCGTGATAGCTGTCCTCGGGCAGCTCGGGGGCGTTTTCGCCGGCAAACAGCTGCTGATAACGGATGCTCAGGGACAGACCGAATTTTTCGATCTGGTTGCCTGCGTCGTTGACATAGAATTCACGCCACACATTGTATCCGGCAGCGTCCAGCACAGCAGCCAGACAGTCGCCCAGTGCGCCGCCGCGGGCGTTGCCCATGTGCATGGGTCCGGTGGGGTTAGCGGAAACGAATTCCACCATGATCTTTTTGCCCTGACCGTAATCGCTGCGGCCATAGTCTGCGCCCTTGGCCAGAATGTCCCGAAGCACGTCGCTCTGGAATTTGGGGCTGAAGAAGAAATTCAAAAAGCCGGGGCCTGCGATTTCCACACGGTCAAAGTAAGTGGCGGACAGGTCCAGATGGGCGGCGATTGCTTCGGCAATCTTGCGGGGAGCAGCGCGGAAAGTCCGTGCGCCGGCCATGGCGGCGTTGCAGGACCAGTCGCCGTGGCTGCGGTCTGCGGGAATCTCCAGGTTGAAAGCGGGCAGCTGTGCCTGGGGCAGATCACCGGCTTCGATGGCTTTTTCCATGCTGTTGATGATGGCGGACCGGAGCTCGTCCGTCGCCTGCTGTACCAGTTTAGACATTTATTTTTCGGCCTCCTTGATGGTAATGGAAATTTCGTTGTTGCTGGAAAGGGTGGAGTTGATGTCCAGCGTATAGCGGACCTTCAAACTGCCGCCCTGTTCATTGAGGGTGGAAGTAAAGCTGTTGGTGAATACCCCCACCATCAGCTGGCCATATCCGGTATCATACTGGCAAAGGTGCCGTTTGCCCTTTTCCAGAATCAGCCGGGTGGCGGAATGATCCCGCATTAGCGTCATTTTGTCATTGCTCTCCACTTTGAGAATGGAGGTCTGATAGCGGTTGGGGTCGTCTTCATCGTATTCTTTATAAGCGATGTACCAGTGATCGCCTTTTTTCACATAGGAACCCAGCGTGTCGATGCGGATTTCTCCGGTTTCGCCATCCATCTGCTGTTTTCCCACAATGGAAATCATGTAATTTTCCTGCATGATGAAAATCCTTTTCTGTAACAAACTAATATGGGAGATGCCTCTCTGATTTCTGTGGAGGGAGTTCCTCCTGCGATCATCAATATCGGTCGATATCAATGTGGGAAACTTCTCCCTGCACATCCTGTCCCAGAAAGATTCCGGCAACGCTGGAGAAACCTTCTGTCCGGTCGCTGACATAAAAATGACGTTGGCCGGGACCGTTTTTCTCGGTCAGCAGGTTCATTTCCGCCAGCAGTGCCACACTGAAACGGGCAGCTTCCCGTCCACTGTTGATGAGCACCACATCGTCACCCATCACTTCCGAAATCACCGGCGCAATAATGGGGTAATGGGTACAGCCCAGAATCAGGGTATCTACGCCTGCTTCCTTCATAGGCGCCAGATACCGCTCTACCGTCAACCGGGTAATGGGGTCGCCCGGCTGGACAAAGCCGCTTTCTACCAGCGGCACGAACAGAGGGCAGTCCTGTCCGAAAACCTGCAGTTCCGGGTTGATGGCGGCCAGTTCCTTCTGATAGGAGCCGCTGCGGATGGTAGCAGTGGTGCCCAGCACGCCGATTTTTCCGTTCCGGGTGGCAGTAGCCGCTTCCCGGGCAGTGGGACGGAGTACGCCGACAAAGGGGACATTCAGGGTATCACTGAGCAGTTCCCCTTTTGCCCCGGCCACAGAGCTGACGGTGCCGCAGGCAGCCAGAATCATCTTGACGTCCCGGGACTGCAAAAAGGCCATATCCTGCCGCGCATATTTGACAATGGTTTCCCGGCTTCTCGTACCGTAGGGGACCCGGCCGGTATCGCCGAAGTAGACGATATCCTCGTGAGGAAGGAGCTTTGCAAGAGCTTTAAATGCGGTCAGCCCTCCCAGGCCGGAATCAAAAACGCCGATCGGGCGGTTATCCATGGTTGTGACCAATCCTTTCCTGTAAAGACGGAGCTTATCCCTGCATACCGGCAGCTTTCAGGGCGCAGTCAATGAGACGGTCCATCAGCTCTTTGCCGGAAACGCCGCAGGCTTCCCACAGCTTGGGATACATGCTGATGGAGGTAAAGCCCGGCAGGGTGTTCAGTTCGTTGAGCAGTACCTTTCCGTCGGACTTGCGGACAAAGAAGTCCACACGGGCCAGACCCTTGCAGCCCAGCATCCGATAGGCCCGAACGGCGGTTTTACGGATTTCTTCTGCGGTTTCTTCTGGAATCCGGGCCGGAATATACAGCTGGGAAGTGCCGTTGGTGTATTTGTCATCATAGTCGTAGAACTCGGCGGAAGCACCGATTTCGCCCACAATGGAAGCTTCGGGATATTCATTGCCCAGAACGGCACATTCGACCTCCTGGCCGACGATGCCCTCTTCCACCACGATTTTGCTGTCTTCGCGAGCGGCTTTGGCCACGGCTTCATCCAGCTCATCGATGGAGTTGACCTTGCTGACGCCGACGGAAGATCCGGCATTAGCGGGCTTTACGAACACCGGGAAATCCAGCCGCTGTGCGATTTTGTTTTTGATGGTTTCCGCAGCAGCTTCATACCGGTGGGCAAAGAACCACAGATAGTGAGCCTGCTCAATTCCCATATTGGTGAGCAGGGAGTGGGCCACTGCCTTATCCATGCACACAGCAGAGGAAAGGGTGTCACAGCCCACATAGGGGATTCCGC
>CAJMOI010000156.1 GCA_905215105.1 uncultured bacterium
CAGCCTGCCGGTAAACTGCCTGTCACCTTCTATCGCACCACCGAAGAACTGCCGGACTTCACCGATTACTCCATGAAGAACCGCACCTATCGTTATATGGAAAACGAAGCCCTCTATCCCTTCGGATATGGCCTGACCTACCAGCCCTTCGCCGCTTCCAATCTGAAGGTGGAACAGGATGGGGAGAATGTCCGCGTGACGCTGTCTGTGACCAATGAAGGCAGTGAAGCCGCCAGCCAGAAGGTGCAGGTCTATGTGAAGGATCTGGAATCCTCTCTGGCTGTGCCGAATCACAGCCTGGCCGCTTTCCGCGCTGTTCATTTGAATGCCGGTGAAACCCAGGAAGTCGTCCTGACCGTCAAACGCCGTTCCTTTGAAGCGGTGAACGAAGAGGGCGAGTGGGTGCTGGACAGCCATCGTTTCCGCATTTATGCCGGTTTCAGCCAGCCCGATGCCAGAAGTGTGGCTCTTATGGGACAGGCTCCTCTGGAAACCGAGTGGACACTGTAAGGCGAAATCTTACTTTTTGCATATGAAGATTCCGGGATGATAGACGAAAACGTCCCGGAATTCTTCTCATTTTATACGGAAGGAAGTTGTACTGTATGGAATACTTAATTGGCGTTGATTTGGGTACCAGCGGCACCAAAACGGTTCTCTTTGACACCTGCGGCAATGTAATGGCCAGTAAAACCGTGGAATATCCCCTGTATCAGCCCCAGAATGGCTGGGCAGAGCAGGAGCCTGCCGATTGGTGGAATGCGGCAGCCGCTACCTGCAAAGCTGTCATTGAAGAAAGCGGTGTCAATCCCGCTGATATTAAGGGTGTAGGCCTTTCCGGCCAGATGCACGGCCTTGTGATGCTGGACAATGAGGGCAAGGTCCTTCGCCGCTCCATTATCTGGTGCGACCAGCGCACGGCAAAAGAATGCGAAGAGATTACCGAAAAAGTCGGGGCAGAGCGTCTGATTGAAATCACCGCCAACCCGGCTCTCACCGGCTTTACCGCTTCCAAGATTCTCTGGGTGCGCAACAACGAGCCGGAGCTCTATGCCAGGTGCGCTCATATCCTCCTGCCGAAAGACTATGTCCGATATATGCTCACCGGCGAGTTTGCCACCGAGGTTTCCGATGCTTCCGGTATGCAGCTGCTGGACGTGCCGAACCGCTGCTGGAGCGATGAAGTACTGGAAAAGCTGGAAATTGACAAATCCCTGCTGGCAAAGGTCTATGAATCCCCCGAAGTGACCGGCTATATTACCCCCGAAGCCGCAGCTCTTACCGGCCTGAAAGAGGGCACCCCTGTGGTAGGCGGTGCAGGCGATAATGCCGCTGCTGCTGTGGGAACCGGTGTGGTAGAGGACGGAAAAGCCTTTGTTACCATCGGTACCAGCGGCGTGGTATTTGCCCACACCTCCGATATTTCCATTGACCCCAAGGGCCGCGTTCACACCTTCTGCTGTGCCGTTCCCGGCTGCTGGCACGTGATGGGCGTTACCCAGGGCGCAGGCCTGTCCCTGAAATGGTATCGGGATAACTTCTGCACCGCAGAAATGGAAACCGCCAAGGGAATGGGCAAAGACCCCTATTTCCTCATGGATCAGCAGGCGGCCCGTGTACCCATTGGCTGCAATAAGCTGCTGTATCTGCCCTATCTGATGGGCGAGCGCACGCCCCATCTGGATCCGGATTGCCGCGGCGTGTTCTTTGGTCTTTCCGCCATTCACACCAAGTACGACATGCTCCGGGCTGTCATGGAGGGTGTGACCTATTCCCAGCGGGATAGCGTGGAAATCCTGCGGGAAATGGGCGTAGAACTGCATGAAATGCTGGCCTGCGGCGGCGGCGGAAGCAGCCCGCTGTGGCGTCAGATGCTGGCGGACACCTTTAACTGTGAGGTCAAGACGGTGGTTTCCAAGGAAGGCCCTGCACTGGGTGTCGCCATTCTGGCAGGCGTAGGCGCAGGTATTTACAAGAGCGTGGAAGAAGGCTGCCGCGCCGTTATCCGCACCAATCCGCCTCAGGCGCCTGTGGCGGAGAATGTGCCCGAATATGAAAAATTCTATCAGATCTACCGCGGACTGTACCCGGCGCTGAAAGATTCCTATAAGGCCTTGGCTGCGCTGTAAAAGCTGGAAGATTTGGAAAGGAAGAATTTGCTATGAAAATTCAGAATGTTCATGACGCTGCTTTCCGCAAATACGGAAAGATTATCGATACGGTAGACTGCACCGCTCTCATTGCCGAAATGGCCAAGACTCCCGCGCCGGAGAATGATGTGGTTTATGTTCCCAGCGTAGCTGAGCTGGAAGCCCTGCCGGTTTTTGCGGATTTGCGTGACCGTGTATATGGCGGTATGCCCATTCAGATCGGCTACTGCAACGGTACCAACAACAAGCTCAACGCGCTGGAATACCACCGCGATTCCGAAATCAATGTGGCCTGCACCGACCTGATTCTGCTGATCGGCAGCGAGCAGGACATGGAAGCGGATTATACCTATGACACCGCAAAGGTGGAAGCTTTCCTGGTGCCTGCCGGAACCATGATCGAGGTCTATGCCACAACGCTGCACTATGCACCGTGCAGTGTGAATGGCGTGTTCCGCTGTGTGGTGGTGCTGCCCAAAGGTACCAACGAAGCCCTGACAGCTCATCCGGAGAAAAATGGGGAAGACGCCCTGCTTTTTGCTGTGAATAAATGGTTGGTTGCTCATCCGGAAAGCGGTTTGGAAGCGGATGGCGCTTTTATGGGTCTGAAAGGTGAAAACATCACGCTGTAACCATTGAATCGCTGAGAGGGAACCCGGAAAAGGTTCCCTCTCTTTGCATTATTATGAAAAAACCGTAAATTCCGACGAATTTTTGGAGGATTTCGGGAAATTCAGTTGTGATGTTTTTGAAATTGTGCTATTATTATACAACAACCTGCGAAAACTATGCAGGAAGAATGACGGCATATGTGCCGAAAAGACAGGAGCAAATGCAGATGAAAAAAGCAACCGCGTGGCTGCTGGCGCTGGTGCTGGTGGTGCTGTCCGTTCCCATGTGTTTTGCGGACGTCACAACCGATTCCCAGACCATGGAGCTGAAAGATCTCAATATCACAGTGGACGTTCCGGAGGGAATGTATGTGTTTACCGAGGATACTGACCCTGTTAATGGCGACTGGCTGCTGGCCGGTTATGAAAGCGGCTTTGAAAAGCTGGAAGAGTTCAAGGTGGATGACGAATCCGGAAACCTGAAAGCGCTGGAGCTGGTGCCGGAGGACAAGTCCTATACCATTACGGTTTCCCGGAAATATTCCGACCAGACCCGTGAATATTACAGCATGAAAGATGCATCTCAGGAACAGCTGGATGAGCTGGTTTCTTCCAATACCTTTACCGACGAAGAAAATGGAATTTCCGCCAAATCCACACTGTATCAGCAGAAGGAGATCCCGTTCCTGGCGGTAGAGCTCACCGGTCAAGCCGACGGAAAAGACGTTTGGGAATACTGCTTTGTCACCATTGTGAATGGCTACAGCATTACGCTGGATATGTACAGCTATGATGAAATCACAGAGGAGCAGAAAGCGGTTCTCCAGTCCATGACGGACAGCGTTCACATCACCGAATATTTTGAAAAGCCCACGCAGGCAGAGGTGAATTTCCAGACATTTCTGGCCATGCTGCCGGTGATCGCGGTTGTAGTGCTTCTGCTGCTTTTCATTCTCATTACCCGCATTACCGGTAAGAAAAAAGAACAGCAGCGGAAAGAAGTGGCAGACCGCCTTTCCGAGTACCGCAAGGAGCAGGCCAAGCGGATTGGAGAAGAGGAGAGCGGCGAAAGCATCCGTGTGCTGGTGGAAAATGTGACGGACTGCAATGATGAAGCCGTGAAAAAGCTGGTATTGTTCCACCTGTTCCGGAAAAATCTGCTTCGTTCGGCCGTGTTTGTCCTACTGGGCGTGATCAGCATTATCATGGGTATTATTTATGATGACAGCTGGTTTATGCGTCTGGTGCTGATGGGACTTGGCGCTTATGTAGGCGCGCAGCCCTTCCTGATGATCGACAAGATGAACAAGAGCGAAATCGGTGTGTATAAGAAAGCCCGCACCCGGGAAGCCCGATACTATTTCCGGGCCGATGATTTCCGGATTACCGGAATTCAGTCCGCAGCCCTTTATCCCTATTTCCAGATTCTCGACGCTTATGAGTCTGGCGGATATTTCTATCTCTACTATGCGGATGAGCGGGCCTATATTCTCAAAGCAGATTGCTTTACTCAGGGCAGCGCAGAGGAATTCAGAAATCTTCTCCGCAAACAGCTGGGAAAACATTGCCATTTTTAAAAACCCATTGTAAGAAAAGGCCGTCCAAACCGGACGGCCTTGTTTTAGTGCCTTTAGGCAGTTGAGCAGAGCGAAACAGACAACCACCCGCTATG
>CAJMOI010000157.1 GCA_905215105.1 uncultured bacterium
GGCAAAAAACGCAGGAATCCTTGATGGATTCCGAGTATTTTTAACGCAGTAGCTGACGTTGATTGTAGGAAAAGACGATAATTTCGGCTTTTCAGATAGCCCCCTAGAAAACACAGGCGCTTTTTTTGCCTTTCAGGAGGGGTTTTGATGAAATTCAGCGGAACAAGTCTTCGCTTTTATCTGGTAACCGACCGCAGCTGGCTGAAACCCGGCGAAACACTGGCCCAGCAGGTGGAACAGGCACTGCTGGGCGGCGCAACCATGGTGCAGCTTCGGGAAAAGACCCTTTCCCGGGAAATGATTCTGGAGGAAGCCCGGGAACTGCTGACCCTCTGCCATCGGTTTGGTGTGCCGCTGATTCTCAACGATGACCCGCAGCTTGCACTGGAAGCCGGTGCAGACGGCGTGCACATTGGTCAGGAGGACATGGCCTATGCGCAGGCCCGGAAGCTGTTGGGGCCGGATAAAATCATCGGCGTCAGTGCCCACAATCCCCGGGAAGCCCTGGCTGCACAGGAAGCCGGTGCGGATTATCTGGGCTGCGGCGCGGTGTTTGGGTCTTCCACCAAAGACGGTGTCCAGACGCTGACCCCGGAAGGGCTGCGGGAAATCTGTTCCACAGTGAAGATTCCCGTGGTGGCCATCGGCGGCATTAACGAAACCAACCTGCCCCAGCTGAAAGGCTGCGGCGCCTATGGTGCGGCGGTTATTTCCGCCTTTTTCGCAAAAGAAAACAAGCAAATAGCAGCCTGTCAGCTGTCCGAGCTGACCCGGGAGGTGTTCCAGCCTCATTTTCACGGCATGAAGACCGCCCTGACCATTGCTGGTTCCGATTCCAGCGGCGGCGCAGGTATTCAGGCAGACCTGAAAACCATGACTGCCCACGGCGTGTATGGCATGAGCGCCATTACGGCTCTGACGGCCCAGAATACCACCGGAGTTTCCGGGGTGCTGGAATCCACGCCGGAGTTTTTGAAAATGCAGCTGGACAGTGTGTTCACCGACATTTTCCCCGACGCCGTGAAAATCGGCATGGTAAGCAGTGCGCCCCTGATTCACACCATCGCCGAGGCGCTGCGCCATTACCGGCCAAAATATGTGGTTCTCGACCCGGTGATGATCTCCACCAGCGGCAGCCGTCTGTTGGCGGAAGATGCGTCACAGGCGCTGCTTTCCGAGCTTGCACCCCTTGCAGATGTAATGACTCCCAATATTCCCGAAGCGGAAGTCCTCAGCGGCCTGACCATCCGGAGCAAAGAGGATATGGTGCAGGCGGCAAAAACGATAGCCGCACAGTATCACGGGGCGATTCTGCTGAAAGGCGGTCATCTGGCGGACACAGCGGATGACCTTTTGTGGACGGAAGGAAAAACCCACTGGTTTTCCGGAACGCGTCTGGAAAATCCCAATACCCATGGCACCGGCTGCACCCTTTCCAGTGCAGTGGCCAGCAATCTGGCGCTGGGTTTCTCTCTGGAGGAGAGCGTGGAGCGGGCCAAGGCCTATGTGGCCGGGGCGATTGCAGACGGGCTGAATCTGGGGCAGGGAAGCGGCCCCTTGAATCACGGGTATCGACTGCGCTGAAAGGAAGGTTTTGATGAGAAATTCAAATTCCGCTGTCCGCATCAGCCGGTATATCAGCATGATTTTGCGCCATCATCCGGAAAAAGCGGGTGTTTCGTTGGACGAGCACGGCTGGGCTGATGTGGATGCACTGATTGCAGGTGTTTCCAAAGTCCATCCCCTGACCCGGGAGCTGCTGGAAGAGATTGTCCGCACGGACGACAAACAGCGATATTCCTTCAGTGAGGACGGTACCAGAATCCGGGCCAATCAAGGGCACTCCGTCCATGTGGATGTGGAGCTGGCCCGGAAGGAACCGCCGGAATACCTGTTTCACGGCACCGGTCAAAAATATACGGCCTTCATCGATCGTCAGGGATTGCTGCCCCGAGGCAGGCTTTATGTCCATCTTTCTTCCGATACAGAAACTGCAAAAAAAGTCGGCGCACGTCATGGAACGCCGGTGATTTACCGGGTAGCTTCCGGAAAAATGGCTCGGGACGGCTTTGCGTTCTTCCTTTCGGTCAATCAGGTATGGCTGACGCCCATAGTTCCGGCGGAGTATCTGGAAAAAATGCCTTGACAAGGCCGGAAGCGGGCGGTATAATTTCAACTGTATAGCGCTGAAAAGAGGCGCGCAGCGTTCCCACAGAGAGGCGGCTCGGTGAAAACCGGCTGAAAGGCCGCCGGAAAAACGCAGCGATGCCGGCCCTTCATGTTCCGTTTTGGAGCGCTCCTTTGCGAAGAGTAAAGGCGTATGCCTTCGTTACAGGCAGAAAAGCGGCGGTTTTGTCAGAAAAACCGCAATTTGGGTGGTACCACGGGGTTTCCCGTCCCATGCGGACGGGGAGCCCTTATTTATTTCCCTTATTTTTTTGTGGAAAGGAAGGAACGGTTTTGCATCAGGAAATGATTTATTGCATGGAGCAGCTGAAAGCCCTCTGTGCCATTCACAGCCCTTCCGGAAAAACCGACAAAGCGGCGGATTATCTCATGAAAGAGCTGACCGCGCTGGGCTATGAGCCGAAAAAGACCCGCAAGGGCGGTGTGGTGGTGTGCCTTGGCGGCGAAGAAAACCCGCTGCTGGCCATGGCGCACATTGACACCTTGGGTGCAGTGGTGGCTTCCATCAAGGGCAACGGCCGGCTGGCGCTTTCCCCGGTGGGCGGTTTGCAGCCGGAAAACTGCGAGGCGGAAAACTGCGTCATTCTCACCCGATTTGACGGGGAATATTCCGGAACTCTCCAGCTGAATAACGCCTCGGTTCATGTAAATGGCGATTATAGCAGCAAGCCCCGGAAATTCGAAGAAATGGAAGTG
Source organism: uncultured bacterium (assembly GCA_905215105.1). Classification (GTDB taxonomy): domain Bacteria; phylum Bacillota; class Clostridia; order Oscillospirales; family Acutalibacteraceae; genus Heritagella_A. The sequence goes on from CAJMOI010000157.1 coordinate 2,884, forward strand.
GTCATTGACGAAAACACTTCCAGCGAAGAGGAAACCCGGAAACTGGGCATTGAAATCGGCGATTTCGTGTGCTTTGATCCTCGCACCGTGATTACTGAAAGCGGGTATATCAAGAGCCGTTTTCTGGATGACAAGCTCAGTGCGGCCATTTTGCTCACCTATGCCAAGTCCCTCAAGGATTCTGGTAAAGAGCCGGAACGCAAGGTGTATCTGCATTTTACCGTGTATGAAGAGGTGGGCCACGGAGCTGCTGGTTCCGTGCCTGAAGAGGTAACCGAAGTTCTCAGCGTGGATATGGGCTGTGTGGGCGACGGCCTGCGGTGTACGGAACAGCAGGTTTCCATCTGTGCCAAGGATTCCGGCGGGCCTTATGACGATTCCGTCACCACAGCACTGGTGAAAGCAGCCCGAGATCACGCCATCGACTATGCGGTGGATGTGTATCCCCATTATGGTTCCGATGCGGAAGCTGCCCTGCGGGCAGGCTATGACGTGCGCCACGGATTGATCGGCGCAGGCGTGTATGCCTCTCACGGGTATGAGCGTTCCCATGTGGACGGCGCGGAAAACACATTGAAGCTGTTAAAGGCCTATATTGGATAAGGAGATGCCATGATGAAACGGAAAACCCCGGAGCAGGCAATTTTCACGTTATTTCTCATGGTTCTGATGCCGGCAAGTGCATGGGCGGCTTTTCGTCTTTTGCCGGAATGGACTGGTTTTGCAGTCAGCGGAGCGGGCACAGTTCTTGCAATTCTCAGCTATTTTGCTGGGCGTGGCCGAAATATCGGCTATCTGCTCTGTACCTTTTTCAATACGGTAGGAGCGGGCTGCGCGGTCGGTGCGTTTTATCATTATCAAACGCCCTTTCCGGGTGTGAAAGAGCTGTTATTGGTTGCCGGAATCTGGACAGCTTTTCTTCTGCTCTTTCTGCTGGCTATGAATCTAAAGGCCTCTCCGTGGCTGGCGGGAATTGCCTTTTTCCTGTGGCTGACAGGGATGGTGGTTTCCGTGGTGCTCTGGTGTATGGGTGCTGGGCCGTGGTGGAGCTTTTCCTTCTATCTGGGGCTTTGCGTCGCCTTCTGGAGCGCGGTGGTCTATGCGGATACCATGGTCCAGGATGACTCCGAAGAGGGAAGCGTCTGGCAAATTTTTGGGATGCTCAGCTTTGGCGCCTATTTTCTGGTTTTGCTGGTGGTCGCGCTGGTGCTCAGTGAAGGCGATTGCTGCGACGGCAGTTGCTGCGACGGGGACTGTTGTCCCAACAAACCGACAAAGCGCGGTGCAAAGCCGCCTATGTAATACCATTTTTCGTTAAAAGGCAATCCTTACATTTACTATACAATGATTTTAAAACAAGGAGCGTAACAAAATTATGCAGTGGACAGGATTAAATGAACTTCGGGAAAAATATCTTTCCTTCTTTGAGAGCAAAGGCCACCTGCGTCTGCCCAGCTATTCGCTGATTCCGAAAGACGACAATAGCCTGCTGCTCATCAACTCCGGCATGGCGCCGATGAAAAAGTTTTTTACCGGTG
>CAJMOI010000158.1 GCA_905215105.1 uncultured bacterium
TATATCGGCGGCGGAACCCCCACTACCTTAAACGGCGAACAGCTCACCCGGCTGATTACCACGGTACAGGCCAACTGGGATTTGTCCCACTGCCGGGAATTCACCGTGGAGGCCGGACGCCCGGACACCATTGACCGGGAAAAGCTCACCGCCCTGCGCAGCTGCGGCATCAGCCGCATCAGCATCAATCCCCAGACCCTGAACAATCATGTGCTGGAAGTCATCGGCCGCCGCCACTCTGCGGAGGAAACGCTGGAAGCCTTTGCGCTGGCCCGGGAGCTGGGTTTTGACAACATCAACATGGATTTGATTGCCGGTCTGCCTGACGATACGGTGGAGAGCTTTTCCAATACTCTGGACCGGATTCTGGAGCTGGACCCGGAGAACGTCACCGTTCACTCCCTGGCGCTGAAGCACTCCGCCCGGATGATTCAGCAGGAGGACGTGGAGCGGTTCCACAACGACGGAGCCGCCGCCGCTGCCATGCTGGAATATGCGGACAAACGGCTCACCGCCGCCGGTTATGCGCCCTATTACCTCTATCGTCAGAGCCGGATGGTGGGCAATCTGGAGAATGTGGGCTGGGCAAAGCCGGGAACCGAGTGCTATTACAACATCATTACCATGGACGAAACCCACACGGTGCTGGCCTGCGGCGCAGGCGCCGTTTCCAAAATCAAGGACCCGGGTTCCGACTTTTTACAGCGAATTTTCAACTTCAAATATTCATATGAATATTGCAGCCGAAACGAAGAGATCCTCTCCCGGAAAAACGAGGTGAAAACACTGTATGAGCAGTTTTGCAAATAGCTATTTCAAATACGTCAACCATCTGGAACAGATCAATGACGCGGCCCTGTCTGCGCCGGAGCGGATGATCGAAGAGGTGGAGGAAGCCTATCACAATAACCTGTTCAATATTGCCCGACAGGTGGTGCGCCGGGGCAAATGCCGGATTCTCATGCTTTCCGGCCCCAGCAGCAGCGGAAAAACTACCACGGCCCATATGCTCCAGCGGGAGCTGGCGGAGCTGGGGGAAGACAGCGTCATTGTGTCCATGGACGACTTTTATCTGGGCGCCAATCAGGCTCCCATTTTGCCGGATGGAACCTATGATTATGAAGCGGTGGAAGCCCTCAATGTTCCTCTTGCGAAACAATGCCTCAGCGATTTGCTGCTCACAGGCCGCTGTGATATGCCGGTGTTCGATTTTCATAACCGGAAACCGGCGGATTACACCCGGCCTTTGGAACTGAAGGACAATGCGGTGGCGATTATTGAGGGAATCCATGCTTTGAATCCTGTATTTACCCAGCATTTGCCCAGAGAGCGGGTCATGAAGCTCTACACCAGTGTCAAACAGGGAATCAAGGATGCCAACGGAACGGTGATTTCCCCCATGGATCTCCGTCTGGTGCGCCGTCTGGTTCGGGATTATTATTTCCGCAACACCAGTCTGGAACGGACCTTTTCCATGTGGTCCAATGTGGTGGCCGGGGAAAACAAGTATATCCGCCCCTATCGCCACACCAGCGACGTGACGGTGAACTCCATCCATATTTACGAGCCCTGCGTGCTGCGGAATCAGGCCATTCCCCTTTTGCGCTCCATTGCACCGGACAGTCCCTGGTTTCAGCGGGCCCGGGAACTGGAAGCCCGGCTCATGCGGTTTGAGCCCATTGATTCCGATTTGGTGCCGGAGGACTCCATGCTCCGGGAATTTATCGGACAAAAGCAGCCTGTGGAAGGGGAAACCGGGAAAGTTTCATAAATTGTTCACAGGGAGTTTCCTGTAAAATCTTGTTTTTTCCGACAAATCGCTATATAATACACCTAAGAGGATGCACCGGTGCAGGAAATTGCGCCGAGATGTTTTCCGGCCGTCCCGTTGGCGTCAGCCCGGGAGGAAACCGATAAAGGAGAGTGCACGAAATGGGCATTTTTGAAGATGTTGTTGTCAACGCCAGATCCGCAGCAGAGGTCGTCGGCAAAAAGGCCGGACAGCTGGTGGATATTTCCAAACTGCGTCTCAGCGTAGCGGATGTAAACCGGGAGATTTCTAGACGGCTGGAAGCACTGGGCCGCACGGTGTATGAAGCGAAAAAAGCAGGGTATGATCCCAGCGACATGGTAGCCGAGAGCGTCGTCTGCATTGACGAGCTGTATGAGCAGCTGGACGCTATCAATGACGAGCTGGCAGCAGCCCGGAACAAGTCCATCTGTCCTGTCTGCGGCAGCGTCAATCCTCAGGAGTTCGCCTTCTGCGGCCGCTGCGGCGCAAAGCTGGTCAAGCCGGAACCGCCGGTAGAGGAGCCTGTAGCAGAGGAAGCAGCCGAAACCCCTGTTGAGGAAGCACCGGCAGAGCCTGCTCCGGAAGCTCCTGTCGAAGAAGCTCCCGCTGAGCCCGCTGCTGACGAGGAAAAGCCCTCCGAAACTGAATAAACGCAATCAATAAATGAAAAGATTCACAGGAAGCGCTCCAAACGGGGCGTTCGCCTGTGAATCTTTTTTTAGTAGAAAAATAAAACATAAATCAGGACAATGATACCGATCACCACAGAAAGCAGCAGGGCTACGGTAAAAATAATTCTCAGCTTTTCTTTGACAGGGTCTTTTTTGACCGGGTGCTCCTTTTGATAGGCAATCAGCCGGTCACTGCGTTCACTTGCAAGCCGCCGCCGCTCTTCGGGGCTGGCATAGCGCATCTTAAACCGATATTCATCCAGTATTTTTTGTTTCCCTTTGTCATTTTTATCGTAGAAGAGATAAAAACCGATGGCGTACAGTATGGCTGCAATTAGATTCAATGGGAACCCCATTAACAGAAAGAGCAGGATGATCACAATCAGTGCAACTCCAGCGGACATAAAACCCCTCATTTCTCAAAAACAGATGATCGGTTTTATTGTATCATAAGAGTTTCAAGAGTACAAGTTTGATACAGGAAACATTATTTGAGTCAATGCGCTGTTCCTCAGCTAGTTTCACTCCCGCATATCCGTCCGGAAAAATTCATACAGTGAAAGGACATGAAATCGGGTGTTCCCGGGAAACGGATGTGTTGATTCATGAAACAAAAGACCGCACAACAGGGCTTTTTGCGGGGCGCGGCCATCCTGACGGCAGGGGTTTTCCTCGTCAAACTGTTGGGAGCCCTGTTCAAAATTCCCCTGAATTGGATTATCGGGGAGGACGGCATGGGATACTATACCACGGCCTACAGCTTTTACGCGCCGGTGTACAGTCTGGCGACGGCGGGGTTTCCCGTGGCGGTTTCCCGGCTGACGGCCCTGTGCTGTTCTCAAAAACGATACGGGGAGATTCGCCGGATTCATCAGGTGTCGATTCCCCTGTTTCTGGCGGCGGGACTGCTGGGAATGATGGTGCTGGTGTCCGGCTCCGGCCTGTTTGCCCGGGCCATGGGCAACGAAAACGCCCTGCCTGCCATGCTGCTGTTGGCGCCGTCGGTGGTGTTCAGCTGTTTGTCCGCTTCCTATCGGGGCTGTTACGAAGGGATGCGGAATATGATTCCCACGGCGGTTTCCGAAATTCTGGAAGCTCTGTTCCGGCTGGTGCTGGGGCTTTCGGCTGCCTGGTGGGTGCTGTATGCAGGAATGGAGGAGTACCGCCTTTCCGGAACCGTCTTCGGACAGGCGGCAGCGTCCCTCTCTCAGGCAAGGGCGCAGGCCCTTCCCTGGGCGGCCGCCGGAGCCATCGGCGGGGTAACGGCCGGTTCTGCCATCAGCTTTCTGTATCTGTTAATCCGGTATCGGAGAAGGGGAGAAGGGCTGGGGCAAAAACTCCCGGCGGTTTCCTCAAAACCCCGGAGTCGGAGGGCCATTGCCTGGGAACTGCTGCGCACGGCTGCACCGGTGGGGCTGGGAGCAGTAGCGGTGAACCTTTCCGGGCTGGTGGACGCGGCATTTTTACAGTCCCGGATTATGGGTCTGCTGGCGGAGCAGAAACTGGCGCTGCTGGCACAGTATCAGGAGATGATCCCAGCCTATCAATTGGAGAACCCGGAGACGATTCCCAATTTTCTGTTTGGCTGCTACGGAAATGCCCACACCCTGTTTATGGTCATTCCGGCGGTGGCGCAGGCCTTTGGCATCAGCGCCCTGCCCAATGTGACGGCGGCGTGGAGTTCGGGCAAAAAACAGCGGCTGGAAAAGAGTATGGAGTCTGTTCTGCGGATGACCGCAGCCTTTTGCCTGCCGGCCGGGCTGGGAATGGCCGTGATGGCCGGTCCTCTGACGGCGGCATTGTATGGAAACCGCAGCGCCACCCCAATTGTGGCAGGGCTGCTTCCACTGTTGGCTGGGGCTGCGGTGTGCGCTTCCGTCAGTACGGCGCTGCAAAGTATGCTCCAGGCAGTGGGGCGGGCGGATTTGCCGGTAAAGCTGCTGTC
>CAJMOI010000159.1 GCA_905215105.1 uncultured bacterium
CGGAAAAGTCTATGATTTCGACTTTTCAGATAGCCCCTAATAAAGAAGGGCCCCGTGCGCTTTCACGCCGAGGCCCTTTATCGCACAGATATTACAGCACTTCTTTAATGGCTGCGTCCAGCTCTTCGCTGCTGGGAATAATAGAGGAGAATTTCAGCTGTCCGTTGATATAGATGCTGGGCAGATTCTTAACGCCCATCTTCTTGCAGCGGGCGATGTTCTCCTTTTCGGTGAATTTATATTCCACCATGTCGATTTCCGTACCAAAACGCTCTTTGGCTGCGGTGGCAGCACCCAGCATATAGGTACAGGCAGCACAGGTAGCGCTGTCCAGGGTGAACACTTCCACCAGCGGGCGCTCCAGATGCTCATAATCCGGAATTTCCACATCCACGTCAAAGGTATCGGAAACGTAGTTTTCCACCATCTTCCGAACACTTTCGGTTTCCAGTGCAGCCTGAGCCACACCAATGGTGTTTTCCACCGGAACTGCATAGGGCATATCGCAGCCAGGAGCCAGAATGAAGTTCTTATACTCCGGCAGCTGGGCCAGCAGGTCCACTGCATACTTCATGTTATCCTGCTGGGTACCATGGAGCATAATGGAGGTCAGGGGAATGTTGCCGCCGATTACCACGTCATACTTGTCGGTAATTGCCTTTGCAGCAATAATATCCACGTTCTCGTCCACGGAAACGGAATCCGGCTTGGTCTGGCACATAGCCTCGATATTCCGGGTAGCATCGCCGCACACAAAGAAGGAAGAGAACACACCCTTGGAACGGATATGGTCAAACAGCTCGGTATAGGGACCGGACAGGAAGTCCTCAAAGTGAGAGGTGGAAATCTGGGAAACCAGCGGGTCCACCACTGCAATCACGTCCATACCGGCTTCAATGAAGTAATCGCTCATCAGCTTGCCGCACTCGGTGCAGAAAGCCAGCAGTTCATTGACATAGTCCTCATCGTCGTACATGTCCATGAACAGGTCATTGCCGCGCAGATGAGAAGCCAGTGTAAAGGGGCCGCAGATCAAGCCATAGAGAGCAGTGGTCTCTCCCACAGCTTCCTTCATCCGGCGCATCACATTCAGCACCAGCGGAAGCCGTCCCTGATCGGGCTTGGGCAGCTTGCACTTGCAGGGCACTGTCATGGTGTCTGCCAGAGGATGGCTGGCCACACTGGGCGGACCATCCTTGGCCCATGCCAGATCGCAGCCCAGAATCTCGGCTTCCAGCTGAAGGTCAAACACCACCGGCTGACCGTCGGGACGATACAGGCGGTTAACCTCCATCAGGGATTTAAACAGAGTTTCTTCGTCGGTCAACACCTGAGTTGCGTCAGCACCGATGAGAGCACCGGCATGAACGCCTGCAAACGGCACCCAGGGGGCCCGCTCGGTCACTTCATGACGAAGAGTCGCAAACAGCAGTTCTTTCGGAGTCATTGGGCACAACCTCTCCATTAAGCCATAGCCTGGCACAGTTCCAGTGCAGCGTCAGCAGCGGAAGCAGCGTCAGCAGTGTACTTATCAGCGCCGATCTTCTGGCAGAAGTCCTCAGTTACAGGTGCGCCGCCGACCATAATCTTGACCTGGTCGCGAATGCCGGCAGCCTCAGCAGCCTTGACAACATCTTCCATCATGCCCATGGTGGTGGTCAGCAGGGAGGAGCAGGCGATAATCTGGCAGCCCTCGTTCTTAGCCACTTCCACATACTTGGCGGGATCCACGTCGGTGCCCAGGTCGATAACTTCCAGGCCCTTGCCTTCCATCATCATCTTCACCAGGTTCTTGCCGATATCGTGCAGGTCGCCCTTGATGGTGCCCAGAACGACCTTGCCCTGAGACTCCACACCGTCGCTGGCCAGCAGGGGCTTCAGCAGAGCAGCGCCCATGTTCATAGCTCTTGCAGCAACCAGCACCTCAGGAACGAACACTTCGTTGTTCTTGAACTTCTCGCCGATGATGCTCATGCCGGAGAGCAGACCCTCTTCCAGAATCTCCTTGGCGGACAGGCCCTCGTTGATAGCCTGCTGCACCAGCTCTTTCACAACCTTGGCCTTACCGCGCTGAAGGTTCTCGGAAATGTCGTTCAGAATGCTCATGATAAACTTCCTCCCTGAAATATGTAAAATTTGAAGGGCTTCGAGATTACCAGAATTGTTCCCTCTCTCTGGTTCGAACCCTCGGTTTTCATGCCTTCATGATACATTTTTTTTCGTCTTCTGCCTTGTAAAAAAACTGCAACTTTGGGATTTTTTTGCTCATTTGGTCCAAATCCCCTTGACGAAATCGTTTTTTTGGACTATTAGTTATTAAAGATAAATTTTTACCAAAAAGACGGGCAGAGATGGAGGGAAACCATTGAAACAGACAGACGCCTTTGATCTTCGGCTGGCGCAGGAATGTGCCAATGCCTTTTCCGGTTCAACGGGACTGGGATGCGTGGTATCGGATTCCAGAGGAAAACTTTATCACGAAAGCGGACGCGGATGTGAATCCTGTCAGTTTTGTCAGATGATTCATCGGAATCGGGAAGACTGCATCCAGGCTCACATTTACGGCATGACGGAAGCAGAGCGGTTCGGCGGAAAATATATCTACTTCTGTCCCATGGGGCTGACCTGTTTTGTCTCTCCGATTCTGGGTTCCGAGGGAAGCGAAGCCAAAATCACAGTCGGACCTTTCCTGATGGTGGACAAAGCGGACTATATCGCGTGGGAACTGACAGAGCAACTCCATTTGACAGAAGAAGAGCAAAACCGGATTCTCCCTCTGTTGGATGACATTCCCTTCGTGTCCCCTCACACCGTTACGCAGCTCTCTACCCTGCTGTTTATGGCGGTTGGATTCATGAATAATGTTTCCGCCTCCAAGCGGATGCTGGACCGTCAGGATTCCGATATTATTCAGCATCAGGTAACCGCCTATATTCAGGAACTGAAAAGCGGCAGTGAAATTCCCCCCTATCCCTTTGAAACGGAACAGTCCATGCTGCGGGCTGTGCGTCAGACCAACAAACAGGAAGCACAAAAACTGCTCAATGAGCTTTTTGGATACGTCTTTTTTTCCTCCGGGTATGATCTGTCTCAGGCAAAAAGCCGAATTTATGAACTTCTGGTATTGATTTCCCGCAGCGCCATTGATGCTGGAGCCGATCCCTCCCATACTCTTCAGCTGAGTCACCGCTATTTGCAGGACCTTCCCGGACTGCGGGATGTGGAAGCTCTGTGTTTCTGGCTGACAAAAGTGATGAACGAACTGATGGACAGTGTTTTTGAATTTGTGGACGCCCGCCATGCCAGTGTGATTCACCAGAGTATTCAGTATCTCAGCAACCACTACAGCGACCACATCACGCTGGAAGATATGGCCCGTCGGGTTTACCTCTCCCCCTCCTATTTCAGCCGGATTTTCAAAAAAGAGACCGGCATCACTTTCAGCGCCTATCTGAATCGGATGCGGATTGAGCACAGCAAAGAGCTTCTGCGCCATCAGAATATCCGCCTGACTGACATCGCCCTGATGGTGGGATTCGAGGATCAAAGCTATTTTACCAAAGTGTTTAAGAAAATGACCGGGTCCACGCCTCTGCATTACCGGGAAACCAAGGGAAAGCCGGAGCGGAAAAAGTAACTCACGGGGACATGGTGTCCCGAAATTTACCCGGCGTCAGCCCCGTACAGCTGCGAAAGGCCGCGATATAGTTTTTAGACGAGGAAAAACCACAGGCATCGGCAATTTCGTGAACCGTCAGGTGGGTATCCAGCAGCAGCTGTTTGGAACGGTCGATTCGGTATAAAAGCAGGTAGCGGTACGGGGTATCGCCGGTCAGACTTCGGAAAACCCGGATAAAATGGTACTTGCTCATTCGGCTGTGCTTCGCCAGCTGTTCCACCGTGATTTCTTCCCCATAATGCCCCTGCATCCAACAGACAGCCCGATCAATTTCCGGCTGTAACGTCCGGTATTTTCGCACCTCTTTCTGCCGGTCAGCCACCTCTATGGCCCGGCACAGAAGCCGGTGCATCAGCTCGGAAAGGTGCAATTCCCGGTTTCGATCCCCAGACTGGCTGATACGCTGCAATTCCTGCACCCATCCGGAAAAATCCAGATGCGGCCCCGCCTGCGCCACCGTCAAACCATTTCCGTTCAGCAGCGACACCAGATCTACCGCGCATTTCCCATCAAAGTGTATCCAGTAGAACTCCCATTCCTGTCCATAGGTACGATAATGCTGATAGTTCCGGCAATCAATGACGGCAAGGCAATTTTCAGGTATTGCGACCTGCTGTCCCTGATATTCCAGCCACCCGCAGCCCCGGATGGTATAGAGCAGCAGGCACATCTCATATTGATCCCGG
>CAJMOI010000160.1 GCA_905215105.1 uncultured bacterium
GTTGGGATCGATGGGCAGTGTGCCCGCGGTGATCTCGTCGCTGATTTTTTGCAGCTCGTCGCAAATCTTCTCCGACTCCGCTTTGTCGATGATTCCGCAGGCTCCCAGCATAGTAGCGTGGGCGATGCTCCCGCGGATATCCTCCTGATACATACGGCTGTCAAAGGAAATAGACGAGTTAAAGTCGTTGGTTTTGGGGTCAAGCTCCTTGTGGAAGCGTCCTGCCCATAGTTTCACGGCGTATTCCTCCAAACTTTTGAATTTGCAGGGGAATCCTGCATGGGGTCAATCCAATCTATTCCGGCCTCCCGCCGGATCAAACAAATACTGTCAATTACAAAAAATAAAAGGAAAAGTGTAGCGGCGATTCCCGCCAAAGCCCATGCGGGCAATATAGCAGCATTTAGTACCCACAGTCCCGCCGCCAACAGAGCAATGGTGCATCCCATGGGAATGAGGGCGATTTCCTCCTGCCGGTGAAAGCACTGGGCACACAGCACCGAAAGCAGTGTCCATAAAAGGGTGCTCCAAAGAGTGCCCGCAATCACGAACCCTACAGGGAGAATTCCTTCCCGGTATAGTCCCGCTCCGTAGTACAAAAATAGCGGAACCGGCAGCGCTGTACCGCACAGCAGTACCGGCATGGTCAGCCGGGCCAGCAGCCACGGCAGCTTGGGAAGGTTCTGGGAAAACAGGAAGGGGAACATCCCGTCTGTCCGCTCAAAAGCGGAGGAAGACGCAGCCGCCGTACCGGAAAACAGCGATACGCCAAACAGGATGCATCCGGCGGCCAGTATCCCCGCCGTTTCTTCTCCATAGCGGATACCGGAAAAGTTAAAACGGTTGAGCCATGGAGCCAGCGCTCCGGCAATGGGAAGCAGCCATAAAAGCGCCATCCATTTCCACAGCCTGCGGAATACCACCCATTCCTGCATCAGAAAGATTCGATATACCCGCAAATTCCGGCCCCGTATTTCCCGGGGAAGCGGTTCAGGAAAACTCAAAAGCCTTTCTTTTTCCGGCAAAGCCCTTGTGGGCTTTTGCAAAAAGCTTTCCGGCTCCGGCTGGAAATCCGCTGGCAAAAAAGCAAGTTTTGGATGTCTCCATACCAGCAGCCTTTCGCCCAGAACCAGCAGCAGTACCAGCAGAACGGCACCGCACGTCAATCCCAAAAACGGGAACCGGGATTCCAACAGCAGAACAGGCATACTCAAACCGGCAGCCACTGTGCTTCCACCGAAAAGGACAACCATGGAGGAATCCGTCCATCGGCTGACTCCTTCACAGCACAGCGCCCAAATTCCGGCGCACAGCACGGCACTCACCGCCAGAAGCGGCGCGCCTCGCAGGGCCAGCACCACCGCTGCCGGAAGGCTCAATACCATGGAAACCGGCAATAGGCTGCACACAAAGGCGAAGGCTCCAAAAGCATACAGCGGAGCCCCTTTCCGTTCTTCCACGCGCCGCAGGGCATAACAGCCACCGGCCGCAGTGGCAAGAAAAGCTGCTCCTACCAATTCGGGGAGGAAAAACGATGCCCCAAAAGCCAGCACCGGCAGAACCAGCGCCCGCTTCCATCCTTTTTTCAGCAGGGAATATTCCAAAAACCAGAACGCTTTACCATTCTTCATCGGGAACCTCCCCACCGGTGGTGGAAAAATAAAGGCTTTGTAATTCTTCCTCGCTGACATCCTCCGCCGGAGCCTGATACAAAATCTGCCCCTCCTGCAAAATCACGATATCGTCAGCTGTTTTGCTGATGAATCCCAAATCGTGGCTGCTCACCAGAATACTGACCCCAGTTTCCCGCAACTGTTTGAGCAGCTTTTGCAGCAGCGCATAGGTGGCGGGGTCGATGCCGTTGGTGGGTTCATCCAGCAACAGCACTCGCGGCCCGCTGATAAGCGCACAGGCCAGTGCCAGCCGTTTTTTCATGCCAGTAGAAAGATACTTTGCCGGATGGGTTTCTTCTTGTTCGAGTCCAAATATTTCTTCCATCTGCCGGATGTGTCCTTGCATGGCTTTTTCCGGCTGTCCGGAAAGGAGATAGCGGAACCGCAGGTTTTCCCATACTGTCAGACTCTCAAAAAATCCGCCGCTTTCCGGTACCAGCGCCATTTCCTCCCGGCCCTTTAGGGCATCCCGAGAGAATCGGATGGTTCCCTTTTGTGGCCGCAGACCGCCTGCCAGCAACAGGAACAGGGTGGTCTTTCCCGCCCCGTTATGCCCCAAAAATCCGTGAATTTTTCCGGCTTCCAGTGAAAAACAAAGCCCTTTGAGGACTTCGCGTCCCTTTTGATAGGAAAAGTGCAGGTCTTTTACCTGAACCAGCATGGAAATACCCTCCTGCAAGAGCACCAAACCCCGCATACTCTCCCAGAAGGGGACTATGCGGGGATTGTATGTTGTGAAAAGTCGGATTATTTCTCCAGCTTCTGGCGCTTCATGGCCTGCACCTTGATGGGCAGTCCGAACAGGTTGATGAATCCGGCGGAATCCTTCTGGTCGTAGACTTCGTCCTCGTCGAAGGTGGCGATCTCTTCGTCATACAGGGAGTAGGGAGAGGTGACACCTGCGTCGATGATGTTGCCCTTGTACAGCTTCAGCTTTACATCGCCGGTAACGGTCTGCTGGGTGCTGGTAACGAAAGCGGACAGAGCCTCGCGGAGAGGAGTGAACCACTGGCCGAAGTAGACCAGATCAGCAAACTTGAGGCCGATCTGCTGCTTGTAGTGATAGGTGTCGCGGTCGAGGCAGATTTCTTCCAGCTTGTTGTGAGCGTGGTACAGGATGGCGCCGCCGGGAGTCTCATACACGCCGCGGCTCTTCATGCCCACCAGACGGTTTTCCACCATGTCCACGATGCCGACACCGTTTCTGCCGCCCAGCTCGTTGAGCTTCTCGATGAGTTCCACAGCGCCCAGCTCTTCGCCGTTGACAGCGGTGGGAACGCCCTTCTCAAAGTGGATGGTCATGTATTCCGGCTTGTCGGGAGCCTGCTCGGGAGAAACGCCCAGCTCCAGGAAGTTGGGGTCGTCGTACTTGGGCTCGTTGGCCGGGTCTTCCAGATCGAGGCCCTCGTGGGAGAGGTGCCACAGGTTTTTATCCTTGGAATAGTTGGTCTCACGGGTAATCTTCAGCGGGATGTTGTGAGCTTCTGCATACTCGATCTCGTCCTCCCTGGACTTCAGATCCCAGATTCTCCAGGGAGCGATGATCTTCATCTCGGGAGCAAATGCCTTGATGGACAGCTCAAAACGGACCTGATCGTTGCCCTTGCCGGTGCAGCCGTGGCAGATCGCGTCGGCGCCCTCAGCCTTTGCAATCTCAACAATACGCTTTGCAATGATGGGACGTGCAAAGGAGGTGCCCAGCAGATATTTGTTCTCATACACAGCGCCGGCCTGCACGGTGGGGTAGATATAATCCTCGATGAATTCCTTCTTCAGGTCTTCGATGTACAGTTTGGAAGCGCCGGTCTTCTTGGCCTTCTCTTCCAGTCCGGTGAGCTCGCTGCCCTGTCCCACGTCAGCGGAAACAGCGATGACCTCGCAGTTGTCATAGTTTTCTTTCAGCCACGGAATGATGATGGAAGTATCCAGTCCGCCGGAATAGGCGAGAACTACCTTTTTAATCTTGTCAGCCATGAGTAAAGCCTCCTGATTCTGTATTTTCATAAAATTCTCTTCCGGCACGCCCGGAAGAGCGGGTGTTTCATTGCCGGTATGTGTTTTATTATACACCGTTTATACGGAAAATCAAGGGGTTTATGCATAAATATTCAAGTTATCCCATTTTCATAATTTTATCCGTAAAATAATCAATAAACTGGACACTTTGAAACAGAACTCCTTTTTTTTGCGCTATTCCTTTGAAACGCTGCCCAAAGCGCCTTTATAATAGGAAAGAAATCGGAAGAAAGAACGGGCTTTTTCCTTGACTTTTCCCATCGGGCGACTTACAATAAGGAAGCTTTCACCGACCGCAATTAGATGAATATACATACAAGAAAAATGAAACATCTGCAACCCTGTAAAGGAGGGGTTATCGTGCATGAATTTTTAAAACGCACCTGGGCAGAAATCGACCTGAACGCCATCGGGCATAATTTCCGGGCCATCCGTTCCACGCTGAAACCCGGCGTGAAAATGTGCTGTGTGGTCAAGGCCGACGCTTACGGCCATGGGGACGGTTATGTATCGCGCGCGCTCCAGCAGGACGGTGCGGATTGGTTCGCTGTTTCCAATATCAACGAAG
>CAJMOI010000161.1 GCA_905215105.1 uncultured bacterium
TTATGCCGCGGAAGGGGAATCCCTCTGGGACATTGCCCGCAGCCATGGGGTTTCCCTGCGGGTTCTCTGTGAGGAAAACGGACTGACAGACACCGACGAGGCCCTTTCGGAAGGACAAATGCTGTTGCTGGCCTCCAACTGATTTCGGCCCACCACTGCCGCAGATGTGCGGCTCACTATTTGCGGGTTTCCGCCTGCTCCGGCGGCCGCGGAAAGGCATGGTTCAGAAAATGGAAGAAAGAAACATCTATCACGACATTTCCCAGCGCACCAACGGCGACATTTACATCGGGGTGGTCGGGCCGGTGCGGACGGGAAAATCCACCTTTATCAAAAAGTTCATGGACACGGTGGTCATCCCCCACATGGAGTCGGATTATCAGCGGGATCGGGCAGTGGATGAACTGCCCCAGTCCGCTTCCGGCCGGACGATTATGACCACAGAGCCCAAATTCATCCCGGAAAAAGCTGTTACCGTCCGGGTAGACGACTCGGCGGCCTTTGATGTGCGGATGATTGACTGTGTGGGATACATCGTCCCCAGCGCTTTGGGGTACATTGAGGACGACCAGCCCCGGATGGTCATGACCCCCTGGTATGAAGAGCCCATCCCCTTCAACATGGCGGCGGAAATCGGCACCCGGAAGGTCATCACCGAACACTCCACTATCGGGCTGGTCATCACTACCGACGGCAGCATCAGCGAAATTCCCCGGGAGGAGTATGAGGAAGCGGAAGAGCGGGTCATCCGGGAATTGCAGGAAATCCGCAAGCCCTTTGTGGTGCTGCTCAACTGTCTGGAACCGGACACCGAAGAAGCCCGGGCGCTGGCGGCTGCCCTTTCGGAAAAATACCGGGTTCCCGTCATGCCGGTGAGCTGTCTGGACATGGACGAAGAGGAAATCCGCTCCATTCTGGCGAAAATTCTCTGCGAGTTCCCAGTGCGGGAAATCCAGATTGAAATGCCCCGGTGGATTGCTTCTCTGGAGAAAGGCCACTGGCTGCGGGAAGCGGTTTTCACGGCTCTGCGGGAAGCGGGAGGCAGCATCTCCCGGGTGCGGGAGCTTTCCGGCATGGTGCGGCAGGTGTGCGGCTGTGAACAGATTCAGCAGGCGGAGCTCTCCTCGGTGGAACTGGGCAGCGGCCTTGCGAAAATCCAGTTGCAGCTCTCCCCCAACCTCTTTTACCGGATTCTGGGGGAGAAAACCGGCATTGAAATTCACGACGAGGGCGCGCTGTTCCGCTCTTTGCAGGAGCTTTCCGCCATGAAGCGGGAATATGAGAAAATCCGGCAGGCCTATGAGGATGTCAAGGAAACGGGTTACGGCATTGTCATGCCCGACATCGATGAGCTGACCCTGGAAGAACCGGAAATCATCCGGCAGGGCAGCAAATACGGCATCCGTCTCAAAGCCGCCGCTCCCTCCATTCACCTGATGCGCACCCAGATTTGCACGGAGCTGACCCCCATTGTAGGCTCGGAACAGCAGTCCGAGGAGCTGGTGATGAGCCTGCTGCAGGAGTTCGAGGACGACCCGCCGAAGATCTGGAGCAGCAACATCTTTGGCAAGTCGCTGCATGAGCTGGTCAATGAGGGATTGCACAACAAACTTTACCGGATGCCAGCCGATGCCCGCATCCGCATGCAGGAAACCATCGAGCGAATCATCAACGAAGGCTGCAACGGACTGATCTGTATCATCCTGTAAGCGATAAAAACTGTCCTTCATATAAAGACAAATGACCTCCATTTTATCCGTATTTCTATTCTTGTTAGAATAGAAATACGGATATTTTTGTATAAAAAAACATTTTAGCTCTGCCAAAGAGGGAGAAAGTCCAAAATAAAGCGGTTTTTTATATTTTGATGCTGAAAAATTGTTTTTAAAATAAAGAAAATAATTTCATGTTAGAAAAATACGAATCAGAATAAAGCAAGTTTAATTTCATTTTGCAATCAAAAAGAGAAAGCGATACAGACAAAAATGAGAGCGGATCGAAAAATGGTGCGTTTTCACATTATGTTCATATTTTAAGAATTTATGGAAAAAAGAATAGTCTTATTATACAAAATATGGCAAAAACACAGTTGTTTTTACACATATATTATAATTATACAAGAATAATATTGACAATTTGTTAAGCTGGTGCTATGGTATAAAGCAAATCAAGAGGATATGAATATATTCATATCGTGCAGGGAAAATGCGCTTTTGCCTGCGAAAATCGAAAAAATGAGGGAGGTTTTTTCATGGAAGGACAAAAGTATCCAAAGGCTGTGGAGCATTTGGAAAGTTGGAAGTGCGGCAATCATCTGGTGCAGGACCCGTATCTATATATGCAGAATGCAAAGGACCCACAGGTCCTGTCCTGGGTAGCGGAGGAAAATGCCTATACAGACCACTGGTTTGAGGACAAAAACCTGGGTCAGCGCATCCAGCAGCTGAAGTCCCAGCAGAAAAAACCGACCTATCACAATTTGTGTCAGG
This sequence comes from uncultured bacterium, assembly GCA_905215105.1. GTDB lineage: Bacteria > Bacillota > Clostridia > Oscillospirales > Acutalibacteraceae > Heritagella_A. The sequence continues at coordinate 2,490 of CAJMOI010000161.1, forward strand.
TGGGAGAAAAACTGTACGCAGTCTGCAGCGGAACCGACGGAAGCTCGGCGGCAGTGGAAATGAAGTCCGATTTTTCCGAGCAGAAGGTGCTGCTCAACCGCGAGATGATGGGCGGAACCATGAACATCTATGGAGTATCCCCATGTCCGGCTGATCCAAAGATCGCTGCCTTTTTTGCGCTGAAGGACAAAGCTGCCAGAATGTCGGTCATTATCCGCGACCTCGAACAAAACCGAACGCTGGCAGAGCTGGACGGAACCTTCTCCTACACCTGGTCGTCGGACGGAGCGTATATCTACTCCAACCAGTCCGAGCAGCGTGCGGACGGAACCACCGAGAACAGCGTTGTTCGCTGGAACCGCCGCACCGGTCAGCAGGAGATCGTCTACACCTGGCCAGGCCATTCGGTATTTCTGCGGCTGGCAGCAGGACCGGAGGGAAGCATCTTTGTTCATGTCTGCAAGGACTACCACGATGTAGCGATGATTTATCTGAATGCGCAGGGACAGGCTGCCCGTGTGATGCAGGAGGAAAACTCCAAGCTGGACTATCTGGGCTCCATCGGAAGCTGCCATTACTTTTTGACCGATTATCAGGCACCGCTGGGCAGAGTCATCGGGGTTGAGCAAAACGGCATGGAGTTTTCTCCGATGAAAGAGGTTGTTCCAGAAGGTTCCTTCCCACTGGAGGGTGCAGGTGTCGCAGGTGACCGTCTGCTGGTGATCGAGCTTCAGGATGCTGCCTGTGCATTGCAGTTGTTTGAGAAGGACGGAACCTTTGTCTGCACCATCGAGCTGCCGGATGAGATCGGCAGTGTCGCTTTCCAGTCGGCAGCATGGGACAGCAAGGTACGTTATCTGGAGTTTCAGAGCTTTGGCTGCCCGCCGTCCATCCTTCGCTACGATGTGGAGAGCGAGCAGATCACACCGGTGTACAGCGTACAGGACAAGCCTTCCGTCGAGGTAGAGGTGCAGCGCCGGTTTGTTACCGCCCGCGATGGACAGCGCATCCTGGCGTTTCTGGTTTATCCAAAGGGCAAGCAGCCCGATCAGCAGACACCAACACTGATGTACGGCTACGGCGGTTACTCCGCAAGCCAGCTGCCATGGTACAACAATCCTTTCGTCGGAATGGACATCCCTGACTGGCTGGAAAAAGGCGGACTGTATGTCCATTGTATCCTGCGCGGCGGCGAGGAGTACGGCGCCAAATGGCATGAGGCCGGCTGCGGACTGAACAAAAAGAACGTCTTTTATGATTTTATTGATATTGCAAAGGCAGTCATTGCAGATGGCTGGACAACCTCGGAACACATCGCCATCTGCGGCGGCAGCAACGGTGGACTGCTCACCACCGCGCTGTTGACCATGGAACCTTCGCTGTGGAGATGTGTCATCGCCAGCGTGCCGCACACCGATATGCTGCATTTCTGCTGCGACGACCGCGGTCCGATGTATGTCACCGAGTACGGCGATCCGAGAGAGGAAGAATTCTTCGAATACATGAAGAGCTACTCTCCGTATCACAATATTCATCAGGGAGTTGCCTATCCGTTTGTCTATGTCCAGACCGGAGAACAGGACAACAACGTGCCGCCGTATCACGGCAAAAAGTTTGCCGCTGCATTGCAGCAGGCAACGACCGGTGAAACCGTTCTGCTGCGTGTGCTGCCGTATGGAAGCCACGACAGAGGAGCAGGGGTTAGGTAAAAATAAAGCTTTTGCCGATGTGGGCGGATTGCCGCTTCTGGTA
>CAJMOI010000162.1 GCA_905215105.1 uncultured bacterium
AGATCGTGGACCCCCTCCGCGATTTGTTCAAGGACGAAGTGCGGCAAGCAGGCCGCGAGCTGGGTCTGCCCGAGTATCTGGTAAGCCGCCAGCCCTTCCCGGGCCCCGGCCTTGCCGTGCGCATCATCGGCGAAGTAACCCCGGAAAAGGTGGCTATGGTGCAGGACGCCGACGCCATCTGGCGGGAAGAAGTTGCCAAAGCCGGTCTGGAAGGCCAGCTGAGTCAGTATTTTGCCGCATTGACCAATATGCGCAGCGTGGGCGTCATGGGCGACGAGCGCACCTATGACTATGCCATTGCCCTGCGGGCCGTCACTACTGTGGACTTTATGACCGCAGAGTCGGCAGAAATCCCGTGGCCGGTGTTGCAGACTGTTACCAGCCGTATTGTCAATGAAGTCAAGCACGTGAACCGTGTGCTCTATGACTGCACCGGAAAGCCCCCGGCAACCATCGAATTTGAATAAGGCAAAGTAGACAGGAGAGCCCGCAAACCCATATAAACACTGGGGTTGTGGGCTTTTGAAAATCTCGATTGATACTTGTAAATATGCGATCAATTGATCCGAAAAGAAAAAGGCCCAACTGATTTTTGCCGATCAGTTAGACCTTTTACTATATCGCTTTCTTTAAATGACGGATTCTTTCACTTCCTGGGGCTGGGTGTCGTACTGAGCCATATAGAGTTTGTAATAGTATCCCTTTTTGGCCATCAGTTCTTCGTGATTGCCGCTTTCCAGAATTTTGCCCTGTGCCACATACATAATACGGGTACAGCTCTTGATGGTGGAAAGACGGTGGGCGATAATAAAGGAAGTACGTCCCTTCATCAGGGTGTTAATGCCCTCCTGCACCAGCTGTTCCGTAGCGGTGTCAATGGAGGAAGTGGCTTCGTCCAGCACCAGAATTTTCGGGTCGGCCAGCAGCGTGCGGGCAAAGGCAATCAGCTGTTTCTGTCCCTGAGAAAGACCGCCGCCCCGCTCTTTGACTTCCGTATTGAAGCCGAAGGTCATTTGATTGATAAATTCATCGGCGTGGAGAATTTTGGCGGCTTCCCGTACCTCCTCATCGGTGGCATCCAGACGTCCATACCGGATATTGTCGGCGATGGTGCCGGAGAAAATGAAACTGTCCTGCAACATAATGCCCATCTGGCTCCGCAGGGAGTGGAGGGTCACGTCCATGACGCTGTGACCGTCAATGAGCACTTTTCCCTGTTCAATGTTATAGAAACGGCTGATCAGGTTGACAATCGTGGTTTTACCCGCTCCGGTGGGGCCTACAATGGCAATGCTTTCACCGGGATTTGCAGTAAAGGAAACATCATTCAGAATGGTCTGTCCCGGCTCATAGCCAAAGGTCACATGATCGAATTCCACTTTTCCGGTAATGGAGGGAAGCTCATAGGCGTCGGGCTTGTCCTCAATAATGGCCGGTTCGTTGATGGTTTCCAGCACACGCTCCAGATAGGCAATGGCGTTGATAAAGGTGTTATACAGGTTGGCCAGATTGATAATGGGCTGCCAGAACCGGGAAGCGTAAGTGCCCATGGCCAGCAGCACGCCAAAGGAAGCCATGGGGTTAAACCAGTAGGCGCCTGCAATGTACACCAGAGAGAACACTACCTGTGAAACGGTTTCCGTAGTGAACCAGACGGTATTGGAAACATAAATAGCGCCCATCCATGCCTTCCGGCGCTCGCCCATAACCCGGTCGAAGATTTTCAGGTTTTCTTCCTGCCGGTCAAAAGCCTGTGTCACCCGGGCGCCTTCAATGGATTCCTGTGCAAAGGCGTTGACGTTGGAGTTTTTATTGGAAACCGCCTGCCAGGCCCGTCTCTGTTTGGGTTTAATCAGACAGATGAAGAACGCCACTACCGGCAAACCGGCGACGGTGATTCCGGCCAGAGGAACACTGACCTGGAACATGAACACAATGATAAAGACGATGTTGATGATTTCGATGATGAAATTCAGAATGCCGTTGGAAAGGGCATCGGACACGGCGTTGACATAGTGAACCACCCGCACCAGAATTTTTCCGTGGGGACGGTTGTCGTAATAGGAAAAGGGCAGATCCTGCAAATGATCGAAAAGGTCTTTCCGCAGATCGTACACAATATTCTGGCCCACCTTCGCCACAATGACGGTGCGCAGGGCATTAAAGCCGATGTTTACCAGAATGGTCACAGTCAGCAGTCCGCTCAGCCGCAGCAGAAGCTGCACATTTTTGTCCGGAATGGCGATATCCATAGCCTGTTGAATCAGCATGGGGCCGGTCAGACCAATGACGCTGCCCACTGCGCTGAGTACCAGTGCCAGTACCATCCACCACTTGTACCGGGCCACATACACCATGACCTTTTTCAGATTTTCAAAATTAAATGGAGTTTCCAGCTCTTCGTCCTGATCAAAACGGTTACGCGCCAAGAGGGTCCACCTCCTCAATGCTGTTTTGCAGAGCCCAAATCCCATAATAATAGCCGCGTTTTGCCAGCAGCTCCTCATGGGTGCCCCGCTCGATGATTTTTCCTTCGTCCAAAATGATGATTTCATCCGCATCCTGTACGGAGCTGACTTTCTGTGCAATCATAACTTTGGTGCAGGGGAAAGGCAGATTCCGCAGCTGATGCTGGATGTACTTTTCCGTTTCCATGTCCACCGCGCTGGTGGTGTCGTCCAGTACCAGCACCGAGGGCTTCATGGCGATGGCGCGGGCCAGGGAAATTCGCTGGCGTTGACCGCCGGAAAGACCGACGCCCCGTTCGCCAATCAGCGTGTCATAGCCTTCTTCCATCCGGTTGACAAAACCGTCGGCATCGGCTGCCTTTGCCCACTTCCGCACTTCTTCAAAGGGCATTTCCGGCGCGCCATAGGCAATGTTGCCCTCTACGGTGTCGGAAAACAGGAACACATCCTGCATGGCCATGGAGACACTGCGGCGCAGGGTAGACAGGGGAATTTCCCGCACATCAATGCCGTCAATGGAAACCGTACCGTCGGTGACATCATAAAAACGGTTCAGCAGATTGATCAGGGAAGTCTTTCCGCTGCCGGTCGTGCCCATAATGCCCAGTTTCTGACCGGCGGCAATATGGAGATCAATGTCCTGCAAAATGGTTTTTCCGCCCACTTTCAGATTCACATGGTCAAAGTCCAGGTCGCCCCGCAGCCGGTGATCCGGCTCTTTTGCAGAAGCGTGCTCCACAATGGTGGGCTGGGCGTAGAAGATTTCAATAATCATGGCGCTGGAAGCGGAGAAACGCTGAATGTCGTTAATCAGCATACCCAGATTCTTGAGGGGATTGGCAAGAGCCCAGGTCAGGGAAGAAAACGCCATCATCTCACCGGCTGTCAGTTCACCGTTAATCATGAAAATACCGCCGGCCAGCAGTGTGATAATGGTCAGAGACTGGGAGAGCAGATCAATGACCGGGTTGAACTTGACGCCCACATAAGTGGTTTTCAGGTTGGTATCCCGAAATTCCTGATTCTTTTCGTCGAATTTCTGCTTTTCAAACTCTTCCCGAGCAAAGGCCTTGACGACCCGGTTGCCGGCAATGTTTTCCTGTGCCACGGTGTTCAGTGCGGAAAGACGGTCACGAAGCCGGACGTACATAGGGTGAATGATCTTGGAAAAAATCCGGGTAATAACCAGAATAAAAGGCGTGACTGCCGCCAGACAGAGGGTCAATTTCCAGCTGACCGTAAACAGGTAAATCAACGTGACCAGAAATACCACAACGGAATCCACCGTCACATAGGAAATCCAGGCAAGGCTGTGGCGGATCAAATCCAGATCGTTGGTCATACGGGTCATCAGGTCGCCGGTGCGGATGCGGTTAAAGAACACATGGTCCTGATTCTGAATCACATCGAACAGTTTCCGGCGCACGTCGTCCAGCATCTGCTGGCTGTTGATTTCCAGAAAAACCACCATCACATACCGCAGTGTCAGACGAATGATTTGTACTGCCATCATGGCGCCCAGCAGCGGCAGCAGCAGAGCTGTGTTCTGGGGGGTGATGACTTCGTCAATGAGTTTTTGTGAAAGCATGGGATTGATAATCAGCATGGCGGATGTGACGGCAGAAAGAATCATACCGAGCACAAAGAGATGCCGTTTTTTGCCCATGTACTTCCACAGCCATTTGAGTCTGAACATAGAACTCCTCCTCTTTGGGCTGATTGGGAAACCCCTGCAAATCAGGGTTTCCGGACT
>CAJMOI010000163.1 GCA_905215105.1 uncultured bacterium
TGTGGCATAGCCTTTTCCGCGGAATCCTTCCCGAATACTGTAGCCGATATGTCCAGCGCCGTTTTCCAAAGAGGGGCAAAGATAATGACGGAGCCGGAACCACCCTACAATGGTATCATCATCCCAAAGCAGGTAGTGGGTCTGCGGTACATATCCTTCCGGCAAATCTTTTCCCTGTCCCTGACCAATCAGCGGCTGTAAAACGGCTGTCTCAAAATTTTCGCGCGGTGCCCCGTAGCAGTCGTTGCAAAAGCCGTTTTCATCTGCGGGTACAGAAACGATATATTCATATTCTTTCTCTGCATCCTGCAAATTGAGTTCTTTCAAAAAAATCATATCAGGATTTCTCCTCATATCGCTTGACAATCAAATTGGCGCACTTGTAAATGTCGCCGCCGCCAAGGGTCAGAATCAAATCACCCGGCTGGGCTTTTTCCATCACATAGTCCGCGATTTCCTCGAAAGAATCGAACCAGCAGCTGCCCGGTACCTTGGCCGCCAGATCGCTGGTGTGGATGCCATAGATGTTCTCTTCCCGAACCGGCAGGATCTCGGTCATCACCACATGGTCGGGAATGGAGAGGGCCTTTGCAAAATCGTCCAGCAGCAGGTACGTGCGGGAGAAGGTGTGGGGCTGGAACACCGCCCAAACCTCGTGGAAGCCCATGTTCATGGCCGCGTTCAAAGTGGCGGTGAGCTCAGTGGGGTGGTGGGCAAAATCGTCAGCAACCGTTACGCCGTCAAACTGGCCCAGCACTTCAAAACGGCGGTGTACACCGGTAAAGGCGTGGAGACCTTTGGCGATTTCCTCTGCCGGTACGCCCATCTGGTCAGCCACTGCCGCGGCAGCCAGCGCGTTAAAGATGTTGTGACGGCCGGGCACGGAAAGCTCAATGCGGCACAGGGACTGGCCTTTCTTCATCAGGGTAAATTCTTCCCGTGCGCCCTTGGTATCGGCGATTTCCGCGGCGGAGTAGTCGTTTTTCGAGTCAAAACCGAAGGTAACCACCTGTGCATGGGTCAGGCCTTCTACCGCCTTCAAGCTGTTGGCGTCGTCTCCGTTGACAATCAGCAGGCGGCTGGTCTGACAGGCGAACTTCCGGAAGGATTTGATGATGTTTTCCAGATTTTTAAAATAATCCAGATGGTCGGCATCTACATTCAGAATCACAGACACCGCTGGATGCAGCTCCAGGAACGTGTCCACATATTCACAGGCTTCACAGACCATGATATCCGATTTACCCGCCCGGCCGTTGGTACCGATAAAGGGCAGCTTGCCGCCGATGACGGCGCTGGGGTCCCGGCCTGCACTGACCAGCAGCTGAGTAATCATACCGGTGGTAGTGGTTTTGCCGTGGGTGCCGGAAACGGCGATGGAATCGGAATACCGGTCAGTCACCATGCCCAGCAGCACTGAACGCTCTACCGTGGGGATGTTCTGTTCCCGTGCAGCCACCAGTTCAGGGTTGTCCTGCTTGACGGCGGCCGTGTAAACCACCAGCTCTGCGCCCTGAATGTTTTCGGCTTTGTGTCCCATGTGAACGGGGATTCCATAGCCGCGCACACGCTCCAGTGTGTCGGATTCACTCATGTCAGAGCCGGTAATGACAAAACCCCTGTGGAAAAGAATTTCCGCAAGGGGGCACATACCGGAGCCGCCGATCCCGACAAAATGGACGTGTTTTACGGAATCCAGCAAACGAGAAGTATCCATAGCTTCCAACTCCTTTTATATAGGGGAACCCGCTATGGGTTCCGGCAATTTGAATTTTTTGGGAAAGGGAAAACATGCTTTTTTGGAAAAACACGCTATTACTATTATATTGCGTAAAGGCTGCAAAATAAACACCCAATTTGAAATTTGGCAAAAACGCTATTTTTTTCGACTTTTTTGGCCGTGTACTTCACACTCCCAACTTTCTTTCCATATTATGGGAAGAGTCGGGGGCAGTATGGGAAACAGGGGGTTTTTACCGCGCGGAAGCTCCTTCTGCTCCCGGATGCGCGGAGAAACGGCGGCGAAATGATGAATGATGCATGAAGAACCCATTCGATTTGGCGTGGTGGGCGGGGACAGCCGGCAGGTGTGGCTGGTTCACTCCCTTTTGGAAGACGGGCACGTGGTGTTTACCGCTGGGCTGGAAAACGCTCCGCTGGACAGTCGTGCCCGTCCGGCTCCTCTGGAAGAGCTGGCCCGGCACAGCGACGCGGTGATTTTGCCCCTTCCGGTAACGTCGGACGGCGTGCATATCAACGGGCCTTTCAGTCGGGAACCCATGGTGCTGGACAACAGGACCGCGTCTCTTTTTCTGGGGAAAAACGTTTTCGGCGGTATGACAGACCGGCTGTACCGGTCGTCTCCCGGTTGGGAAAAAGTGTTTATCCGGGACTATTTCCAGCGGGAAGAGCTGACCGTCCGCAATGCGGTTCCCACAGCCGAGGGGGCTATCCAGATTGCCATGGAGGAATCCCCCGGAACGCTGAACGGGGCCCGGTGCCTGGTCACCGGGTATGGCCGCATTGGGAAAGTGCTGGCCCATATGCTACAGGGGCTGGGGGCAGAGGTCACCGTCAGCGCCCGCAAACCGGAAGATCTGGCGTGGATTCGCCTTTCCGGCTGCAAAGCGGTACACACCCGGCGGCCCGGTGGCGGATATGAACTGGTGTTCAACACAGTTCCCGCCATGGTGTTCAACCGGGAAACCCTTTCCCAGCTTGCGCCGGATACCCTGTTGATTGATCTGGCCTCAGCGCCCGGCGGCGTGGACCATCAGGCAGCGGAAGAACTGGGAATCCGGGTGATCCCGGCCCTTTCTCTGCCCGGAAGAGTGGCGCCGAAAACGGCAGGGGAGATCATCAAAGAAACCATTTATCACATGATGGAGGAGTGAGAGCTTTGGAGAGAAAGAAGATCGGTTTTGCCATGTGCGGCTCCTTCTGCACCTTTCAGCCGGCGCTGGAACAGCTGCACCGGCTTGCAGAAGAGGGCCATAGTTTGCTTCCGATCATGTCTTATAACGCTTCAAGCACCGATACCCGGTTTGGCCGGGCATCGGATTTTATCTGGGAGCTGGAGGATACCTGCGGGAAAAAAGTCATCAAAACCATTCCCGACGCGGAGCCAATCGGGCCGAAACATATGGTGGATTTGATGGTGGTGGCTCCCTGTACCGGCAACACCCTTGCCAAGCTGGCCTGTGGGATTACCGATACCCCGGTAACCATGGCGGTGAAATCCAGCCTGCGGATTGGGCTGCCGGTGGTGCTGGCGCTGGCCACCAATGATGCGCTGGCAGCTTCGGCGCAGAACCTTGGACGACTGCTGAATGTAAAAAACGTCTATTTTGTTCCGCTGCGTCAGGATGACCCGGAGAAAAAACCGGTTTCGCTGGTGTGCGACTTTTCAAAATTGCTGCCCACATGTGAAGCGGCTTTACAGGGAAAACAGTATCAGCCGGTGTTTCTGTAACGTTTTTTTATGGGAACAGCGTTCAAAACCGCCGGATTTCCCGGCGGTTTTGAAAAAGCTGCTGCTTCTTCGATTCTGTCATATTGCAGGATTCCCTCCGACAAATTGCAAATTGGTTTGCTTTTTTCTGCGCTCTGTGGTATGATAATCGGTAATAAATCGGAAAGGCAGGAGCCCACATGCTGTATTGTCCAAAATGTAAATCTCTGTGCGAGGATTTCGCAGTCCGGTGTCCCGAGTGCGGCAAACGCAAACTGCGCGAGCCTACCCAGCTGGACAAGGTGCTGCTGGTTACCGTGACGGAGATGGAAGCCCAGCGTCTGGAACCCGTGATGAAGGAAAGCGGGATTCCCTTTGAAATGCATCCTTCCAATATTGACGGGATTCCTTCCATATACAACAGTGATGCGATCCTGTCCAACCAGAGCTTTTATGTGCTGCTTCCTCAGCTGGAAGAGGCCGAGAAGGTGGTATCCGATTTTCGACAGAAGGAAGCGGAAGCTGCCAAAGCCGATGCACAGGACGTTCCGGAAGAAGAGGAGATGTCTCGTGGAAAACGGATGCTGGTGCAGATTGTTTCCGTGCTGGCCTTTATTCTGCTGATCTGGCTGGTGGTTATGGGTACCGACTGGATTGCCAATAACCTCTGGAGCTGGGTGCAGAATCAGGGACTTTAACCGTCACGAAATGAATTAGGGGCTATCTGAAAAGTCGAAATGATAGTCTTTTCCGACAATCAACGCCA
>CAJMOI010000164.1 GCA_905215105.1 uncultured bacterium
TCTCAACATGACAGCCGGAAGCGATGGGAAAACAATCGATGGCATGAGTATGAAGCGAATTGAAGCCCTCATTCAAAAACTGAAGGATTTCAGTTATCAGCCAAAACCTGCCAGAAGAACGTATATCCCAAAAGCAAACGGCAAAACACGCCCTCTTGGTATTCCGTCCTTTGACGACAAGCTGGTGCAAGAGGTGGTGCGCATGATACTGGAAAGCATTTATGAACCCACCTTTCACGTTACTTCCCATGGTTTCCGCCCAAAGCGGAGCTGTCATACGGCTCTGCAATATATCAAGCGGAACTACACGGGGGTCAAATGGTTTGTTGAGGGTGATATCAAAGGATGTTTTGACAACGTTGACCATCATGTGCTGGTACAGATACTGCGCAGGCGCATTGCGGATGAGCATTTTATCGGCCTGATTTGGAAATTCCTGAAAGCAGGATATATGGAAAATTGGGTGTACTACAACACCTATTCCGGCACCCCGCAAGGGTCGCTGATTAGCCCAATTCTGGCGAATATCTACCTCAATGAACTGGATGTGTTCATGGCGGAGTATTCCAAATCCTTTAAACGCGGTACAAAACGGAAAATCAACCCGGCCTACAAAAAGCCGTTGGATGTCCGGCGCGGAAAACAGGAATGGCTGAAACGCAACGAAGCAAAAATCAGCGAGGAAAAACGCCGTGAGGTCATGGCGCAGATACAGGGACTTAATAGCCAACTGCGCTCTATCCCTTACAGCGACCCAATGGATACGGAATACAGACGGGTTGTTTATGTCCGCTACGCTGATGATTTCCTGATTGGTGTAATTGGGAGTAAAGAGGATGCGAGGCAGGTCAAATCCGATGTGGGAGCGTTCATCAAGGAACATCTTCACTTGGAGATGTCCCCGGAAAAAACGCTCATTACCCACGGAAGTGACTTTGCCCACTTCCTCGGATATCTGATTACAGTCAGCCGGGAACAAAACAGCACCCGGACAAAGACCGGTTTTACACGCCGAACCTATGTAGGAAAAGTCAAGCTGTATGTGCCCAAAGAGAAATGGCTGAACCGCCTTCTCTCCTATGGCGCGCTGAAAATCAGCTATGACAAAACCCATGGGAACAAAGAGGTATGGGAACCGGTACGGCGTCCGGGGTTGATACGTCTGGATGATATTGAGATTCTGAACCAGTACAATGCAGAAGTACGGGGCATGTACAACTATTATCGGCTGGCAAACAATGCAACGGTGTTGAACGCCTTCCTCTATGTGATGAAGTTCAGCATGTACAAGACCTTCGCCGGAAAATATCGGACGAGCATGCGGAAAATTATTCGCAAATACTGCCACAACGGGGATTTTACCGTATCGTATCCAACGAAAAACGGGACAAAATCCGTGGTGTTTTACAATCAGGGCATGCGTCATAACGACAAAGTCGTTGTAACGGAAAACCCGGACATCATTGGCAGGGCTAACGAGAATCGCCGCTATACCCGGCTGACAGACCGGTTGCAAGGCCATATCTGCGAGTTCTGCGGAACCGAAACAGAAGATATTGAAATCCATCATGTCCGAAAACTGAAAGATTTAAGTGGTAAGGCAGAATGGGAACGCCAAATGATTGCGCGTAAACGCAAGACAATGGCGCTGTGCCACTCCTGCCATGTAAAGCTGCACAATGGAAAGTTAGACTGATATCTGGAAAGCCGGATACATCGAGAGGTGTACGTCCGGTTTGGAGGGGAGCGTTTGGAAACCTACCGCAGTAATGCAGCAAGGCGCTGGGCGCTTACCCTACTATACACGGCCATCGCGCCGGTGCCTCTGTCCACCTTTGCCGGGGAGCCAACCCAAAACGTGGGCAAGAGCTTCATCAAGAGCTATGCCGCTGTCTGCCTGGAAGGGGCCATCATCGTGCTGGCCTGCATTATCTTTTCCCTATTTGCGGCGTCCCCGCCTGCCATTGACCCCAATGCGGCGGCAGTCACGCAGGTGTGGAGCTATATTGGGGAGCTGGTCTTTAATATGCTCGTCCTCGTAGGCGCGGTGAAAATGGCCGACCGCGTAGTGCGCGAGATGATGGGTTTGTAAAGGAGGAAGATTTTTGGAAGTCAAGATCAACCGGGAAATCCGCAACTACACCGAATCCATGTTTTTCGGTTTGAGTATGCGGCAGTTCATCTTTTCTGTTCTCGCCTGCGGCGTGGCCGTGGGCCTTTATTTTATCCTGCGCCCCTACTTTGGGGTGGAAACCCTGTCCTGGATGTGTATTTTGGGGGCGGCCCCCTTTGCCATGCTGGGCTTTATCACCTACCACGGCATGACAGCAGAACAATTCATCTGGGCGTGGCTGCGCTCGGAAATGCTGGAGCCGAAGGAGTTTAAGTTCGAGGACAGCAACTACTACTATGCGGCTCTGAAAGATACCATTGAGGAGCTGCAAACCGGGCGGCCCGGCAAGAAGCGCCGGCAGGAGCCGAAACACTTTAGCAAGCGAAAGGAGGCCAAGCATGATTAAGACCATCAAAACCATGTCCAAGCAGGAAAAGGAACGCTACACCGTCCCCCGGAAGGTGCAGGATGTCATCCCCGTCCGCCGTATCTGGCCGGACGGCATTTTTCTTGTGGGGAACAAGTTCTCCAAAACCTATAAATTCAGCGACATCAACTATCTGGTGGCCAGCCGGGAGGATAAGGAATCCATGTTCCTCACCTACTCGGAGCTGCTCAATTCCCTGGATTCCGGTGCGGTGACGAAAATCACCATCAACAACCGCCGCTTGAACAAGGCCAACTTTGAAACGTCCATCCTCATGCCCATACAGGGGGATTTCCGGGACGAGTACCGTGGGGAGTATAACCAAATGCTGCTGGATAAAGCCACCGGAGCCAACGGCATTATGCAGGAAAAGTATATCACCATCTCCGTGGTAAAGAAGGACGTTGAGGAGGCCCGCGCCTACTTTGCCCGCGTGGGAGCCGACCTCATTTCCCACTTTGCGGCCCTGGGTTCCAAGTGTGTGGAGCTGGACGCCACCGAGCGCCTGCGTATCCTGCACGACTTCTACCGCCAGGGCGAGGAATCCGAGTTTGTGTTCAATGCCCGCGAAATGATGAAACGGGGCCACAGCTTTAAGGACTATATCTGCCCGGATGGGATCGAGAAAAACAGCGACTATCTGAAGCTGGGCGATAAGTTCTGCCGGGTGCTGTTCCTCAAAGACTACGCCTCTTATATTAAGGATAACATGGTAACGGAGCTTACCGACATGGCCCGCAACCTGATGTTCTCCATCGACATTGTGCCGGTGCCCACGGATGAAGCCGTGCGGGAGGTAGAAAACCGCCTGCTGGGCGTGGAGACCAACATCACCAACTGGCAGCGCCGCCAGAACGCCAACAACAACTTCTCTGCTGTAGTGCCCTATGATATGGAATTGCAGCGCAAGGAAAGCAAGGAGTTTTTGGACGACCTCACCACCCGCGACCAGCGGATGATGTTCGCGGTGATGACCCTGGCCATCACCGCCGATACCAAGGAGCAGCTTGACAGCGATACCGAAGCCGTACTCTCCGTGGCTCGAAAGCATATGTGCCAGCTTGCGGTGCTCAAGTTCCAGCAGCTCGACGGCCTGAATACCGCCCTGCCCATCGGTGCGCGGAAAATCAACGCCTTTCGTACCCTCACCACCGAGAGTTTGGCGGTATTCATCCCCTTTAAGGTACAGGAGATCCAGGACAAGGGCGGCATTTACTTTGGAGAGAACGCCATTTCCCACAACCTCATCATGTGCAACAAGGCGAACCTTTTGAACCAGTCGGCCTTTCTGCTGGGCGTACCTGGCGCAGGCAAATCCTTCAGTGCAAAGGAATTGATTGCGTTCCTCATGCTCCACCCGGATTATGCCGACGATGACATCCTGATCTGCGACCCGGAGGGAGAATTTGGCGCGCTGGTCAAAACCCTGGGCCGGGAGAGAGCAACGGTGGCCCATCTGGTGGCGGGCGGAAAAGACCGCTTAAACGCCATGTATATGGTGGAGGGCTACGGGGAAAACAACCCGATTGTAGAAAAAAGCCAGTTTGTCATGTCCCTCATCGAGCAGATCGACAAGCGCGGCGTGGGGC
>CAJMOI010000165.1 GCA_905215105.1 uncultured bacterium
GGAAGCGCCGAAAAAGGAACGGTAACAGCTGTAAAACTGGCTTTTGCCCATGTTGACCAACCCGCACATCCGATGGATATCCCAATCCTCTTCACAGCGAGAGAGGATGGTGAGCCGTGCCTGTTGAAACTGGGTGCGGAGATTGTCGGCCGGGTGTCCGCTTTTGTCCAGCAGCCGTGCGGCGGTAATCAGCAGCTGACGCAGCAGCAGGTCGCACATTTCCTCTCCGTGGGTGTCTCGATTGAGATATTCCGCCTGAATGGCTTTGAACTGACCGTTGAGGAGATCCGGGGAAGAGGGGTAAAAAATCCGGCTTTCCGGCAGGCCGTATCGACGGAGCACTTCCTCCTCACAGGAAAAATGAATATAGCTGTTTCGGAATTCCTTCACCGCATGATAATTCTGATAGTCCTGCGGAGAATACAGCAGGCAGCTTCCGGCCTGTGCAATTTCTGTCCGGTCGGGAAAGGTCACCTGCATAGGCGCCAGAAACAGCAGAAACAGCCAGTCTCCGCTGCCATTTGGACGAAAAATAATGTCGCTGGCGTCGTTTTGTCGGGAAAATTCGCAATAATGGATTTGAAACATCAGGATTCCCCCTAAAAGGCTTTTCAAAAACAGCCTACTCGAAATCGGAGAAAAAGTCAAGAAAATCGGATGAAGCGCTATTGGATTTTTCCACGGTTTCCCGTATGATAAGGACAGTACGAAACGGAACCGGCGTTGGGTCGGAAAACTGTGAACGGAGGAATCCTGTCATGAAAAAAGCCAGTATTGTAATTGACAAAGACTTTATCGTTTCCAAGGTGGATAAGCGCATCTATGGCTCCTTTATCGAGCATCTGGGCCGCGCGGTATACGAGGGCATTTATCAGCCCGGCAGCCCCTTTGCTGATGAACAGGGTCTGCGGAAGGATACCATGGAGCTGGTGCGGGAACTGAATGTGCCGGTTGTCCGCTATCCCGGCGGCAACTTTGTATCCGGCTTCCACTGGGAAGACAGCGTTGGCCCCAAAGAGCTGCGTCCTTCCAAAGTGGATCTGGCCTGGAGCGTGATTGAAACCAACCAGTTCGGCCTCAATGAGTTTTCCGACTGGGCCAAAAAGGCCAACACCGAGGTGATGATGGCAGTCAACCTGGGAACCCGTGGCCCCGAAGATGCCAAGAACCTGCTGGAATACTGCAATTTCAATAAGGGAACCTATTACAGTGACCTGCGCCGCAGCCACGGCTATGAGGCCCCCCATGACATCAAGCTTTGGTGCCTGGGCAACGAAATGGATGGCCCCTGGCAGATGGGTCACAAAACCGCTCATGAATATGGCCGTACCGCTGCGGAAGCCGGTCGTCTCATGAAGATGATGGATCCCTCCATTGAGCTGGTAGCCTGCGGCAGTTCCAATCTGGATATGCCCACCTTTGCACAGTGGGAAGCTGATGTGCTGGAAGAGTGCTATGACCAGGTGGATTACCTGTCTTTGCACCAGTACTATGACAACTCCAAGAATAATACGCCGGAATTCCTGGCAAGCAGCGTGGGAATGGATCGTTTTATCTCTTCTGTGGTATCCATCTGCGACTATGTACAGGCCAAGAAGCGCGGCACGAAAAAAATTAACCTGTCCTTTGACGAGTGGAACGTCTGGTACCACTCCAACGAAGCGGACAAGAAGCTGGAGAAATGGGTACAGGCTCCTCATCAGCTGGAAGACGTGTATAACTTTGAGGACGCTCTGCTGGTTGGCAGCCTGCTGATTACCCTGCTGCGTCACGCTGACCGTGTGAAAGTGGCTTGCCTGGCACAGCTGGTCAATGTGATTGCACCCATTATGACTTCCGATACCGGTGCATGGCGTCAGACCATTTTCTATCCCTTCTGCCATGCCAGCAATTTTGCCCGCGGCACGGTGCTGAATACGCTGGTGAAGTCCCCTGTTTACGACAGCCGCTTTGGCGATGCTCCCTATCTGGATTCCGTCATGGTGATGAACGAGGAAGAGGAAACCCTCACCGTTCTGGCTGTTAACAAGCCTCTGGACGAGGATATGGAAGTCACCTGTGATCTGCGTCAGTTTGCCGGTTATCAGGTAGCAGAACATATCATTATGACCCACGACGACATGAAGGCTGTCAACACAGAAGCCAACCCCAACGAGGTTGCTCCTGTGTCCGGCGGTGTTTCCAAGGTAGAGGACGGCAGACTGACGGCTGTTCTGGGCAAGCACAGCTGGAACGTCATCCGCCTGAAGAAAGCATAAGAAAGAACCTGATTTTACAAACAGGAATGCCCTGCGCTCCAAAAGAACGCAGGGCATTTTGATTTTTTTAAGGTTCGGTTTTGGCTTCGGCTTCGCTGTTGTCTTCTTCCGACTTGCCATAAGCTCGGTCCGCAGCTTCCCGGGCCAGATCAATCATGCTGTGATCGATGGGAGCGGGTTTGTCGCCGCTTCTGGGGAGTGTCTCGTACACTTCCGCTACCATTCCGCGCATCCACAGGCTGGGAGTAATCCGCAGGGAGTAGCCGCAGCCGGGCTCGCACATCCAGTCATAAAAAGGTGCTTTGGGCAGGCCGTAAGCACTGAGCAGCGTCATCATGACGCCGCCGGGCAGTACCATGACAGAGGTATAGGTGTGGTTTCGGATCAGGTTTTCCACATGCTTTTCAAAAGCGGCGCACACCCGATACATAAAGGCGCCGCCATCCTCTCCGTTAGGCGGAGAAACCTGCGGGCCGCCGGCCATCCATTTGGCAAATTCCGGATCGGTTTTTTGCAGCTCGGAAGCGGTCTTTCCTTCCCAATCGCCGAAGTCGCATTCTTCCATGCCGGGCAAATCTACCGGCGTTTCGGCGGGATAGAGGATTTTCAGCGTGTCCCGGCAGCGAATACTGGGGCTGCAATAAAACGCTTCCGCTTTGGGGTATTCATACTTGCTTTTCAGCTCCGCCAGATTCTTGACGCTCTCCATGGCCAGGGGAGAATCGGTCCGGCCGATGTAACGGCCCTGCAAATTTCCGGCGGAAGCGCCGTGACGAATGAGATGAATCAGATAGGACTTCATAAAATGTGTTCCTGCCTTTCATGATACACTATATCTAGTACTTTACAAATTGTTATAAGTGCGATATACTTTACAATACGTTATTCGATCTTTTTCGACGGATGAAAATCGAATGGAGATGTGTTCGGGAGATTATAAAACAGGGCGGAGGAAAGTATGAACAGTCATTTTCCGAGAATTTTGACCCTATTGCGAAAAGAACGGGGACTCAGTCAGAAAAAAGCAGCCGAGGAACTGGGCGTGTCTCAGGCGCTTTTGTCCCACTATGAAAAAGGAATCCGGGAATGCGGCCTGGAATTTGTCGTCCGCGCCGCAGATTACTATCAGGTGTCCTGCGACTATCTGCTGGGACGTTCCCCGGATCGCACCGGCGCCACCATCACGGTGGAGGACATTCCGGATCCGGATGCAGGCGGTAAAAACAACCGGATGCGGGGGAGTCTGCTGCCCACACTGAACAAAAAGCTGCTGGCCAATTCCCTCAATGTGATTTTTGGCGAGCTGCAAAAATGCAATAACAAAAACCTGACCGCGGAACTTTCCGCTTATCTCAATGTGTCGGTATACAAGGCGTTCCGTCTGTTGTATTCCGCCAATGGGAAAAACCCCCAGGGTTTGTTTGCTGCGCCGGAAAAGCTGTATAATGGGTTGGCGGACGCAGTGCAGAGCATTGCACAGGCAAACGCAGCCTGTCTGGCTCAGGGAGAAAAGGTGGGCGAACTGGAAGGTCTGGAAAAGGGAACTGCCCCGACCATGACTCCGGAATCCATTTCCGAGGAATATCCGCTGTTTGCCGCGTCTCTGATGAATCTGATTCAGAATACGGAAAACCGCATGGGAATGAAAAAGAATTCCTGACAGCTGTTATTATAGCCGATTGAAAAGGCCTCTGCAAGTTTTGGCTTGCGGAGGCCTTTTTGGCTAGGGGCTATCTGAAAAGTCGAAATCATAGACTTTTCCTGCAATCAACGCCAGCTACTGCGTTAAAAATACTCGGAATCCATCAAGGATTCCTGCGTTTTTTGCCTTGTATCTGTCTGTTGCTTG
>CAJMOI010000166.1 GCA_905215105.1 uncultured bacterium
CATAGGGGGCAAAGGCCGTCATGATATAGGGGTTCACGCAATTGTCCTGATGCTCCCGGGCAAACTGCCAAAGCTTTTTGCACATCTCCTTCACCACCGGCCCATAGACACTATTGGGAATATCCCGGTCCTTGATGCCGTGAAGAAGGTTGTGCAGCTCTCCGGGGTCGTTTTCCAAATCATACAATTCATCGTAATCAAAGGCGTTGAATACATATTTCCATTTGTGATTCCACACCGCCCGCTGGATGCCGTAGGCCTCGTTGCCGTTAGTCTGGGAATAGCACTCCGTCCGCCAGTTTTCCACCTTTTCCTGCCGGAGGAAGGGCACCAGCGACCGGCCCGAGGTGTTCCGGGGCGGCAGCCCTGCCAGCTCCAAAAAGGTGGGGTACCAGTCTGCCAGGGAAAGAAGGGCGGTTTCTTCCCGTCCGGGAGACTTTACCACTCCGCCGCCGGCCATGGCGCACACCCGGTAGGCTTCCTGAAAACAGGGAAGCCCCTTGGCCCACAGGCCGTGAGAGCCCACATAATCCCCGTGGTCGGAGACATAGAGGATCAGGGTGTTTTCCATAATCCCCCGCTTTTCCACCTGTTCCAGCACCTTGCCAAACAGGTAGTCCTCATAGCTGCAAAATGCATAGAACCGGCGGATACACTCCCGATGCTCTTCAGGCGTCAGCTGGCTGTACCGATCCTGGGTGCGGCGGTACAGCGCCGGTTTATCGTCCATGGAATCCTCAAAATTATCCGGAAGCCGGATGTCCTCGATGGGATGGAGATCCAGAAATCGCTGGGGCACAAAGTAGGGGTCATGAGGCCCCAGAGGCCCTACATACAGGAAAAATGGGGAGTCCTTGTCCTCCATCTGCGCCAGATAGTCGGCGGCGGCCTGTGTCACTTCCACATCGTCAAAGGGGCTTTCGTCAATGCCGTATTGAATATAGGGGGGATAGCCGGGCCGAAGGATCCTTCCCTCCGTGCGTTCCTCTTCCCCGATATCCATCTCATTTTTCCCGTCATACCAGTGCCATTCCCGGGTATCCGGACGGCGGGGAGATTTCTGGTAGGTATAGGGATGATAGAGGGTTTCAAACCCGAAATCCTCCGGGCCTTCCTCCGCGCTGACGTGCCATTTTCCGCTGAAATACAGCCGGTAGCCCGCCTCTTTCAAATCCTGACTGAACAGGCGCGTTCCCTCATACAGCCCCCGGGAAAGGGTATTGCTCACATTGACGTTGTTCCACACGCCGTGCTCCGTGGGATAGAGGCCGCTGAAAAAGGTAGCACGGCTGGGGCAGCAGTGGGGAGCGGGACAATAAGCCCGGGTAAAGTTCACCGCCTGCTTGCGGAACCGGTCAAGGTTTGGCGTCTTGACCGGGCTTCCCGCCTGAATGGTGTCTCCCCGCTGGTGGTCGGTCATAAAGACGATGATATTGGGCTTGGCGGCCATTGTTACCCCTCCATGTTTTCCGGCATTTCGCTGTTGGGGCGAATCTCCGGTTTTTCTTCTCCGGCCTGTTCCATCCAGTAGAGAAGGCGCTGCTTCATTTCCTCCCGTACAGTTTCATATTCGGGTGCTGCTGCCAGATTGTTCCGTTCATGGGGGTCTTTTTGCAGGTCATAGAGGAACTCTTCATAATAAACGCTGGCGGCCGGTGCGGAAGAACCGCCTCCCTGTGCACGGACGGAATATTTCCAGTCTTTGGTGCGCACAGCCCGTCCAATCTGGCTTTCGCTGATCTGCATAAAGACGGAATCCGGCCAGTTTTCAGCTTCTCCCTCCCCTTTCATCAGGCGGCACAGGGAATTTCCGGCAAACTGCTCCGGTTTTTCCACTCCGGCGCAGTCCAGCAGTGTGGTGGGAAGATCCAGCAGGCTTACCATGGCCTTTTCACGCTTGCCGCCCAGAAAACCCGGGCCGTGAACAATCAGGGGAATATGGGTGCAGCCATCGTGGCAGGCGCGCTTGTATTCTTTATTCCGGGTGCAGAAATGGGAGCCGTGGTCGGAGGTGTAAATGAAGATGGTGTTGTCCCACTCGCCCATTTCCTTCAAGGTATCCACCAGCCGTCCCACGTTTTCATCCAGGCTGGCGCACTGTCCCAGATAATCGGGATAGTTTTCCCGCCAGTTTCCGGCTGTCCCCTCCAAATCTCCCGGTACCTGATAGTCCGCAAAGCGGCGCTTGCTGCCGTCCGGGCCTTCGCATACGCCGTGGTCGTTCTGGTGGTGGGGTTCAATCTGGGAAATAAACAGGAAAAAGGGCTTGTCCGTCTTGCGGTTGTGAAGATAATCAATGGCAAAATTGTTGATGCAGTCAGCCCGATAGCCTACAAATTCGTGACGGTTGCCGTCTCCGTCAAATACATAGCCGTTATAACCATGGGAGGTGAATTCCAGTACATCAGCCGCCATCCAGTAATCCCGATAGCCGCCCTGATACTCTTTGGGAATAGCGGTGGTTTCATGGTGCAGACCCTTCAGTTCATTGGAGGCTAGATGCCATTTTCCCACATAGGCCGTTTCATAGCCCGCCTCGTTGAAGTATTCCGCCAGCGGCTTAACCGTCAGCGGCAGTTCAATGCCGTTGGTGTAGCATCCGGTTTCAGTGGCATACATTCCGCTTTGCAGGCAGGAACGGGCCGGACCGCATACAGGCTGGCAGGTATAGGCATTTTCAAACAGGGTGCCCTCCTGCGCCAGCTGGTCCAGATTGGGGCTTACCGGCAGGGACTGCCCATAGCATCCCAGGGTATCCCACCGCTGTTGATCGGAAAAATAGAAGACCAGATTGGGTCGTTTCACAGATGATTCCTCCCTGATGGTTCGGCAATTCACACGTTTCTGTTCTGAATTGTCAGTTATAAAACATTGTTTGAATACCGGGTAAAAAGAGAACCCGCGCCGACATTCCGTCAAAGCGGGTTCGGGGTTCCAAAACCGGTATTTCCAATTCGGGCTCAGTATAGCACAGAATTCCGGGAAAGTAAATCATTTTTCGAAAAAACTTTCCGGAATCTTGTAAAAATATACCGATTAAAACTCCACGCCTTTTCTTGCGGTAATCCCCTTCTCATAAGGGTGCCGCCAGCAGTGCATTTCGGTGCAGTAATCGGCGGCTTCCCTCATCCAGTCCGCCGGGCTGCGGCCGGTGAGAATCAGCTCCTGCTCCTCCGGTTTTTCCAACACCGTCTTTTTCAGAAGGGCTTCGTCTACCATTTTCAGCTGTACGGCAGCACAGGCTTCATCCAGAATCAGCAGGTCTGCCGGTTCCTGCAAAGCGGCAAGGAGGTTTTCGTCCTGTACCTTGCGAGTTTCGGCTTTCTCCCCTTCGGTCATCTGGAAAACAAATTTGTGCCCGGCTTTTCCCCGGTAGATTTTGGCGCCCAGTTGGGAAAGGATGGTGATTTCCCCGCTCTCCTGGCCTTTGAGGAACTGGACGATGACCACTTTTTTCCCCGCAGCCAGCGCCCGCATGGCCACGCCCATGGCAGCGGTGGTCTTTCCTTTTCCGTCACCCCAATACAGGTGAATCAGTCCCTTTGCCATATTACCGCTTCCCCTCCATCAGTGCATAAATGGCCTTCATATCCAGCGCATGACGGATTCCGTCCGCCAGTAAATCAAATTGCTGCTCCTGATATTCCGCATGGGAAACCGGCGCGGCCTGCTCGCAGGAAATGCCCTTTCGCCGGCACAGGTATTCCGCCAGCTTGTGGGTCAGGCTGCCGGTATCAAACAGGCCATGAAGATAGGTGCCGAACACATTGCCGTTGACACACCCGTCAGGCTGGCCGTTTTCCAGCATACAGAACGCATCGCCCCGCACAGTGGTCTTTCCGGTGTGGATCTCATAGCCGTCCAGCTTTGCCCCTGCAAAATCGGAAGCCAATACTTCCGCCTGCATCCGGGTACGGGTTTTGCGGTCGCTGAACACAGTATCAATGGGCAAAAGTCCCATGCCGTGCATTTCTCCGCCGCCCTCGGTTCCATAAGGGTCGGAAAGGGTTTC
>CAJMOI010000167.1 GCA_905215105.1 uncultured bacterium
GCTTGAACAATTTTTACTTTCAAATATTGTCTAACTTTTGGGGGTCACTTCATTTCCGGGCGGGATTTTGTGTGTTTTGAGTCTGAAAAGGAAAAGCGCTGTCTGGATGCAAATCATCCAACAGCGCTTTTCTCTGTTTATTGATAACTCCCCAAAACTCTCTGTCCGAGACAGAGATGGATTATTCTGCGTAAATGGCTTCCTTCTCCCAGATCTGCTGCATCAGGTCATAGCGCTCCAGCGGCATGCCGGTGTAGACGCAGTTGGAGGTGGAGAAGATAAAGCCGTAATTTCCGTCCATACCTTCGCGCAGGCAGCGGCGGACATCTTCAGCGGCTTCCTCGTCGGTGCCGGTCTGGAGCAGGCCGCAGTTGACGTTGCCGATGGTGCAGATCTTGTCGCCGTACTTTTTCCGGACTTCTGCCAGATTCATGCCGCCCTGAGGGTCAATGGAGTGGAGGGCATCGGGACCGCAGGCAATGATCTGGTCCAGAATGGGGTTGATGTTGCCGTCGGTGTGCTTGATGGTGTAGTACCCCAGGCTGCGATAGGTGTCGATGCACTCCTTCAGATGGGGGGCCACCAGCTCCTCGAACATATCGGGAGAGAAGAAGGGATTGACGTTAAAGGCATAGTCGGAGCACAGGGCAAAGCCGTCCAGCAGGCCGGTTCCGGAAAGAGCCTGGGCCTTTTTGGCGGCTTTTTCCAGCCAGCGGTTCTGCTGGTCGTGGAGGCTGTCCGGGTCCTCATACATTTTGACGGACATTTCCATCATCTCGTCTCCGGTGGGGATGGAAATGGTGGTGTCGCCGTGCATCATCAGGAAATACTCATCACCGCTCATTTCCCGGATGATTTCCAGCAGACGGCGGGTATTTTCCAGATCACCGTGGTTGGGATGGACAAAAATGGCGTCGTGGTGATAGCGCTGGGCGGTTTTGATGTACAGATCTGCCATGTCGTGCAGCTGCAGCTCCCGCTCCTTTACGCTCATCTGATTCCACTGCTCATAAAACCGGTGGGAGGGGTGAACCTTGCCGAATGCTTCCATGGTGAGGAAGAACACCAGCTCGAACTGAGGCACATGGCCGGTCACTTTTTCCCGGCGAAGGGCTTTTTCAAAACGCTGCTTGTGAGAATCTGCCATTTTACTACGATCCTTTCTCAATATCAAGTTTACAACTCTGTGGAGAAGCACATTTGCTCAATGTATTCCTCCATGAATACAGGACTGGAAGAGAGCTCAATGAGCCCGGTTTCCTGCTGAAGGCGACGGGCGGTGTCCCGCATGGTTTCGTCCAACAGGAGCACTGCGCCTGCGCCGGCTGCATTGCCCAGCGTCTGTACACAGTGTTCCAGGGGCGCCGGGAACAGCCCGATGACGGAAGCGGCATGAGGATCGATGTAGCTGCCGAAACCGCCGCAGAGGAAGAACCGCTCCACATCCTGGGGCGCGATGCCCCGTTCCTCCAGCATGGTGAGAATACCGGCACAGATGGCGGCTTTGGCCAGCTGTACCTGTCGGATATCCTTCTGAGTGAGAAATACGCCGCTGTCCCCGATGAGGATGCAGTCCTCTTCGGAGCCGTCGGGAGCTTCCACCGGGTCACACAGAGCGCCGGTCTCGTCAATCTGACCGCTTTGCACCAGACAGGCTATCAGGGAGATGAGACCACTGCCGCATAGGCCTTTTGCCGGTGCGTCTCCGATGGTGTGCCAGCACAGTTCGCCGGTTTCCGAAAGGGTCACCCGGTCAATGGCGCCGGAAGAAGCCGCCATGCCCATATGAATGCACGCGCCTTCCAGTGCCGGTCCGGCGGCGGTGGAACAGGCGCACAGCTTTCCGTTGTGGAACAGGGCCATTTCCCCGTTGGTGCCGATATCCGCCAGCAGGGTGGTTTTGCCGGATTCCCACAGCCGGGAATCGGTCATGGCGCACACCATGTCGCCGCCTACATAAGCGGAGATACAGGGAGGCAGATACAGACGGGCGTTTTCAAAAACAGGGAACAGCCGGGAAGCCGGTGTTTCCTCTCCGAACAGGGAAACCGGAGTAAAGGGCGAAACCGCCAGAGAAGAGGGATCATAACCGGCGAGAAAGTGGAGCATGGTGGTGTTGCCGGTAATGACAATCCGCTGTACCTCATTGGGAGCAGCGTCCTCTCCCAATACCTGTAAAAACAGGCCGGTCAGCTGGTCCACCACAATCCGATGCAGTTCCTCGTGGCATTTTGCACCAATCCGGGAGATCACATCCGCGCCGTGGACAGACTGAGCGTTGAGTGCGCCGGTGCTGCGAAGCACCTTGCCGTCCCGGCAGGCGTAGACCGCGATGGTGGTGGTTCCGATGTCCGCCGCCAGATTCCAGCCTTCCGCCCGGACTTCCCGGGTCTGTCCCTCCAGCAGTACCTCTCCGGTGAGCGCGTCGGGCAGGATTACCGAGCAATCTCCCACGGCCTTAGCACAGCAGGCCAGACGAACACCGTCCGACAGCTCTTTTTCAGAGAGCAGGCGGAGTTCCTCCGGAGAAAGAGGGGAAAGGGCCCCGAAAGCCCTGATTTTGCATTTTCCACAGGTGTGATGGCCGCCGCAGGGCATGGCCAGTCCCCGGGATGCGGTGACGGAAGAGAGGGGCAGCACACCCTCGAAAGAAAGGGTTTCCCGGCTCTTTCCGGCTGTAATCTCAATCACGGACATAGCAGTTTCCTCCTTCACAGGGAATCCCTGTGCACAGAAATATCCATTACACAGTATAGCAGGAGCCGGGGGAGCAAACCATGATTTCGTTGAGAATTTTGGTACTTTTTTGACATGAATTCCGAAAGATTTGACAACGTTTTTTTAAAAGACTTTATGCCCGGTGATCGCCGCGCCATTGGCGAACGGTGTCCACCATGGCCAGGTAGCCCTCGGTGGGCACATAGTCGGGGATGGAGTTTCCGGAAGCAAAGGCAATGCCGCCGTGTCCCTTGACTTTTTCCAGACAGTCGATCACATAAGCGCGGATTTCCTCCGGAGACTGGCGGCAGAGGACATCGGTGTCGATTCCGCCGAAATTGCCGATGCGGTCGCCGTATTTGTCCACCCAGACGGTGAAGTGGGCAATGCCGTCCTCGTTGGAGTGTTTGGCGTTGATGTTGGCCATGTCGATGATGTCGTCAAACACAGCGAACAGGTTGCCGCAGGAATGGAGCAGGAAGGGGCGGCCGGTGTCATGTACCAGATCGGTGATGCGGCGGTACTGGGGCAGAATGTGAGCCTTCACGTCCTCGGTGGGCAGCAGCGTCATGGTGTTGAAGCCCAGGTCGTCGCCAAAACGCAGCACGCAGTAAGCGTCGGAATACTCCCGCAGGAACTTTTCCCAGATGGCAGTCTGGATGTCGCCCATTTTTTTGAAAAGATCTGCATAAAGCTCTTCGTCGTCGGAGCGCAGGAAGCACAGATCCATGTAGCCCACCAGATCCTGCACGCATTCAAAAATGCCGTTGCCCACGCCGCCCACGGCCTTCATGCCCTGGGGGCAGGTTTCTGCCAGCGTCTTCATGGCCGGGCCGAACTTTTCAAAAAACCGGACGGGGATTTCCTCCCAGGGGAAGCGCTCAAAATCGTCCCGGTCTTTGATGCAGCCTTCCTTGTGGGCGCCCAGTGCGCCGCCGCCCATGGAATAGAGGATGTCACAGATGCAGAACTCCATGGAAGCGGTGTCGTACCCCATGGTTTTCCAGAAATTCCAGTACTGGCGGAAGCCTTCCCGGCTTTCCGACGGGTCTTTGGAGAACATGAGGGAATAGGGACGGGTGCCGGTGGTTTCAAAAATCACCTTTTCTCCGATAATGTGCTCATACAGGGGAACCCGGTCCACCCACTGGTTGGAAGCGGCTTTGACAAGATTGCGGTAATCGGGTTCAAAATCCCGATAGCGAATGATTTCCATAGGGTTTCCTCCCAAAAATTAGGGGCTATCTGAAAAGTCGAAATCATAGACTTTTCTATCGGCATCAAGATCGG
>CAJMOI010000168.1 GCA_905215105.1 uncultured bacterium
GGAAACCGTCCATCTGGACCAGGCGCTGGAATGTCTTCGCCGCGGCCGGGGAAGGGTGGATCTTCCCGGGAATGTGGAGCTGAATGTGTGGCGGGAGGTTTTCACCGCGGAGAAGAAACAGGCCCACTGGAACGGATGGGAACTGCCTGCTCCGGAAGAAAAGACCCTGCTTCCGGACGGACGGGTGCTGATTCTGGAAGTTTTCCCGGTTTCTGACATGAAAAAGCGTATAAAATTTCATAATTTGTTATTTCCTAATTTGATGGACTATGATACAATAACACATAGCCGGAAAAATTGGAAAATCCGTACCCGCCGGGGAGGCGACCGATTTGAACCGGCAGGCCGGGGCGTGACCAAGACCTTAAAAAAGCTTTTCAGCGAAAGCCGTGTTCCCACAGGAAGACGAGACAGTCTGCTGCTTTTGGAAACAGAAGGGGAGATTCTGTGGCTGGAGGGCTTCGGCGTTTGTCAGCGGTGCAGGCTGACTTCGGATACCAGACAGGTATTATTGGCAGCAGTTTTGCCGGAAGAGACAGCTTTCCGGTCCAATTCTGCCGTTGAAAAATAGATTCGATGAACGAAATACAGAACGGAGAAATCCTCCGGGAAAGGCGTGACAGAAATGGCGCAGAATACAAACAACGACATGATGCAGGATATTCAGGAGGTTTTGCTCAGCGAAGAAAAGCTTCAGCAGATCGTCCGGGACATCGGCGCCCAGATCAGTAAGGACTATGCAGGAAAAAAACTGCTGATGGTGAGCATTCTGAAAGGCTCCGTGGTCTTTATGGCAGACCTGATGCGGGCCATTACCATTCCCTGCCGCATTGATTTTATGGCCGTTTCCAGCTATGGTTCCGGCGCAAAGACCTCCGGTGTGGTCAAAATCATCAAGGATCTGGATATTCCTCTGGAAGGCTATGACCTGTTGATCGTGGAGGATATTCTGGACAGCGGCATGACCCTGAGCTACATAGTGGATATGCTGAAATCCAGAGGCCCCAAGAGCATCCGGATCTGTACTCTCTTTGACAAGCCGGAGCGCCGCATGGCAGAGGTAAAGGCCACCTATGTGGGAACCCAGGTTCCCGATGCCTTTATCGTGGGCTATGGCCTCGACTATGACGAAAGATATCGCAATCTTCCCTTTGTGGGCGTGTTGAAGCCCGAGGTTTATGGCGAATAACCATAACAGCTGCCCCAGGCAGAATCCCGAAGGAGTGAAGTAAATTTGGATAACAAAAAGGCAGTTCGCAATCTTCTCATCTATCTCGGCATTCCCATCGCGCTGTTCATTATCATTTTCATGCTGCTGAGCAACCGGCAGGTGCAGACTTCCTACAAGTATTCGGACATTCTCAATTACTTTGAGACCGAAAAAGTCTCCGCCTATCAGCTGGACTGGGGCACCGGTGAAATGATTCTGACCATCAACGACGATGGAAAGGAAAAGAAGATCAGCTATGTGGTTCCCAGCGTCATGAAGTTTGACAGCGACGTGCGGGAATACATTCAGAGCTATAACGAGAACAATCCCGATAAAAAGATGGTACAGGATATCCGCCGTCCCGCTGAAACCAGCTGGCTGGTGAGCATCCTGCCCACCCTGCTGCTGTTCGCCGGTATTTTCGTGTTCTGGTGGTTTATGTACCGCCGGATGAGCGCCGGAATGGGCGACGCCGGAAAGCAGATGAACTTCGGCAAAGCGAAGATCAAGAACATGAACGACGAAAAGCGCAAAACCACGTTTGCCGACGTGGCCGGTGCTGACGAAGAAAAGGAAGAGCTTCAGGAGATTGTGGAATTCCTGAAGAATCCCAAGAAGTACAACGAACTGGGTGCCCGGATTCCCAAGGGCGTTTTGCTGGTGGGCCCTCCTGGTACCGGTAAAACCCTGCTGGCCCGTGCTGTTGCCGGTGAAGCAGGCGTGCCCTTCTTCTCCATCTCCGGTTCCGACTTTGTGGAAATGTTCGTCGGTGTGGGTGCATCCCGTGTCCGGGACCTGTTTGAACAGGCCAAGAAAAATTCCCCCTGCATTATCTTTATCGACGAGATCGATGCGGTGGGCCGTCAGCGCGGCGCCGGTTTGGGCGGCGGTCACGATGAACGTGAACAGACCCTGAACCAGCTGCTGGTGGAGATGGACGGCTTTGGCGCTAATGAAGGCGTCATCATGATTGCCGCTACCAACCGCCCCGATATTCTCGACCCGGCTTTGATGCGTCCCGGCCGTTTTGACCGTCAGGTCATGGTGGGCTATCCGGATATCAAGGGCCGTGAGGAAATCCTCAAAGTTCACGCCAAGGGCAAGCCCATTGCACCGGACGTGAATCTCAAGACCATTGCAAAATCCACCGCAGGCTTTACCGGTGCAGATCTGGAAAACCTGCTGAATGAGGCTGCTCTGCTGGCTGCCCGCCGGAATCTCCGGGCCATTACCATGACGGAGATTGAAGAGGCCACCATCAAGGTGGTTGTGGGCACCGAGAAGAAGAGCCGTGTTATGTCCGATAAGGAAAAGAAGCTGACCGCTTATCACGAGGGCGGCCACGCGATTACCACTTATTACTGCAAGCATCAGGACCCGGTGCATCAGATCTCCATTATCCCGAGAGGTATGGCCGGCGGCTATACCATGCACCTGCCCACCGAGGACCGTTCTTATCAGAGCCGCAATGAGATGCTGGAAAGCCTGATTGTGCTGCTGGGCGGCCGTGTGGCGGAAGCACTGGTGCTGGAGGACATTTCTACCGGCGCCTCCAACGATATCGAGCGGGCTACTCAGACTGCCCATGCCATGGTGACCAAATACGGTATGAGCGATACTTTGGGCCCGATTAAGTACGGTTCCGACAATTCCGAGCCTTTCCTGGGCCGTGATATGGGCCATATCCGCAACTATTCCGAAGAGACCGCTTCCAAGATTGATGCAGAAGTCAAGCGCATGATTGACAATGCTTATGACCAGACCAGAGAGATTCTGACGGTTCATATGGATCAGCTGCACAAGGTTGCCCAGTATCTGTTCCGCAATGAAAAGATGAGCGGTGAGGAGTTTGCCAAAATGATGGAAGGCTCCGATCCGGACGGCAGCAGTGCGGAGGATTACTGGAAGGTGGAAGAGCAGGGAACTTCCTCTCCCGAAACGCCGTAAATTTGTAAAGGGCTGAATGAAAATTCATGAAAAGGGAAGGCTTTTCCAAAAGCCTTTCCTTTTTCGTGTGTAGGAGAAAGTTGAAGAATCAGTATTTTGTATGGGTGAAAGAATGGATAAGAAATTGCTGCCGAAAGGCTTTTTTAGTAAGAATCCTCTGAAGAAAATGTCTGCTGCCCAAATAGCATATTTTTCTATGGATATCGCGTTTGACG
The DNA here is from genome assembly GCA_905215105.1 of uncultured bacterium. Lineage (GTDB taxonomy): Bacteria > Bacillota > Clostridia > Oscillospirales > Acutalibacteraceae > Heritagella_A. Next base: position 3,373 of record CAJMOI010000168.1, read on the forward strand.
AGGAGATTCATGAAGTGATCTTTGATCAAATAGCAGAAGACATTGATATAGAAAGAATGGAAAAAATTCAAAGTGAAGCCGAAAAAATCTCTCAACTGAAGTCAGGAGAGCAAATTGTTCGGTTTATGCGCACAGAATACGACATTATCAATCGATGGAAGCTTTGTCAAAAAGCGTTGTCTATGCAGGAAGAGGTTGTTCCGCTGATGTTGCAGCGTTTACGCACCAATAATCAGGATATGTTTATCGAGAGTTCGATTCAGATATTGGCTTATTGTGAACGTGTCTATTTGGAGCAACTGAAAGCAATGTATCATGAAATCCGAAATCCTTATACCCAGAGTATGGCCTGTCTGGTTTTTGGTATGCGGCATGAGGAGGATACCCTGCAACTGCTTTTGGAGGAATATGAACGTTTTAAGAAAGAATATGTGGAAGAGGATTTTTCCCAGGGTCCGCTATTGGCAATCAATATTTTGTACGGAAAAGCGTGAAGAAAATGTGAAAACATTCTCTTTATGATGTTTGTTGAATAAGGAGGCCAGTCAATGGCAAAAA
>CAJMOI010000169.1 GCA_905215105.1 uncultured bacterium
ATACAAGGCAAAAAACGCAGGAATCCTTGATGGATTCCGAGTATTTTTAACGCAGCAGCTGGCGTTGATTGTCGAAAAAGTCTATGATTTCGACTTTTCAGATAGCCCCAAGTACGAATTTCGGAGGAAACATTCATGAAAAAACGCATTCTTTCCGCCCTGATGGCTGCCGTGCTGGCTTTGTCCCTGTTCGGCTGTTCTCAGGCGCCTGCTTCCAGTGACGAGTCCGGCACCTCTTCCGCTGCCAGCCAGACCGAGAGCACCGCTTCTCAGGAAGAGAGCTCTCAGCCGGAGAGCCAGTACCCCGTGACCCTGACGGATGCCGCAGGCCGGGAAGTGACCATCGAAGAAGAGCCGGAGAAACTGGTGAGCGGCTATTATATCACCACCTCCATGCTCATTGCTTTGGGACAGCAGGACAAGCTGGTGGGCATTGAAGCCAAAGCCGACAGCCGTCCCATTTACAGTCTGGCTGCACCGGAGCTGCTGGAGCTGCCCAATGTGGGAACCGCCAAGCAGTTTGATCTGGAAGGCTGCGCCGCTATGGAGCCGGATCTGGTCATCCTGCCTCTGAAGCTTAAGGACAGCGTGCCTGCGCTGGAAGAGCTGGGCATTACCGTTTTGACTGTTAACCCGGAGGACCTGTCCCTGCTGGAAGAGACCATTACCATGCTGGGAAAAGCCACCGGCGCACAGGAAGAAGCCCAGGCGCTGCTGGATGAGAACGAGGAAACCGTCAGCTTTTTGGAAGAAACCGTGGGCGGTCTGGAGAAACCTGCGGTCTATCTGGGCGGCAACAGCAGCTTTTTGAGCACCGCCGGTTCCAAAATGTATCAGAATACCCTCATTGAAATGGGCGGCGGCGAAAATGTGGCTGCTTCCATTGAGGACGATTACTGGGCAGAGGTTTCCTATGAGCAGATTCTGGAATGGAATCCGCAGGTCATCGTCATTGTGCCCGAAGCCGAATACACCAAGGACGACGTGCTGTCCGACCCCCAGCTGGCTGATGTGGACGCAGTGAAGAACCAGCAGGTTTATGAGATGCCCTCCAGCTTTGAAGCATGGGATTCCCCGGTTCCCAGCGCCATGCTGGGCAGCCTGTGGATGGCTTCCGTGCTCCACGAGGACGCCTGCAGCTTTGACCAGTTCAAGGACGATGCCGCCGACTTCTACAAGACCTTCTATGGAGTGGACATCGACCGGGACCTGCTGACCCGATAAGCCCATGATGGAAAACAGACGACGGATGCGGCTGTATTTTGCGGCCGCCTCTGCTGCCTGCGGCGTGCTGTTTGTGCTGTCGCTGGCAGTGGGACGATTTTCCATTGAATGGAGCGAGCTTTTTTCGGACTCCATGTCCGCCCGTGTGTTTTTCAGCCTGCGCCTGCCGCGGACCTGTATGGTTCTGCTGGCAGGCGTTGGTCTTTCCGTCACCGGCAGCGTCTATCAGGCGGTGTTCCAGAACCCGCTGGCTTCTCCCGATATCATCGGGGTTTCCTCCGGCGCCAGTGCCGGAGCGGCAGCAGCCATCCTGCTGTTTGGCGGCGGAACGCTGGTCACGGCGCTGGCGGCCTTTTTCGGAGGCTTTGCGGCGGTGCTGGCAGCGCTGGCGCTGGCTGCGGTTTCCCGCCGTCAGGGAGTTCTGGGCATTGTCCTGTCGGGAATTGCCGTCAATGCGCTGGCACAGGCGGTGCTGATGCTGATGAAAATGACCGCTGACCCGGAAAAACAGCTGGCTTCCATTGAGTTCTGGATTATGGGCAGCTTTGCCGACGTCACCGCCGACAAATTTCTCGGGGTGTTCCCGTGGGTGCTGCTGGGAATCGCCGGGCTGTTTTTGCTGCACCGGCAGATTCTGCTCCTCAGTCTGGAAGAGGAGGAAGCCCGGATGCTGGGGGTTCCCGTCCGCTGGATGCGGCGGATTGTGCTGCTGCTGGCTACGCTGGTCACCGGCGCCATTGTCAGCGTCACCGGCCTGATTTCCTTCATCGGGCTGATTGCCCCCCATATTGCCCGGCTCCTGACCCGGAGCAGCCGGTTTTCCACTACCGTGCTGGCAGGGCTTTGCGGCGGCGGGCTGCTGCTGCTGGCGGATTGTCTGGCCCGGAGCATCAGCGCCAGCGAGGTGCCGGTGAGTATCATCACCTCCCTGCTGGGCGCTCCGTTTTTGTTTTATCTCATGTGCCGGAAGGGGGATCTTCATGGATGAACTGCTGACCCTTTCCCATGTGTACGCCGGGTATGATAAACGGGATATTATACAAGATGTAAGCGTTTCTCTGCCCCGGGGCCAGTTCTGCGCCTTGCTTGGGGCGAACGGTTCCGGAAAAACCACCCTGCTGAAAACCGTCTGCGGCTTTCTGCCCTTCCGTGGGGACTGCCGGTTTCTGGGAAAGCCTCTGGGGGACTTTTCCCCAAAAGAACGCAGCCGCCATATGGGCTATCTGGCACAGCGGGGCGGCGTGACCATTCCTCTCAGCGTGGGGGATGTGGTGCTCATGGGCTGTAACCCGGTGCTGGGGGTGTTTCAGCAGCCGGGAAAACGCCACCGGGAAGCTGCGCTGGCGGCGCTGGAACAGGTAGGGCTGGCGTGTCTTTGGGAAAAGGACTTTTTATCCCTCAGCGAAGGACAGCGGCAGCTGGTGCTGTTTGCCAGAAGCCGGGTGCTTTGCCCGGAGCTGCTGGTGCTGGATGAGCCGGACAGCGCGTTGGATTTTCAGAACCGTCACCGGATGATGGCGCTGCTGCGCCGGACGGTGGAGGAGGGGAACTCGGTGCTGCTGTGCAGCCATGACGCCGGTTTCGCCATGCAGTATGCAGACCGGCTGCTGCTGCTGAAAGACGGGCGGCTGGTTCATGACCTTTTCATGGCAGAGGTGGAGGACAGGGTGCTGCAAAAGGCTTTGTCCGACCTGTACGGCCCGGTGGAGCTGCTGCGCCGGGGGAATCTGCGGGTGATGGTGAAAGGAGAGAGGGAGCTTGAAAGCGACGGTGCGAATCTGCCTTTGTGACGACACAGGGCTGCGGTTTTTCGGGGAAGGCCCCTACCGGCTTTTGCTGGGAGTGGAGCGTCTGGGCAGCCTGCGGGCGGCGGCGCAGGAAATGAACATGGCCTATACCAAAGCCAGCGCCCTGATGAAGCACGCGGAACAGGTGCTGGGATTTCCCCTGACCCGGCGGAAAATCGGAGGGAACGGCGGCGGCGGAAGTGTTCTGACGCCGGGGGCAAAGGAGTTGATGGAACGGTATGAACGATATCGGGCGGCTTGCCGTGAACAGGCGGAGAGATTGTATCAGGAGTGCTTTTCTTCGTTCCGGCCGGAAGAGTTTGCTGCTGACGGGAAGCCGGGGCGCGGGGAAAACCACCCTGATTGATGCGCTGACACAGGGCTGTGATTTGCCCGGCGTCCGCAGCTATGCCCGGCGGGAAAAGCCGGACGGCCCGCCGGACTGTATTTTTCTGGAGAACCGCCGGACCGGGGAGCGTCGGGTCATCGGGCGGTTTCTGGGGGGAAGGATGGAGCCGGAAGCCGGGGTGCTGGATACCTTCGGTGTGCAGGCTCTTCGGGACGCCATGGAAGGGAAGAACCGGTGGGCGGTGGTGGACGAAATCGGGTTTCTGGAAAACAGCAGCCCCGCCTATTGCCGGGCGCTGGAAGAGCTGTTCCGGAAAAAACGGGTGCTGGCAGCCCTGCGGAAAGCGGACAGCCCTCTGCTTTGCCGCCTGCGGAGCCGGGAGGACTGTCTGGTCATCGATCTGGATGTTTTGGAAGACCGGCAGGAGCACACCGGCGCAGGTTTTCCTCCGGAGAAGGGGAATCTGTGAAACGAAGTGCAACGAACTCCCGGCAACGAACGTGCAATTTTGAAAAAATCACGGAAAAACAGGACAACTGTCCTTTGCAGGAGGACAATT
>CAJMOI010000170.1 GCA_905215105.1 uncultured bacterium
ATGGGGGTTCCTCCTTTTGGGTATCAATCATCAACCAATCATCATCAGTTCAGTTTTTTCAGCCGGGCAAAGTTCGCCATCAGCTTTTTGGTTCCCACTTTTTCAAAGGCGATTTCCAGCAGGCTGTCGTTGCCTATGGGCGTTACCGACAGAATCATACCGGAACCGAAGGCCTTATGTCCCACGGTATCCCCCGGTTTCCAGACGGTACCGCTGGCTTCTCCCCGATTGACCGGGCCAAAGCTGCGGGCACCCGCCGCTCTTCTGGCCAGCATGGGGTCTTCCGACATGGCCGGGGTCTGGGGTCTGCGCCATTCCCGGGTGCGGGTATGTTCCAACAGGCTTTCCGGGATTTCATCCAGAAACCGGGAGGCCCTGTTCCGGGAGGTGCTGCCGAAAATCATTCGAGATTCCGCATGGAGCAGCACCAGCTCTTCCCGGGCGCGGGTAATGGCCACATAGGCCAGCCGGCGCTCTTCCTCCACCTCGTCGGGATTGTAAATGGACTGCATTCCCGGGAAAACGCCCTCTTCCATTCCGGGCAGGAACACCACCGGGAATTCCAGTCCCTTGGCCGAGTGCATGGTCATCATGACCACAGAGTCCGCCGCCTGGTCGTAATTGTCGATGTCCGTCATCAGGGAAACCTCTTCCAGGAAGCCCCCCAAAGTGGCTTCCTCGTTTCCGTCCTCATACTGAATCAGGTTGGTGGCCAGTTCGTGGACGTTTTCAATCCGGTCCTCCGACTCCTCGTTTTCGGCTTTCAGAAACGCTTCATACCCGGTCTTTTCCAGCAGCAGCTGGTACAGGTCGCCCAGCGTGGTTTCCTCGTCATTGGAAGCGTCAATCAGTTTCCGGATCATGGCAGCAAATTCTTTCAGCTTTTTAGCCGAACGCTTCAGCACATCAAATTCATCCGCCCGGTCAATGATATCAAACAGGGGCTCGCCCAGCATCCGGGCAATTTCGGCGGCCTGTGACACGGTTCTCTCTCCAATAGCCCGTTTGGGAGTATTGATAATCCGGCGCAGACGGATTTCGTCGGCAGGGTTGTTGATGACGCTGAGATAGGCGATCATATCCCGGATTTCCTTCCGCTCATAAAAGCGGGTGCCGCCGATAATCCGATAGGGAATGCCGGCTTTGACGAAGGCCCGTTCAAAGGTATTGGACTGGGAGTTCATCCGGTACAGCACCGCAAAATCCGCGTATTTCCGCCCTTCCGCCACCTCGTCCTCGATTCGTCTGGACACCTGAGCCGCTTCGTCCTGCTCGTTTTCCGCCGTGTGACAGATGATCTTTTTGCCCGTGCCGTTGTCCGTCCAAAGCTCCTTGCCCTTTCGCTGGATGTTGTGGGAAATCACCTCATTGGCCGCGTCCAGAATGGTCTGGGTAGAGCGGTAATTCTGCTCCAGACGGATGACCTTGGCATCGGGGAAGGTCTTTTCAAAGCTGAGGATATTTTCGATGGTGGCGCCCCGGAATTTATAGATACTCTGGTCGTCGTCGCCCACCACGCACAAATTGCCGTATTTCTGGGCCAGCAGCCGTACAAAGACATACTGGGCGTGGTTGGTGTCCTGATATTCGTCCACCATCAGATACCGGAATTTATTCTGATAGAATTCCAGCACGTCGGGGCACTGGGTAAACAGCTCCACCGTCTTGACAATCAGATCGTCAAAGTCCATGGCGTCGGCATCCTTCAGCCGCTTCTGGTACATCCGGTAGGCCTTGGCAATCTGAGACAGGCGGAAGTCCATGCCTGCCTGGGTCTCAAATTCCTCCACGGAAATCAGGGAGTCCTTTGCCCGGGAAATTTCCCCCAGCACGCCCCGGACCGGCAGCATTTTCTCCTCAATATTCAGGGCTTTCAGACAGTCCTTCATCAGCCGCCGGGAATCATCGGTGTCGTAGATGGTGAAATGGCTGGTATAGCCCAGCCGGTCCCCATCCCGGCGCAGAATCCGGGCACAGGTAGAGTGGAAGGTGGACGCCCAGATGTCGCCGCCGTCCTCCTCGCCCAGCATGGTGCAGAGACGCTCTTTCAGCTCCCCGGCCGCTTTGTTGGTAAAGGTAATAGCCAGAATCCGCCAAGGGGAACAGGGGTTCACCGCCAGATGCCGGCGCTGCTCTTTGGGAATGGGTGCGCCCGTTTCCAGAAACGCCCGGCAGGCTTCCAGCTCCTCTTCCCCGCACTCTTCGGGAATCCAGCCGCTTTCATAGGCCCGACCCCACCGGATCATGGCGGCAATCCGGTTGACCAGCACCGTGGTTTTTCCGCTGCCTGCGCCGGCCAGAATCAGCAGCGGGCCGTCCATATGAAACACCGCTTCCCGCTGGCGGTCGTTCATCCGGGAAAATTCCTTCTCCATCACCTGTCTGCGAAGGCTGCGGAGTTCTTCCATGTATTCTTTCGTCATAGCTGAAACGATTCCTTTCTTTTGGTACCGCTGCCGGTTTGACAGCAGTTCTATTGTACCTTTTTTCCCGCCGGATGGCAAGTCGCCGCCCCTTTCTTTCCACAGCGGACAGGCTGTTTTGACTTGTTCGGACATTTTTATATTTTCGACACCAGTCGATAAAATACGGGTAATTTTTTTAACCGGAGTTTTCTCTCCCCTTTCATCTCCCGGCGCTGTCAAAGCTTTTCAAGAGAGTCAGAGAAACCCTCCACCTTTTGACAGCCGTAAACAGACGAAACTCCATAGGTGAAAATGGCAGTTGTGCACAAGTTGATATGGATCTTTCTGTAAAATTTATTCTATAAGTAGTTTTTGTTTTGAGCTCTTTTCAAAAAGAAAAAAAGCGTTATAATAAAATAGGAATCTTTAGTCGATATCGTGAAAACGGTCATCGGCTACCAAATAAAAAATATCATGCATCCGCTTTTTGGCGAGGAAAGGAATTGTATCTCATGAAACCTGCACCAAAGTTGATTGTTTTTGATCTGGACGGTACCCTGAACCGAACCGAACTGTTTGCGGTGGAAGTACACCGTATGCTCCAGACCGAATTCGGCTGGCCGGCTCAGTCCCCGGAAGAAATCACTTCCATTTTCGGCGCGCCCTCCGACGAATATATGGAGCGCCTGCTGCCCGGTTCCGACGAGGCCACCAAACAGCGGTATCTGAAACGGGAAGCCGAAGTGGAATATGACTATATGCATCTGGCCGCCGCTTATGACGGCTGTAAGCAGATGCTGACGGTGCTGCGTGAAAACGGCTGGGAAACTGCCGTGTGCTCCAATTCCTCTTTCCGCTACATTTCCATGATCCTCAACTCTACCGGCCTGATGCATGAAATTGATTATATCCAGCCTCTGGAAAAGGGTATGACCGAGAAATCCCAGAGTCTGGCATCCCTTTTGAAGCGCATTCCCCACTCCGCCGCTGTTATGGTAGGCGACACCACTTATGATAAGGAAGCTGCCGAAGCCAACCGGATCCCCTTTATCGGCTGCCGCTATGGCTTCCGTCCCACGGAAATGGCAGATGTACGCCACACGGTGCTGACTCCTGTGGAGATTCCTGCTCTGGCAGAAGAACTGGCTGCAAAATAATATACATATCCAGCAAGAGCAAACCGACAGAATCGCCTGTCGGTTTTTTCTTTTTTCCAAAAAACAAAAAGCCGCGGGAAGCTTCCCACAGCTTTTTTGCAAACCGCCGCAATGACTGGCGGTCAAATCATCTGCTTTTTTCTCAGAATGACAAAGGCAATGGCCATCAATCCAAGAGCCACTCCAACAGGGAACCAGAAATTGGCAAAGGGCAGATGATCCACGTTCATGCCGTAAATACCGGAAATAACCGTCGGGATGGAAATAATCAGGG
>CAJMOI010000171.1 GCA_905215105.1 uncultured bacterium
GGTATGAGCCAGTTTGCACACTGCGGCTTCCAGTCCGCTTTGCCGCAGCCACAGAAGATCGGACAGGGTACTCTTGGTGCCGGGGAGGATGACCAGATCGGGGTTACCCAGCTCCCGGGTACTCTGCACATACCGCACGCCCATAGCAGGATGCTCGTCCAGCAGGGAGAAGTCGGTGAAGTTGGAAATTCTGGGCAGACGAATCACAGCAATATCCAGCGGCTTTTTCCCACCCTGATTTTCCAGACAGGGAGCCAGAGAATCCTCGTCGTCCACATTGACCCGAAGATAAGGCACGACACCCAACACGGGGATGCCCGTTTTTTCCTCCAGCATAGTGAGACCGGGCCGCAGGATGGCCTCATCGCCCCGAAATTTATTGATAATCAAGCCGCCGATGCGGGCCCGCTCCTGCTCTTCCAGCAGAGCAACCGTACCATACAGCTGGGCAAACACACCGCCCCGGTCAATGTCTCCCGCCAGCAACACAGGCGCGTCCACCAGTTCCGCCATGCCCATATTCACAATATCATCGGTACGCAGGTTGATTTCGGCAGGACTGCCCGCCCCTTCAATGACGATGACATCGTTTTCTGCGGCAAGGCCGTTATACGCTTCCAGAATATCCGGGATCAGCTGCCGCTTCATGCGGAAATACTCGGTGGCACTCATCTGTCCGCGAATCTCGCCGTTGACGATGACCTGACTACCGATGTCGCTGGAGGGCTTGAGCAAAATGGGATTCATGCGCACATCCGGTTCCTTCCCAGCGGCCTGGGCCTGCACCACCTGCGCCCGTCCCATTTCCAGGCCGTCCCGGGTCACATAGCTGTTCAGCGCCATATTCTGGCTCTTAAAGGGGGCCACTTTCAGCCCGTCCTGTGCAAAAATCCGGCACAATCCGGCGCACAAAAGGCTTTTTCCCGCGCCGGACATGGTGCCCTGCACCATAATACACCTGGCCTGTTTCATCGTATCACCTCGTTTAGTGCCTGTATCAGGCGGATGTTTTCGTTATGGGTTCGCACCGCTGTGCGGTACCAGTTTTCGTCCAGCCCGTGATAATTGGAACAGCTCCGCAGCAAAATCCCCCGCTGGCGCAAGGGCTGGATGAGGGGAACCGGGCAGCGGAACAGCAGATAGTTGGCTTCTCCGGGCACAACACGCAGACCCAGATTGGTGAGCTGTTCCATCATCCACGGGCGTTCCTCCATAACCATACGGCGCACGCTTTCCACATACGCGGTTTCGTCCAAAGCGGCTTCCCCGGCGGCCTGTGCCAGAGAGGAAACTGCCCAGGGCTGGCCGGTCTGCCGCATTTTTTCCACCAGTTCGCCATTGGCACACAGGGCATACCCCAGTCGCACGCCTGCCATGGCATAGAGCTTGGTGAAAGCCTTTAAAATTATCAGATTGGAAAATTCTGAAAGGGCGTTTTTCAGGGTGTGAACTTCCGGCTCTTCCAGAAAATCACCGAAGCACTCGTCCAGCATGAACAAAGCCCCGCAGCGGCTGCACTGCTCTGCTCCCCGCAGCAGGACCTCCCGGGGAGAGGAAACGCCGGTGGGGTTATTGGGCTCACAGACGAACACCATATCGATACCGGGAACAATGGTCTGTAGAAAGCCCTCATCCAGCCGGAAATCATTCTCTTCCCGCAGGAAATAGTATTCCACCTGACAGCCGCAGGCGGTGAGCGCCGCTTCATACTCGGCAAAGGCCGTGGCGGGAAGCAGGGCTTTTTTCGGCTTTTTCGCCAGCACTGCCCGGAAAATCAAATCCGCCGCGCCGTTGCCGCACAGCACACAGGATTCCGGCACCTGCTCATGGGCTGCCAGCTTGCGGCACAGGGAACGGCACAGGGGGTCCGGGTATCGGTCGGCAGTTTTGGCAGCATCGGCAATGGCCTGTTTGACGCCCTGAGGTACCCCCAGCGGGCTGACATTGGCGGAAAAATCCAGAGGCTGTGTACCGTATTCCTCCGAATAGCCGGCCCAATCCCCGCCGTGTACCAAGGGTTGATGGTTTTTGTTCATGGTGTCGCCTCCATAAAATGGAATCAAAATGCATCCGTGTCTGCTGTTTTTATAAAATCCAGTGAAGCCCGAACAGGGAGAACACAATGGCTGTATGAATGGCCAGCCCAAGGACAACTCCCACCACACTGGCAGCAATCATAATCCGATTGGTGCGCAGAATGTCCTCCGGCTCGATTTCACGGGTTGCGTCCCCGATATAGGGCTTTTCCAGCCGCTTGCCAAAATAAGAAGCCGGGCCTGCCAGCTGGATTCCCAGCGAACCGGCACAGGCGGATTCTGTCTGCGCCGAGTTGGGACTGGCATGGTTGCGGCGGTCCCGCCGCCAGATTTTCCACGCGTTTTTGAGGCTTCCACCTGCCAAGGGCGAAGCCACAATCCACCATAGCGCCGCGATTCTGGACGGAATATAGTTTGCCACATCGTCCAGCTTGGCCGCTGCCCGTCCAAAATGCAGGTACTTGTCGTTTTTATACCCTACCATGCTGTCCATGGTGTTGATAGCCTTATAAGTAAGGGCCAGCGGTGCGCCGCCGATGAGCATATACAATAGGGGCGCTAATACGCCGTCGGAAAAATTCTCAGCCACCGTCTCCACCGTTGCCTTGATGACACCCTGTTTCGAAAGCTGGGCGGTATCCCGTCCCACAATGCGGGCCACGGCATTCCGGCCGGCTTCCAATCCCTCTGTTTTGAGGCTGCGGTACACGTTGCGGCTTTCTTTGGCAAGGCACCGCATGGCCAGCGCCTGCCAGCACCAGAGGATTTGCAGCGCCAGCCCCAGCAGTGGATGAATCCACCAGAAAAGCCAGCACAGCCCGCCGCTGATGACCAGTGTGCCCACAGGCAACGCAAACGCCAGGATTCTGCCGCCGGTGCGCTCTCCCTTTGGCGTTTGGGGAAGATGGCGGCGCAGCCATTTTTCCAGCCGGGAAATGGCTTTTCCCATCCAAATCACCGGATGGGGCATTTTTTCCGGGTCACCCAGCAGACAATCCAGCAGGAACCCACACAGAACCGCCGTCCAGATCATGCTTCCTTCCTGCCTTCCTGCTCTTCCTTGCGGACGTACTGTACCTCTTCCACCAATTGCAAGGTATGCTCGTTGTGCCAGATGTCCGGGTCGACTTCCAGCACATAGCCGCCTGCATTAGGGCCGCACCAGTGGTAGTAATCGTGACGGGGCAGGCCGTACCGCTCCATAATGGCCATCTGGTTACCGCCATGGGCCATCATCACCAGCATTTCCTCCCCGTTTTCCAGTGCTTCCTCCACCAGCGGCACAAAAGCGTTGCAAGTGCGGTCACAAAATTCCGCTTTCCGCTCTCCGCCGGGGCAGCGGCCTTCGCAGTATTCGCCTACCCACGCGATATATTCCGGGTCGCGCTCCATCTCGATGTAATTTCTCCCTTGGAAAATACCGAAGCACATTTCCCGGAAGTCCTCCACCACCACCTGCTCCGCTTCGGGAAACAGGATGTCTGCCGTACTCCGGGCACGGATTAACGGCGAAACATAGACCTTTTTGGGGGAAATATCAGCCCGAACCAGTTGAGCCCGACCTTCCTGGGAAAGAGGAATATCCAGCGTGCCCTGGTACCGCTTTTCTACATTATACGTCGTCTGCCCATGGCGCAGCAAATAAATTTTCACAGTGTTTCCTCCCCTTTTATGACCGTGGGAATCCCGCAGAATACCCGAATGACGGTATCGGCCTTTTTCGCCAGCAGACAGGCCAGCCGTCCGGCGGCTTCCCGGGCTGCCCGCTCTTCGGCGGTGGCGGGCAC
>CAJMOI010000172.1 GCA_905215105.1 uncultured bacterium
TGAAACAGCAAAAAGCCCCGCCGGACTTTGTTCCGGCGGGGCTTGCTTGATTCAGGAAAGAAATTACGCTGTTTCGATGGCGTTAGCCTGCTGCAATCCAAACTTCTGCACAGCCTCTTCCCGCATTTTATATTTCAGAATCTTACCGGCGGCGTTCATGGGGAAGTTGTCCACAAAGTCCACATACCGGGGTGTTTTGTGCTTGGCCATGTGGGTATACACAAATTCCTTCAGCTCATCCTCCGTCATGGTTTCGCCGGGCTTGAGAATCACACAGGCGGCGATTTCCTCGCCGTAATCCTTATCCGGCACGCCGATGACCTGTACATCCGACACCTTGGGATGGGTGTAGATAAAGTCCTCGATTTCCTTGGGGTAAATGTTCTCGCCGCCCCGGATAATCATATCCTTGATGCGGCCGGTAATCTTGTAGTTGCCGTTTTCGTCCTTCCGGGCCAAATCGCCGGTGTGGAGCCAGCCGTCCTCGTCGATAGCGGCAGCGGTGGCCTCCGGCATTTTGTAATAGCCCTTCATAATGTTGTAGCCGCGGGCCACAAACTCGCCGTCCACATTGACCGGCAGCTCTTCGTTGGTCTCCGGGTCCACAATCTTGCACTCCACGCCGAAAATAGCGCCGCCCACGGTATTCACCCGGGTTTCGATGGAGTCGGTGGTCTTGCTCATGGTGCATCCGGGAGAGGCTTCCGTCTGGCCGTAGGTGATGCAGATTTCCGGCATGTGCATTTTCTCAATGACTTCCTGCATGACCTTAATGGGGCAGGGGCTGCCGGCCATAATACCGGTGCGCATATGGCTGAAATCCGTCTTCGGGAAATCCTCGTGTCCCAGCATGGCGATGAACATGGTGGGAACGCCATGGAAGGCGGTAATTTTCTCCTGATTGATACAGGCCAGACCTTTTCGGGGCGAGAACGCCGGAATGGGGCTCATGGTGGTGCCGTGGGTCATGGAAGCGGTCATGGCCAGCACCATGCCGAAGCAGTGGAACATGGGCACCTGAATCATCATCCGGTCAGCAGTGGACAAATCCATGCAGTCGCCAATGGCTTTGCCGTTGTTCACCACGTTGTAATGGGTGAGCATGACGCCTTTTGGGAAACCAGTGGTGCCGGAAGTGTACTGCATGTTGCAGACATCATTTTTATCGATAGCTGCAGCCCGGCGATAGACTTCTTCCACCGGAACCTTTTCGGAAACGGCCATGGCCTCTTCCCAGTTCCAGCAGCCCGGCTGGGTGGATTCACAGGTGATGATATTCCGCAGGAAGGGCAGCCGCTTGCTGTGGAGGGGGTGACCCTTTTCCAGGGTTTCCAGCTCGGGGCACAGCTCTTTCATAATGGCAATATAGTCGGAATCCTTATAGCCGTCCACCATGACCAGCGTATGGGTGTCGGACTGGCGCAGCAGGTACTCGGCTTCATGAATCTTATAAGCGGTATTCACCGTGACCAGCACCGCGCCGATTTTCACGGTCGCCCAGAAGGTAATGTACCACTGGGGTACGTTAGTGGCCCAGATGGCCACATGGTCGCCGGGACGCACACCCATGGCGATGAGAGAACGGGCGAAGGTGTCCACGTCGTCCCGGAACTGGGAATAGGTGCGGGTATAGTCCAGGGTGGTATAGCGGAAGGCGTACTGATCGGGGAATTCCTCCACCATCCGGTCCAGCACCTGAGGGAAGGTCAGGTCAATGAGGTGCTCTTTGGGCCAGACATATTTGCCAGTTTTGGCGTGGTTGTCGTACAGCCGCCGGATGTCGTCCACCCGGTCCATGTACTGTTCCATATAATTGGCAAAATGGGGGAACACGATGCCCGGGTCACTGAGATCGGGGGCATACCGTTTCAGCCATTCCAGAGACACATAGCCCTCATAGTTGATGGAGCGCAGCGCCCGCATAATGGCGTGCATGGGAAGATCGCCCTCACCCATGATCTTATACACGGTTTTACCGTTTTCCACCACCGAGTCCTTGGCGTGGGTGTATTTGATGTATGCGCCCAGATTCTGTACCGTGGTCTCCGGGGATTCCCCGGCATACCGATAGGGATGGTGAATATCCCACAGGGCGCCGATGTTGTCGCTTTCAATCCGGTTCAGCAGCTCCCGGAGTCTTGCGGTGTCGGCATACACGCCGTTGGTCTCCACCAACAGGGTCACGCCCTTTTTCTCCGCATAGGGAATCAGCGCCTGCAAGGAGGACAGCACCAGCTCGTCGTCCACCTCTCCGTCCGGCGCAGCGGTCAGGTCACCCAGTACCCGGATATAAGGGGTGTGCAGCTCCGCCGCCAGATCCATATACCGGCGCAGCTCCTCCAGCGTCTCTTCCCGCTTTTCTGCGAATTTCAGAGCGCAGCCCGAAGAAAGACAGGAGATTTCCAGATGCTTTTTCTGCAGCAGCTCAATGGTTTTGGGCAGGTTTTCTTTTTGGAAGGGACGGGCGTTGATGGAAAAAATATTGTCGCCCAGTCCGCGCATCTCAATGCCGGAAAAGCCGAAGTCCTTGGCCATGGAATAAATGTCCGCCCAGTCAAAATCCGGGCAGCCCAGAGTGGAAAATGCCAGTTTCATTACGGGGGTCCTCCTCTTTTTATGATGCAGCGGGGATTATAAAAAGAGCTTTCATCCGTTGCAGATGAAAGCAAGTCAGCCGGTGTTTCTGCATGGATCCGATTCCACACAGCCCGGCGCTCCCCAAGACGGCAGATCATTGATGATTCTTTTCCGGAAAATCCGGGGATATATAGTCAATATAGCATATTTTTTTGCTGTTGTAAAGCGGAAAACCGTCTGTTTTTCACTGGTTGAAAGATGCTGTAGGATTCCACAATATCCGGACGATTCCTTTGGATAAAGTAGCAAAAAGGGATTTTTCCCTAGGGGCTATCTGAAAAGTCGAAATCATAGTCTTTTCCTACAATCAGCGCCAGCTACTGCGTTAAAAATACTCGGAATCCATCAAGGATTCCTGCGTTTTTCGCCTTGTATCTGTCTGTTGCTTGCGAAAAATCCGTCAATTTCTTCGTTTTCAGAAACGCCCTAAAAAGAATTATACACGTTCCTGTTTTTCTTTACAAGGCAGGCCGAAACGCTTTCCTCCCCATGTCCTTGTAAAATTTCCGTGTCAAATTGAAAAATCCCTACAAAAGGTGTATACTGAACCCAGAAAATTTTCCCAGGGGAGGTACTTTTCCATGTTGACCAATGATGTCATTGACGGGCTGCTGGCCCGCCGTTCTGTCCGCTCCTATCAGCCGGATCTCATCTCCGACGAGGAACTGGATTCCCTGCTCACCGCCGCCCGGTATGCTCCCAGCGCCATGGGCCGTCAGGAACGCCACTTTACCGTGGTAACCAACAAAGCCCTGCTGAAAGAAATCGGGGAAGCCGGCGGCAACGAACCCTTCTATAATGCACCTATGGCGGTGATCGTTTCCGTCCCGCCCCAGAATCCCTATGGCCATGACGATGCCGCCTGTGCCATCATGAATCTGATGACCGCCGCCAATTCCATGGGGATTTCCACCTGCTATATCGGCTCTGCTTTTGGCGCGGCCAAGCCCGACATGATGAAAAAGCTGCTGATTCCCGAGGGTTATGCCCCCGTGGCTGCTGTCATTATCGGCTACGCAGACGGAGAAGTAGGTGAAGCGGCTCCCCGCCGCACAGACGATGTCACCCGTCTGGCATAAAAATACGATTTTTCCCCCGGCTCTGCTGTATGAAGTGACCCCCAAAAGTTAGACAATATTTGAAAGTAAAAATTGTTCAAGCA
>CAJMOI010000173.1 GCA_905215105.1 uncultured bacterium
CCAGTTCCACCCGTCCTTCCAGCGCGGCAATCATATAGTCGGCCCCTTCCTTTTTCTTTACCCCCCGGCTGATGGCCTGTCGTTCCGCAAGCCGTGCGTCATCCGCTGACAGGGAACCAAACACCATATCCGCAGCTGTGTGGCAGGCAGTGGCATAAAAGCTTTCCAGAATGCCGGAATATACCCTTCTGGCAAAGAGGAAAGTCACATATTCCCCTCTGGCTCGCTGTAATCCGGCATTCAAGGCAGACGATGGACATGTTTTTCCATTCTGAATGACACATCCGTTCAGCTTTCGCTGATGAAGCAGAGACAACGCTGTAGCTACTGTAGAATCATCAGACCCCATGTCTACAATAATCAGCTCACAAGAGCTGTTTTCCGTCTCTTTTTGAATATGTTTCAAAATACCAGCCATTTCCGTCCGGAGATTTCTCACGGGAAAAATAATCGATACGTCCATCCGCCTGCACGACCCTTCCAGAATCTAACTCTTAGTATAGCACAATGCGGTCGAAAGGAGTATCCAATCCTGACGAAAAAAAGCTTACATTTTTGTTAGATTTTCACCTGTACGCCGCCGGCGCTGCGAATGGAAAGGACATGGCAGGTACCCTCGCCAAAGACAGCCTCCATAGCGCTGCGATACTCTTCCAGCATCTCCACCGGAACAAAAGCCTGAATGGTTCCGGCAAAACCGCCGCCGTGGACACGCCATGCACCCTTTCCGGCCAGAAGCTTTTCGGAAACAGCCAGTGCCAGAGACAGCCCCTGCTCAGAGGGATTGCTGCAGGCAAACACATTTTGCAGGCGGGTAGCGGAAGAACGGCCGGAAGCAATGATCTTTTCCTTGAAGCCGTCAAAATCTCCGGCTTTCAGCAGAGCAGCCTCTTCCTGTGCCGTGCGGTTATCGCTGAAGAAATGCATGGCACGGAGCACGGCCCGGTCGCCTACCTTCTGACGCAATTCACCCAGACGGTTCCAGAATTCACCCTCATCGGCATCCCGCAGGACTTCGGCGCCCAGCAGACGGGCTACGGACTTCATTTCTACGGGAATAGCAGCGTAATCGCCGGTCAGGTCTGCATGGTTTCCGCCGGTATCCACGATGCACAGAGCGTGGTTGTATTTTGCCAGATCAAAGTCCACCTTTTCCAGCACAGGCTTTTTGGGGTCATGGAAGTCGATAGCAGTAAAGCCGCCCACACTGCTGGCGGTCTGATCCATCAAACCGGAGGGCTTGCCAAAATAGACATTTTCTGCGTACTGGGCAATCTGTGCTGCGGTTACCGCATCGATAGCGCCATCATTAAACAGATGGCTGATGGCGGTTACGATGACAACCTCAAAAGCAGCGGAGCTGGACAGACCGGAGCCTTTCAGCACCTGCGTAGCGGTATAGGCATTAAAGCCGCCGACGGTATATCCCAACTCACGGCATCTTGCGCACACGCCGCGAATGAGGGAAGCGGCTTTTTCCATTTCCTTTTCCTGAGGAGCCAGGTCGTTCAGGTCAATCACATCCATCCCTGGATATTCCAGAGATTTCAGACGCACCACATTGTCGTCGTTTTTGGCAGCAGCAGCCACAATGTCCAGGTTGACCGCAGCAGCCAGCACACAGCCATGGTTGTGGTCCGTATGGTTGCCGCCTACTTCCGTGCGTCCGGGGGCGCTGAAATAGGACAGTTCCTGTGCTTTTCCGTAACACTCCTCATAACCGGCCGTAATGGTTTCATACCGTGCCTTCTGGGCTTCCACGCTGCCCTGATACAGCTCTTCAAATGTCACAACCATCTTGATTACCTCCTGTTTTCTATGATTTCCGCAAAAGCAGCGCCTTTGCGATTCGCTTTATTCGCTTTCCATTATAGCAAGGTTTTCAAAGAAAGGACAGATGCAATTCGTGCAAAAACATGAAGAATTCTTTCATTTGACAAGATTTTTAGACAGCTGTATGAAAGCAGATTATGATGAATCAGGGAAGATGCATATACCGATCAGCTTCCTGCCAGGGAACGGGGAAACCAGCGCCGTGTGAACAGAAAACAGAACCGGCGGGGTTTTCCGTATCCCGTTCCGGTTCATAACCGATTTCTGCCGCCCGCTCTTTTTGATCGTCACAGGGCTCGCTGCCATCGGGCCGCAGGGAAAGAATCCCTTTTCCTCTTGTATAGGAGATCATTTCCCGGGCATAGTCCATCATCTGACGAACCGGTGCTCTTCCAGTTAAAATGGCCCGGTCTTCCTGGCTTTCCGGCGTGTCAAAGGTTCCGCCCATCCGCTGGATATCCGAGAGAAGACGGCCGATGAGCTCAGCCGGTACAGAGGCCGTAAAGGCATACCAGGGTTCCAGCAGAATGGTTTCCCCTTTCATCAACCCCTGTCGGATCGCCCTGTAAACAGCTTCCCGGAAATCGCCGCCTTCGGTATGCTTTTCATGGGAACGGCCATCCAGCAATACTACCCGAAGATCTGTCACCGGAGAACCGGTGAGGACTCCTTTATGTTCTTTTTCAAATACATGAGTTTCAATAAGTCGCTGCCAGTTCAGGGCCAGCCGGTCTGTAGAACACCGGCTTTCAAACTGAATGCCCGTTCCTCTGGGAGCCGGTTCCAGCAGCAGGTGAACTTCCGCATAATGACGCAGAGGCTCAAAGTGCCCTCTGCCCTCTACCGGGGCCGCAAGGGTCTCCCGATACAATACACGGCAGGGGCCGAAGGTGATTTCCCGGGAAAATCGCTGGCGCACCAGCTCCTGCAGCACTTCCAGCTGGATAGGGCCGGTCACCCGCACCTGAAGCTCGTGCAGGGCTTCCTCCCAGCTGACCCGCAGTGCCGGTTCCTCGTCCTCCAGTGCTTTGAAAATCGCCAGCATTTCCCGAGCCGGACACTGTTTTTCATCGAAAAGCACGGACGCCCCCAGAACGGGTTGGAATGAAGGGAGCTTTCCGGCAGGTTCTGCTCCCAAACCCTCTCCGGCACGCACCCAAGAAAGCCCCGTCACGCCGCAGAGCTCTCCGGCAGATACCTGCTGTACTGTTTTGAATTTGGTGCCGTTATACACCCGAAGCTCACTGATTTTTTCTTCCCCGATCATTTCTTTTGCCCGAAGGGTTCCGCCGGTTACCCGAAGAAAAGCCGTGCGGCCGCCCTGAGGATCCCGGCGAATTTGCCAGACCCGCGCGGAAAAAGGTGCGTCTTCCCCGCCGGGTTCCGGCGTCAATAAATGAAGGCTGTCCAGCAGGGGCTCTACCCCTTCCCCTGTCAGGGCACAGCCCCGGACACAGGGACACAAAAGTCCCTTTTTCATGGCGGGAAGCAACAGCTTCGGCCACTCTTCCGGCAGGACTTCTCCCGACAGATAGCGCTCCAGCAAAGCATCATCCTGCTCGGCGGCACAGTCCATCATCTGCGGGGAAACCGCACCCTCAAAGGGACACAGGGTGGTGTGGAACCGGGTTTCCAATTCCTGCTGCACCCGATCCGGGTCAGCGCCTGCCCGGTCAATTTTATTGAGAAAGAAAAAGGTGGGAATCTTCCGGCGGCGCAGCAACTGCCAGATGGTCTCCGTATGGCTCTGTACGCCTTCCACACAGCTGACGGTTACAATGGCCGCGTCCAAAACGGACAGGCAGCGCTCCATTTCCGGCATAAAATCTGCGTGACCCGGTGTATCCACCAAATACCACGGCT
>CAJMOI010000174.1 GCA_905215105.1 uncultured bacterium
CTGGCGTTGATTGTCGGAAAAGACTATCATTTCGACTTTTCAGATAGCCCCTAAAATAGTCTGAATGTATTATACCACTTTCTGCAAGCAAATGACAGGGAAAACAGAAGAAGGACGGGATTTTTGGCGAAAGACCGGGCGAAAAAAATTTTTTCATCTGCTGTTTTCTGACAGATTGCTCCCCTGTTCCGGGGTATACTGAATACCGCAGCGCACAGGTGCTGCCCATTACTTACTGACCGGAACCGTGCCCCGGGGCGGTTCCGGCAGACAAACCATCCGTCCGTTTTTCCGGGCCGTTATCGGTTCGGAAAAACGGCTTTTTGTTTTTCAAATCGTTTATGGAGAAAAATTCTCCCATTTTCAGCCTCATTTTCCAACGGGACAAAGGATATTCCGCTGCGGTTGTGGAACGGTAAAGGGTGAGGAGGTGTCAAAGTTATCATGCAGAATGAACCTTTTTTTCCTGCAAAAAAGAAAAAAACACGTCTTCGCCGCGCCCTTCTCTGGGCTGGTTCAGCGGCAGCCGTTTGCGTCGCTGTACTGGGTGCAGCCGGTTTCGCCGCCTGGAAGCTCTCTCCAAACTCTCTGACCGTTACGGAAACCTCCGGCGTTTCTGTGCCGGCAGGCTGGTATCAAATCAGCATGGACAACGGCTCTGAAACACCGGCTTCCGCCCGTTCGGAATCTCCCCGGGAAGCACAGGTACGGCTGCTGGGGGTCATTCCCGTCAAAACCATTTCCGTCCGCCAGACCGACCAGCCGGAGGCCGTCCTGTGCGGCACACCCTTCGGCATAAAACTGGAGGCCAGCGGCGTTGTGGTGGTGGGAACCGCTGATATTTCCACCGGCGGCACATCCGTGAACCCCGCTTCCGAAGCCGGACTGAAAATAGGAGATGTGATCTACAGTGCCGGAGGACAGGCTGTCACCGAAAACAGCCAGCTGGCGGATATTTTTGAAGCCAGCCGGGGAAAGCCCGTTACCGTGGAAGCGGAGCGGGGCGGAAAGGAATTTACCGCTGTTTTAAAACCCGTTTACAGTGAAATTGACGGCCAATATAAAGGCGGGCTCTGGGTTCGGGACAGCACGGCCGGAATCGGCACATTGACGTTTTACGAGCCGGATACCGGCGTATTTGGCGGTCTGGGTCACGGAATCTGTGATGTGGACACCAATGAGCTGATTCCTTTGGGCAGTGGTGAAATCCTTCCCGTTGCCATCAGCGGGATTGTTCCCGGACAGCGGGGAACCGCCGGAGAATTGCAGGGATACTTTTCCAGCGATCTGCCCATGGGTGAGCTGACCGCCAACACAGATACTGGTGTGTATGGTGTGCTTTCTCAGCCACCGGAAGAATCTGAAACCCTTCCCATTGCCATGAAACAGGAAGTGAAAGCTGGGAAAGCTCAGATCTGCACCACCATCGATGGCAGCGGGCCTCACTATTACGACATTGAAATTGAATCCGTCAATTATGACGAAAGCCGTTTGACCAAAAATCTGGTCATTCGGGTAACAGACTCTGCGCTGCTGGAAAAAACCGGCGGCATTGTACAGGGACTCAGCGGAAGCCCAATCATTCAAAACGGCAAACTGGTGGGGGCAGTCACCCACGTTTTGCTGAACGAGCCGGAAAAGGGATACGGGATTTTTGCTGAGACCATGTGGCAGAGCGCTCATGCTCAATCTTCTCAGAACGCGGCATAAAAATTGAAGCGGAAGTTTCCATGCCTCATTTGGGCGCGGGAACTTCCGCTCTTTGTTTTATACTCTTATCAGTCTGAAAAGCAAATCTTCATTTTCCAACCATCATATCCAGAATTTCGCCATCGGTCATCCGCATTCCCTGGTTGGCCAGCCGTCCCACATTGGCAATGGTATTCTCCACGCCCTTGGTGACGATTCCATCTCCGGCATAGAATTGCAGTCCCTGGCGGTAGAGCCGATAGCCGAAAATGCCGTTATTCACTGCCATTGCAATTTTTGCCGCACAGGAAGGTTTCGCCCCGTCGCACACCATACCGGAAAGCACTGCCAGTGCATTGACAATGGTATGGGAAATCTCCTCATATCCGCCGCCATCCAGCCAGGCAATTCCGCAGGCCGCGCCCACACCGGCACTGGTGGCGCCGCAGAATGCGGAAAGCCGTCCGATACTGGTTTTCTGATGGATGGTGATGAGATTGGAAACCAGCAGCGCCCGATGGAGCTTTTCCTCTGACGCACCAGTTTCCCGGGCATAGACAATCACCGGCATGGAAGCGGTCAATCCCTGATTTCCGCTGCCGGAAACAATGGCCACCGGCAGTTCACAGCCGCTCATCCGGGCATCACTGCCTGCGGCTGCCGCTGCCGCCGCCCGGGTATAGACATCCACCGCTTCCCCTTTCAGCATGGTCTGGCCTACCTGTGCCCCCCACGGGTTTTTCAGTCCTTCCTCGGAAATGGCGGCATTGCACCGAATCTGTCTTTCGATCAGCTCTGCGGTTTTTTCCAGCTCCACCTGAGCGGCAAAATCCAGAATTCCCTGCACGCTCATGTGAGAACGGTCTGTCTGGGGTTCTTCCGTCCGAGCTTCTCCACAGGGCAAACGATGGATGCTTTCTGCCTTCCCGTTGTGCTCCAACAGCACCAGATTGGTGTGAAAATCCTCGATAACCGCCCGAGCCGTCTCCTCCGGTGTTTTCAGCTGAACTTCGATGTAGAAAATCTTCGGGCCATTGGCCGGCAATACCTGAAAGGCGCACTGATGGAGCAGCGTCTGAATGGCTTCTTTCTGCTCCTGACTGATTTCCGCCAGCACTTGCAGCCCCGCTTTTTCTTTTCCGGCCGCAATTCCCGCAGCGGCAGCAGCTTCCAGCCCCTTCATACCACCGGTATTGGGCACTACGACGCTTTTAGCGTTTTTAATGATATTTCCGCTGACATACAGCGCACAGCTCGTAATGCTCTCCGGATGCTGCAAAAGGCTGCGGGCTGCTGCCGCTGCATAGGCCACTGCAATCGGCTCTGTACAGCCCATGGCCAGCAGCATTTCCTCTTTCAGAATCGACAGATAGTAGTCTTCCATCTTTTTTTCCATGTTGAATTCCCCTCTTACTTTTTTTCATTTCCTGTTTGACGGATACCTTCCCTTTACCGGCTCTCTTTTTCCTGTTCCTCACTTTCTGTCCGGTCACTGATGATATACCGGGGCCGGGCCTTGACTTCCAGATAGATTTTCCCGATATATTCCCCGATCACTCCCAGACAGAGCAGCTGAATTCCGCCGATAAAGCAGACCATACTCACTATACTGGCCCATCCTGCCACGCTGTTTCCCATCAGACTCACCACAACCGACCAGATCACACCGATAAAGCTCAAAATGGAAATGAGAAAACCTAAGGTGATAATCATTCGCAGCGGCTTGACACTGAGACTGGTGATGCCGTTAAAGGCCAGCGCCAGCATTTTGGAAAGAGGATAGTGGCTTTCTCCGGCAATTCGTTCATGACGCTCATAATAGACGCTGGTGCTTTTGAAGCCTACCAGCGGAATCATGCCCCGCAGAAAAATATTGACTTCCTTGAAATTCTGCAATTCCTTGAGCACTTTGCTGGAAATCAGCCGGTAGTCGGCGTGATTGAACACCACCTCAGCCCCCAGCCAGTTCATCAGTTTATAAAAGCTCTCCGCGGTAAAG
>CAJMOI010000175.1 GCA_905215105.1 uncultured bacterium
CCGCCCGCCCGGTGGGAGCAGCCAACAGAACCGTTTCGCCCTTTTCCTTTAAAATTCGGATAATTCCGTTGAGAGTCGTGGTTTTTCCCGTTCCGGGGCCGCCGGTCAAAATCAGGAATCCCTTTTCCAGCGCCTGCACAATGGCCTGTTTCTGCTCGGCGGCATAGTGAATTCCTTCCCGAATCTCGATTTCCTTAATGGAGCCCTCCGCACCCACAATGGATTGGGGCGGATATCGGAGCATCATTTTCAGGCGGTCGGCACAGTAGCGCTCCGACTGGTGATAGCGCGGCAAAAAGAGAAATTCCCGTTCTCCGAAGATTTCGGTGTGGATGTCAAAGGTTTCCTCCATTTTGCGGAGAATTCCGCCGGTGACGTCCGGTTCCACTTCCAGCATCCGGGACGCTACCTGAATCAGGCGTTCCCGGGGCAGACAGGTGTGACCGTTGTTGGCATTGTGGCGCAGTACATAAATCAGCCCTGCCCGTATCCGGCCATTGTCATCCTGTGGCATTTCCAAAGAAGCGGCAATCTGGTCCACCCGGCTGAAATCAATATCCAGCTCCTCGTCGCAAAGGCAGAAAGGGTCCTGCCGGATGCATTCTTCCGCATAGGCGCCGTACCGTTTCCACACCCGCACCGCTTCTTCCGGGGTAATCCCGTATTTTCCCAGACGAACCATCACATCCTTGATGCCGTTGGCCTGTTTGAAATCCTCGGAAATTTTTTTCGCCTTGGCTTTGGTCACGCCTTTGACCTGTGCCAGACGTTCCGGGTCGTTTTCGATAATGTCCAGCGCGTTTTCACCGAAGGTTTCCACAATCCGGGCAGCGGTGGCAGCGCCGATTCCTTTAATCGCGCCGGAGGATAAATATTTCAGGATAGCCGCAGCTGTGGCAGGCCGGGAACGCTCACAAACCTGTGCTTTGAACTGGGGCCCAAAACTGGGGTGGCTGGTCCAGGTACCGATGACCTTCAGCTCTTCCCCGGCGCTGACAAAGGGCAGACAGCCCACCACGGTGACCAGCTCTTCCCCGTTATCCAGTTCCAGCACGGTATACTGATTTTTTTCGTTGCGGTAAATCATCCGCTCCACCGCGCCGCTCATTTCATACAAAGTCTGTTCATCCTGCCCGGACATGGCCATTCCTCCGAAATCCATATTCCTCTATAGTATAATACAATTCCGCTGTCTTTTCAATTTCCGTCTCCGTCTTCTCCTTCGTTCACTTCATCCCAGTCCATTTCTCTTTTGGAAAAGAGCCATTCCCCCAGCTCTTCTGCCCGGCAAAATTCCAGAAAAGGAATCTCCCGCTGTAAATGAAGACAGATTTCCCGAGTTTCCCAATCCATGCCGCCGTCCACACACACCAGACGGCCGTCCGGCTTTTCCCAGCGCATTTTCTCTGCAATACCCCGCAGTAAGTACTCGGCATTCTCCACATGACCGCTCAGCGGAACCACCTGCACAGTAGGCGCCGCTTTTTCCGGGCGAAGCAGCCAGAACAACAGCAGCCGGCAGGTTTCCACCAGACCCATGACCAGAAAAAACACCAGCAGCAGTTTTGCCACAAATTCCATTTCGTTCCCTCCCGCTCGTTTTTTCCATCCTATGACAGAGCGGGATTTTTTGACAATCAACAGAAAAAGCCCTGCGGGCCAACAGACTCGCAGGGGCTCATTCCTAATTTACAGGGTATAGGCCAGCTTTTCCTCGTTCCAGTTTTCAATCACCGGCAGGAAATTCCGAACCCATTCCAGCGCACCGGTCCGGTCGTGTTCCTGATAGTTGCCGCACTCCTCCGGCAGGGTGCCGGGAATTTCGCCTTCAAAGGAAGCAATCTTCCGGAAAATTTCCTTGATGAGCTCCACAGCACGGGCTTTTTCCACATTGCGGAGCAGGAAATAAAAACCGGTGCGGCAGCCCATGGGGCCAAAGTAAATGACGGAATCTTTTTCCTCGCTGTTGCGGGCAAAGGTGGCAAACAGGTGCTCGATGGTGTGCATCACCGGGCTGGGCAGATAAGGCGGCGTATTGGGCTTTACCATGCGGATATCATAGGTGATGATGTCCCCATCAATCCGGGAAAGATAAATGCCCGGCTCCAGCTTGTTATGGTCTACACAGAAGCTTGCGATTCTCTCCATGTCAGCTTCCCCCTTACAGGCCCAGAACCTTTTTCAGCTCGTCCACCTTGTCGGTCTTTTCCCAGGCAACGCCCAGCTCTTCGCGGCCCATGTGACCGTAAGCAGCCAGCTGACGATAGATGGGAGCACGCAGACCCAGATCGCGGATAATAGCGGTGGGACGCAGGTCGAACACCTTGGAAACAGCGTCGGCCAGCACGTCTTTGTCAAAAGAGGAGGTGCCGAAGGTCTCCACCATGACGGAAACCGGATGGGCTACACCAATGGCATAAGCCAGCTGCACTTCGCACTTCTTGGCCACACCGGCAGCCACCAGATTCTTTGCCACATAACGGGCAGCATAGGCAGCGGAACGGTCTACCTTGGTCGGGTCTTTGCCGGAGAAAGCACCGCCGCCGTGACGGCCATAACCGCCGTAGGTATCGACAATGATTTTACGTCCGGTCAGGCCGCTGTCGCCCACGGGGCCGCCGATGACAAAACGTCCGGTGGGGTTAATGAAGCAGCGGGTTTTTGCGTCCAGCATATCGGCGGGGATAATGGGCTGAATCACATACTTCACCATGTCCTCGCGAATCTGCATCAGAGAGACATCTTCGTTGTGCTGGGTGGAAACCACTACGGTATCCACACGCACAGGCTTGTCATCCTCGTACTCAATGGTAACCTGGGTCTTTCCATCGGGGCGCAGATACGGCAGAGTGCCGTCCTTGCGAACCTTTGCCAGCTGCTTTGCCAGCTTATGAGCCAGAGAAATGGCCAGAGGCATCAGCTCGGGGGTTTCGTCGCAGGCATAGCCGAACATCATGCCCTGATCGCCAGCGCCGATACGGTCGTTTTCGTCGGTAGCGCCATTTTTCACTTCATAGGACTCGTTGACGCCCATGGCGATGTCGGGAGACTGGACATCGATGGAAGTAAGCACCGCGCAGGTGTTGCCGTTAAAACCTGCATCGGGGTTGTTATAACCGATGCCGCAGACCACATCGCGGACAACAGCGGGGATATCCACATAGCAATCGGTGGAGATTTCGCCCATGACGTGAATCATGCCGGTGGTAGCGGTAACTTCACAGGCCACATGGGACTGGGGGTCTTTTTCCAGCATTGCGTCCAGGATTGCGTCGGAAATCTGGTCGCAGACTTTATCGGGATGGCCTTCGGTTACGGATTCAGATGTGAAAAAATACTTTGCCATTTCTTTTTACCTCCATACTTTCTAAAACTGGGTTTCGGGGCACAAAAAAGCCGCCCGGCTAAACCGAGCGGCATATTGTTACCTCATCTTTCGGTTTAACCCGCAGGAATTGGCACCAGCACGGCTCATCACCGCAGGTTGCCGGACATCACAGGGCCTGTTCCCTCCGTCGCTCTTGATAAGGGGTTATTCAGTTTTTGCAAAATTTGCAGTAAACAGTATAGCACACTTGCAGCAACTAAATGTGAATAAATTGTAAAACTTTGTCGGAATTTCAAACCGCTTTTTTGCCAGAC
>CAJMOI010000176.1 GCA_905215105.1 uncultured bacterium
CAGTCTGGCCCCAGCTTTTTTCACTGTTTCCAGCGTCAGTCTTTCTCCCGCTGCGGCATTCCACATGGGCGGCTGATAGCTGCTGTTTTTCCAGTACTCCCCATCTGCTTCGGGATAAAAACTGCCGGTACGCTCCTGCTCGGTTCCTGCAGAAAGGGCTTTCTTTTCCTGTGTCAGCAGCTGTTCTGTCCAGGCAGGGGAACGCTGACATTCCAGAAAACTCCTGACCAGTTTTTCCCCCTGTACCGGGTCGCCGTTGGCGGTAAAGGCAATTCTGTCCCAACGGCACACAGCGCTCCAAACCGGATAGGCCAGCCCCTGATTCAGCTGGTGAAGCATCAGTCTTGTCCAAAGAAGCAAAGCGCCCTTTTCGTCCGGGCGGTCATCGGCGGCTCCGGCAGGGAAAAAGAAACCTGCACAGATTCCGGTTTCTTCCGGATTCTGTTCCGTAAGAAACCGAATGCCGTTTTTCAATCTGGTATAGTCCCATTTCATACCCATGCATCCCCTGTCTATCGTCATACTGCTGTTTTTCCAATCCATTGCTGATACTATCAGACTACCTGATTTTTTGTGAATTGTAAAGATTTTTGCTCAAAATAAATAAATATTATTGACGATGCATAGTTATTCGCCGGTTTTTTGGCCATAAATACGCTGGGCAATCTTCCGGCCGGTGGGAGTATCGGCCAGACCGCCCTCTGCTGTTTCCCGAAGAGTGGCGGGAAGGGTATTGCCCACCCGCTTCATCGCCAAGATCACGTCGTCCGCCGGAATGACGCTTCCCACACCGGCCAGCGCCATTTCCGCCACTGCCAATGCATTGACGACACCCATGGCGTTCCGCTTGACACAGGGAACCTCTACCAGACCGGCCACCGGGTCACACACCAATCCCAACACATTTTTCAAAGCAATGGCACAGGCATCCGCGCACATCTGGGGCGTGCCGCCGGCCATTTCCGTGACGGCAGCCGCCGCCATGGCGGAAGCGCTTCCCACTTCCGCCTGACAGCCTCCCTGCGCTCCGGAAACAGTGGCGTTAGCAGCAATGACCGTTCCCACACCAGCGGCGGTAAACAGCGCCATCACCGCTGACTCCTCCGGACATTCCCGGTCTTCCATCACGGTCAGCAACGCCGCCGGCAAAATGCCGCAGGAACCGGCCGTCGGAGCTGCGACAATTCGACCCATACAGGCGTTGCACTCGGAAACCGCCAGCGCCCGGGCCACAGCCTTTCCAAAAGACGGGCCGCAAAGGCTGGTTCCCTGACGGACCCGTTCCATGACTTTCGCCGACGCGCCGCCGGTCAAACCACTGGCGGAACGCATTTCCGGGTTCTCCCCTTCTTTTGCCGACTCCTTCATAACCTGAAGCCGTTCCTTCATTTTTTCAAACAGCTCTTCCGGCGTTTTTTCCAGCTCGGCAGACTGTTCTTCCAGAATCAGCCGGGACAGGGAAACGCCCTGTTCCTCCGCTTTCTTCACATAAGCAGCAATGGTAGGCATGGTGCTCCTCCTTCCTTATAATGACGGATGGATGAGCACACAGCGGCTCACCTGGGGAAAACAGCCGATTCCCCGGGTTACCTGTTCCCGGGGCGCTTCGTCCAGCTCCAGCGTCATCAGCGCCAGATCCCCTTTCTTTTTCCGGCTCAGTTTAAAGCCGCCGATATTCACCCCGTTCATGGCCAGATAATTGGTTACCCCGGCAATGACTCCCGGTACATCCCGGTGAAGCACCAGCAAGGTGGGCAGATTTCCGCTGATTTCCACCGCCATGCCGTCAATCCGGGTGATGAGGATTTCCCCGCCGCCAATGGAAGCGCCCTGCACCGTTACCGACTCTCCCTGTTGGTTCCACAGGGTAATCCGGGCGGTGTTGGGATGTGCGCCGTCAATCTCCACCTCTTCAAAGGTGACGGACAGGCCGGCCTCTTTTGCCAGTGTCAGGCTGTTCCGGATCCGGATATCTCCGGGCAGCATTCCCAGAATTCCGGCAGTCAGCGCCTTATCCGTGCCGTGACCCTGTCCCGTTTTGGCAAAAGAACCATGAAGCCCGATGAAGGCACGCACCGGATTTCCCGGAAGCAGCGCGCCCGCCATGTTGCCAATCCGCGCAGCGCCCGCCGTATGAGAGCTGGAAGGACCGATCATCACCGGCCCGATCACGTCAAACACATTCACAGAAATTCCTCCATTGACAGTTCGCGGGAAAACGGCCTCCTTTTGTACAGCTGCTTTCCCGCGAATCGGTCAGTTATTGTCAGGGATTACCATCCGGGCTGATTTATTTCCGGGCGATAATCTCGATTTCTACCTGCGCACCCTTGGGCAGCGCGGCAACCTGTACACAGGAGCGGGCCGGATAGGGCTGGGTGAAAAATCCGGCATAAACTTCATTCAGCGCTCCGAAATCTGCCAGATCAGTCATATACACATTGACCTTCACCGCGTCGTCCAGTACAGCGCCGGCCTCAGCCAGCACTTCCCGCAGATTGTGGAAAACCTGAGTGGTCTGCTCCACGATTCCGCCCTGTACCAGCTCGCCGGTAGCGGGATCAATGGGAATCTGACCGGAAGTGAAAATCAGGTTGCCCATATCGATGGCCTGAGAATAGGGGCCGATGGCAGCGGGCGCTTTTTTGGTTGCAACAGCATTTTTCATGATAAAAAC
This sequence comes from uncultured bacterium, assembly GCA_905215105.1. Lineage (GTDB taxonomy): Bacteria > Bacillota > Clostridia > Oscillospirales > Acutalibacteraceae > Heritagella_A. Next base: position 2,678 of record CAJMOI010000176.1, read on the forward strand.
CTCTTTTCTATGGCAAATCAGCCCTGACGGGACTGATATTCCTGTTCACAGTAAATGCAGCGATAGTGGCGGGTTCCGTTGTTCTCATACAGGCGGAACACCTGATCCAGATTCTGTTCGATGCTGGTAATGCACCGGGGATTTTTGCAGCGCACCACGTTTTTCAGCTCTGCGGGAGGAACCAGCTTTTTCTTCTCCACAATTTTGCCCTCGCGGATAATGTCCACGGTGATCTTGTGGTCGATAAAGCCCAGCACATCCAGATTGATATCCGTGATGCCCTCGATTTTGATGATGTCCTTCCGGCCGTATTTGCTGCTCTTGGCGTTTTTGATGACTGCCACACAGCAGTCCAGCTTGTCCAGCTTCAGCAGCTTATAGACACGCATACTGGCGCCTGCTTTGATATGGTCGATGACAATGCCGGTTTCCAGACTGTCGATATTCAGCATGATGGTTTCCCCTTTCTTTTACAGCGTCAGTTCCAACAGCTTCATAATCAGCGCCATACGGACATAGACGCCGTTCTGGGCCTGTTCAAAATAAGCGGCTCTGGGGTCGTCGTCCACTTCCCCTGCAATTTCGTTGACACGGGGCAGGGGATGCAGGACAGACAGATTCGGGGAGGCAAGGCGCAGCTTTTCCTCGTCCAGAATGTAGGTGTCTTTCAGACGGATGTAGTCCTCTTCGTTGAAGAAGCGCTCCCGCTGTACGCGGGTCATATACAGGATATCCAGGCGGGGCATGACCTCTTCCATGGTCTCCACCTCTTCAAAGGGGATTCCCTTGGCCCGGAGCACTTCTTCCCGGATATAATCGGGGATTTTCAGCTCTTCGGGAGAGATCATGATAAAGCGGATTCCTTCAAACCGTGCCAGAGATTTGATGAGGGAATGGACGG
>CAJMOI010000177.1 GCA_905215105.1 uncultured bacterium
GTGCGGGTGTACTGAATCCGGTAGCTTCCAAGGACTTTCCGCATGTGCTTTTCAAACACCAGTGCCCGTTCCTTCTGCTTTCCGAAGCTGTCCGGAACCGCGTAAAATTCATTGGTTTTCCGGAAGCGGGTTTCCCGCATCAGCAGATAGCGGGGGTTGTCGATGATTCCCCAGATTTCCCCCATGCAGTCTGCAAAGGTGGTTTTGTCCCGCATACTTCCGCCGCTGAGCCATGTGCCGATGACAGCGCCGTCCTGGGACGATACTTCCGCTTTGCAGTGCGTACTATCATCCAGCTGTCCGGTTTCCACCAGCGCTTTCACAACGGCCTGCCCGAATTGTTTCATTCGCCGTTCCGGTGTGCTGAATCGGAACAGCTTCACGCCGTAGTTTGCGGCTAACACAGTGGAAAGCAGCAGTATAACTCCCAACACAGCCGAAATCGGACGATTTCCGACAGAGAGAAAGAGCCGTCCCAGCAGAGAAAAAACCATCAGGACAACGCTGAGAATTTCCATCCCCAGTGCATGAACAAAGACATATCCGGTCGGTGCTTCCTGTTCGGGAATCAGCTGGAAGTCATTGATTTCCATATCGCCGTGGATTTCCGAAAGGGCTTCCTGCCATCGTGTCCGCAGGCCTTCCCGGTCTGCGGCCCGGTCCAGCATCATCTGGTTGATTTCCTCCATGGCCTGCACAGAATCAAATTCCGGAATATCCATCCGGTCAATGCCGCTTTCGATGGTGCTGCTTTTCCAGGAGACCCCCAAAAAGGAATCAAACCGCCGGATCAGGGTTTCATAATCTCCGGAAAATGCCGATTCGCCGCCGGTTTCGCTCTTTTCCGGAAACACACAGGCCAGATGCCAGATGTTGCCGGTTTTTTTCGGATGCTCCCGGTCTGTGCGGATGGTGCGGCCCCGCATCTGGTTGCTAAGCATGAAGGAGCCCACATAGGTGGCCAGAATCAGGGAGTTGATGCAGGGAGCGTCCCAGCCTTCGCCCAGCAGGGACTTAGTCCCCACCAATGTGTTGATGCCGCCCTGACGGAACAGCTCTGTGACGGCTGCCACCACATGGGTGCTTTTTCCCCGAACCTGAAACAGCCCGTACCCGGTTTCTCCGATGGGGGAGAGGGTGCCTTCACATCCTCGTTCTTTCAGCAGCTGCTCCATGGTGTCCCGGGTGTCTGTGGGAAGAATCACCACGGTGCCGCTGAGACATCCCAGCCGGATTCCCTGAGGCCCCTTTCGCCGGAGAAACTCAAAAATCGGCACCGCTCCGATTTCCGCGGAAAGCTCCCGGTCGGTTCCCACCAGCGGCAGCTTATCTTTCTTGATAAAATCGCACAGGATCAGCAGCCGCAGCTCTGACCCCAGCACCCGATACTCGGTTTCTGTAATTTTTCGGATGCTGTCCAGCTTTCCCCGACTTTTTGCCAGCAGCTTTTCCATGGCTTCTTTTTGTGTCAGCGAGACTTTTTTCCGGGAAATGCAGCCCGCTTCCTTCAGTTCCGCCAGAATCTGCTGGCGCTGGCCTTCCAGTATCTGATAGGAGTCTGCATCATCGAACAGAAAGCCCTGTAAAAGGGTTTCCAGCCAGCTGTCGGTGAGTTTGGGCAGTTTTCCTTCGGTTCCGATCAGCTCTCTCAGATACTTGGAAAAGGGAATGCCCTGTGCTTCACAGAAAATCAGCAGGGAAGAGAAGTACCGGGGATTATCCAGAAATTGCTCGCTGTATTCCTCCGGCCACTGGAGTCCCTTGTGGGAGGCGATCATGTTGGAAAAAGAGCGGTCAGACAGCAGCCGTTCCCGCAGCCGGGAGACAGTTTGCCGGTGTGCTTCCAGCTCTGCCTGTTCCTCCGGAGAGGGCCAGTTGAAACAGATATAGTCTTCATGGGGACAGAGACTGCCTTCCCGGACCAGCTCCGGAGTGAAGATTTCCTCGTCAATGGGTCCGCACAGATCTGTATAGCGCTTCCATTGGCCCGGTGTACTGTCATAGGGCGGTGTAGCGGTCAGAGAAATCACGATGACATCGTTCAGCTCTTTTAAAAAGCTTTCCAGCGCCTTCCACCATTCGCTTCTCAGATGATGGGCTTCGTCCAGACAGATGGTCCGAATACCGGCAGCCCGCACCGCGTCAAAAATGCGGAAGTCCCGGAAATCCACTGTTTCCTTTTCGGAGAGTTCTCCGGCCTCCGTTTCATCCTCTTCGCTCAATTGTCCCTGCATCTGCTTCATGGCGCTGTACAGAGCCTGATAGGTAATGGCCGTGATGGCTTTCATCTGTTTCAGGTCGTTGGAAAGCAGGGCGGTCGGATCATTTCCCGGAAGCAAAAAGCTGTCGGTAATGCGTTCCAGCCATTGCTGGCGGATGGTGATGCTGGGGGAGAGGATCAGGCAGGGAGCGCCCAGCCTGCGAATCAGTTCGATTCCAAGGGTGGTTTTTCCGGACCCCGGTGCCGCTACAATATGTACTTTATGGTCGGAAAGATAGGTTTCCGCATTTGTGAGAACCAGTTCCTGATAAACCCGCCATTTTCCCTTGAATTGTAAAATGCCGTCATATTGATTCTGCATAGTAAAGCCCTTCTGTTTTGATGGATTTGATGGCGACCACTGTCACCGGATTTTGGTATCATTCACATTATACCGGATTTTCACATAAAATCAAAAAATATTGCATTTCCCTGCAAGGAACATTTCTGCGGAATGTCAAAAAGCGGAGTCTGGAACGTGAACCGTATCCAGACTCCGCCGGTATCATAGAAAGACTTCATTTTTCATTTCTTTCCGGTAAACATTTCCGTGAAGAAATACTTCTTTGTGCTGCGATTGTAAACAGTGTGTCGGCCAGCTGTGTTAAAACCACGCCCAGCAGCTCCAATTTTCATCCGTCAATTGACAGGCAAGGGCATTGGCCAGAGCCGTAATGGAAGCGGTCAATTCACATGAGTTCACAAGAGATTCACCCCCAGCCTACTATATGAAGAAGCGGCGGGAAGTGTGCAGTCGGCTTCATTTAGAAAAGAAGATGATTCATATTGCCAAGGGCTCCGATATGCATCACATACTCAACCAATGCCGCCAGTGCAGGCGGAGCCGGATATGACTCGAAATGCCTTTCCATCGTCAGCATGGCCGTTCCGTCGTCACTGATAAACTGTGCTTCCCATTCATTTGGATCAAGCAGCCATTCTCTGTGTTCCTTCCAACTGCCATCTCTGAATTTTTCAAATATACGGGGGGCGGCCAGACGTTTGATATGCTGATACTGCCGTTCATTCAGTGCAACACCGTTTGTGGTGATACCACCGGTATTATTGGAATATTCCACGGAGAGTTCCCGTGTCAGCATGTTGATTTTGAAAGAATAGATGGGGTTATGCCAGGAATCCTTTGCGTTGAATAAAATCATTGTGTACGCCATACGCTTACCCTCCTCAAAAATAAACGTTCCCTCCGGCTAGGTTGCTGTCAAACAAAAATAAAGCAGCTGCACAAATTACAGCTGCTTTATTTGGCGGAGAAAGAGGGATTTGAACCCTCGCGCCGGTTACCCGACCTACTCCCT
>CAJMOI010000178.1 GCA_905215105.1 uncultured bacterium
GTGATCATCTGCCGCTGCGAGGGGATCAGCAAGGGCGAGATCGTGGATACGATCCACTCCCCCATCCCCGCAACCACTATCGACGCGCTTAAGCGCCGTGTGCGCCCCGGCATGGGCCGGTGCCAGGGCGGCTTCTGCTCCCCGCTGGTGACGCAGATCATCTGTGAGGAAACGGGGCTTTCCCCGGAAGAGGTTACCAAAAGCGGGGAGGATTCCAACCTGATTCTGGAACGCACACACAAAGGAGAAGTTTGAAAGAGTACTCTTTCAAACTGCGTTTTGTGTTTTTCGAGCATAAAGCCACTCGAAATTTTGGCTGCGCCAAAACCGCACAAAGCCGCGGCCCGGCGCAGGAAAGGAATGGTTATAAGCATGAAACGGTATGACGTGATCGTCCTCGGCGGCGGGCCCGCGGGCCTTGCGGCTGCGATCAGCGCATCAAAAGAGAACGCAAGCGTCCTGCTCATTGAGCGCGAGGCGAAAATGGGCGGCATTTTAAAGCAGTGCATCCATGACGGATTTGGCCTGCTGCGTTTTGGCGAGCGGCTCACCGGCCCGGAATATGCGGGACGGTTTATTGAAATGCTGGAGGGAACCGGCATTGAAGTGAAGCTGGACACCATGGTGCTCCATCTGGAAGAAAACCGAACCGTCCATGCAGTGAATCCCACCGATGGCTATCTGGTGCTGGAAGCCGGTTCCATTGTGCTGGCTATGGGCTGCCGGGAGCGCACCCGGGGAGCCATCGCCATTCCCGGAGACCGTCCCAGCGGCATTTTCACCGCCGGTGCTGCCCAGCGGTATGTGAATATCGAGGGCTACATGGTGGGCAAACGGGTGGTGATTCTCGGTTCCGGCGATATCGGCCTGATTATGGCTCGCCGCATGACGCTGGAAGGCGCCAAGGTGCTGGCCTGTGTGGAGCTGATGCCCTATTCCGGCGGCCTGAACCGGAACATCGTCCAGTGTCTCCACGATTTCAATATTCCCCTGTACCTGTCCCACACGGTCACGGACATTAAGGGCAAGGAACGTCTGGAACAGGTCACCGTTGCCAAGGTGGACGAAGCTCGCCGTCCCATTCCCGGCACGGAAATGATGTTCGACTGCGACACCCTGCTTCTTTCTGTGGGCCTGATTCCCGAAAACGAGCTGACAAAAGAAGCAGGTATCCAGATGGACCCCCGTACCAACGGAGCGGTGGTGTTCGAGAATATGGAAACCTCTCTGTCCGGCGTGTTCGCCTGCGGCAATGTGGTACACGTCCATGATTTGGTGGATTATGTGACCATGGAGAGCCAGCGGGCGGGAAAAGCCGCCGCCGAATATGGCAAAGCCGGAGAAGCGCCCGTCGGGCGTGTGCTGGAACTGCACAACGGAAACGGCGTGGGCTATACCGTTCCCCAGCGCATCCGGGTGGAGCAGATGGCCAAAACCGCGGAGATTTTCTTCCGGGTGCGGAACATCTACCGGAATGTGGAAATCCAGATTACGGACGGGAAAACCGTATTGGCCCATTTTGCCCGGGAACACATGGCCCCCGGTGAAATGGAAAAAGTGGTGCTGCCCAGGGTGCTGGCGGAAAAGGCCGCAGGGAACACCCTGACGGTGCAGATTGTGGAGAAGGAGGGGTAAACCGTGACCGAGCTGATTTGTATTGTGTGCCCCAAGGGGTGCCATTTGAAGGTGGACGAGGAAAACGGCTATGCCGTCACCGGGAACTCCTGTGAAAAGGGCGCAGCCTATGGCAAAAAGGAGCTGACCAACCCCACCCGGGTAGTGACCTCCACCGTGCGGGTGGAAGGCAGCGAAAAGCGCCGGGTTTCCGTCAAGACCAGCCGGGATATTCCCAAGGGGAAAATGATGGAAGCAGTGGCGCTGCTGGACAGCGTGACCCTGACCACCCCGGTGCACATCGGGGATGTGGTACTGGAAAACATTCTGGATACCGGCGCGGATTTCGTCGCCACCGGGAATGCATAATTTGTCCGTTGAGACAAAGAAAAAAGGCGTATCGCAGAGCATGAACTGCGGTACGCCTTTTCGGTTCTGAGAGAAGGATTACAGGATGATTTCGCCGTCAACGGTACCGGGCAGACCGGCAGCGTTGGACTCGTCGGTGTCGATGTGCATGGCGGCGGCATACTTGGGGCTGACGCGGCAAACCACATCACCGAAGATCAGGGAACGGCCGTTGTAGTCCAGCTTCACGGAGACAATCTGCTTGTCCTCTACGCCGGCCTCTTTGGCTTCTTCCACGTTGAAGTGAATGTGACGCTTGGCGATAATCACGCCGTGGTCCAGCTCTACCTCACCGGCAGGGCCAACCAGCTTGCAGCCGGGGGTACCGGCCAGATCGCCGGACTCGCGGATGGGAGCGGTGATGCCCAGCTTGCGGGCGTCGGTCAGAGCCAGCTCAATCTGGGTCTCGGGGCGGACAGGTCCCAGAATGGACATTTTCATGGAACCCTTGGGGCCGACAACCTCCACCTTTTCGTTGGTGGCGAACTGGCCAGGCTGAGACAGGTCCTTTTTATTGCTGAGCACAGCGCCTGCACCGAACAGGGTCTCCAGATCCTGCTGGGTGACATGAAGATGGCGGGCGGAAGTTTCAACCATTACTTTCATTGGAAACACTCCTATTATATTGTAATATAGATTCTGCTTTTTCTATTCTACTCCCAATTCCGACAGATTTCAACTGTCCCGGAGAAGAAACCGGCAGGAAATCTTCCGCCGGATGGATTTTCCCGGTGAGGTATGCTATAATCATGGTAAATCACTGTACAGGAGGAATATGCCATGACAGAGTGGAGCGAGCTGGAAGCCGCCTGTAAAAGCTGCCGCAAGTGCGGACTTTGCGAAACCCGCCACCATGTGGTGTTCGGCGTGGGAAATCCCCATGCGGATATTCTGTTTGTAGGAGAAGGCCCGGGAGAAAACGAGGATTTACAGGGAGAGCCCTTTGTGGGCCGTGCCGGTCAGCTGCTGGATAAAATGCTGGCGGCGGTGGATCTGGACCGGAACCGGGACATTTACATCACCAATATCGTCAAATGCCGCCCGCCCAAAAACCGGGACCCCAAGCCCGAGGAGCAGGAAGCCTGCATCAACTGGCTCCGCAGTCAGGTGTCCATGATGAAGCCCAAAATCATCGTGTGCCTGGGCCGTATCGCCGCCATGAAGCTGATGAAGCCGGATATCAAAATCACCAAGGAACACGGCCAGTTTTTCAAAAAGGGAAATCTGCTGATGATGGCGACGCTGCACCCGGCAGCGCTGCTGCGGAACCCTTCCTCCAAGCCCGGGGCCTTTGAGGATTTTCTCAAGCTGCGGAAATTTCTGGACGAAATGCCGGGAGAAGAAGAGTCCTGAGGGGCAGAAACCGGCTTTTTGGCGGTATGGAAAGGCCGCGGAACGTGTTATAATAAAACCCGTGACTAGGGGCTATCTGAAAAGTCGAAATGTTAGTCTTTCCCTACAATCAGCGCCAGCTACTGCGTTAAAAATACTCGGAATCCATCAAGGATTC
>CAJMOI010000179.1 GCA_905215105.1 uncultured bacterium
ATAGGGGCCGGGGTTCCAGCCTGCGTCATGGCGCATTCGGGGAGCGCCCAGCACAGCGGCAATATCCACTTCCTGCTGTACCCGGGCAATTTCCCCTTCCAGATCTCCGCCGCAGCCGTTGATGAAGTCCGCCGCAACGGTATAGCAGGCAATTTCCAGCCCATGGTCCCGGCAGCTCTCCCGGAGCTTTTCGGCGTATTCCCGGCGGGAAGAGCCGTCGTGGGGCAGAATGTCCACAAATTCGATGGCGTCAGCGCCCATGCGGGCAGTCTCCGCCACACAGTCCAGCTGGGTCATGGAGCCGGACTGGAGCAGGCGCTGAAAACTGTAGGTACTGATTGCAAGTTTCATGATAGATTCCTCTCTGTTTCGTTTTTACAGCAAAACCTCGTGGCCGGTCTCTGCGGACCGGTAAATGGCCCGAAGAATCTTCATCAGTTCCACGCCGTCCTCTGCCGGAGCGCGGCAGAGGGTTCCGTCCAGCACACAGTCGGTGAAGTGATCGATTTCTCCCTGAAACAGTCCGTCAAAGGACAGGGCCGTGGGGGTGCACAGGTTGACGTCTGCCATATAGCCGTTGAGCTCCGTGTACAGTTCCAGCTCCGGGGAGAGCTTTGCGCCGCCTTTGGTTCCGAAAAGCTCAATGGTGCCCTGATCCTTTTTCAGGTTCAGACTGAAACTGGTCTCTACCGACAGTACCGCGCCGTTGTCATAGCGGATCATGGCACAGGCCATATCCTCCACGTCACAAATATCGTTTTCTGTAGCGGAAACAGATACATAGGCCTTCTTGTCCTTCAGTTCGCTTCGGTTGCCCAGTTTGTGGAAGGTTACGCCGTAGACCGAAACCGGCTTGGGATTGCCCATGAGGTAACGGGTCAGGTCGATGACGTGTACCCCCAGATCAATGAGGGGGCCGCCGCCGGAACGGGACTTGTCGCCAAACCAGCCCATAGGGTTGCCGTTGCGCCGCAAATAGGCGGCTTTGGCAAAATAGATGTCCCCCAGTGTGCCTTCCCGGAGGAAGTCCTGCAAAACGGCGCAGTCGTTTCCGAAGCGGCGGACAAATCCGATTTGCAGAAGCTTTCCGTTGCGTTCGGCAGCTTCTTTCATGGCCAGCGCATCCTCCACAGTGGTGGCCATGGGCTTTTCGCACAGGACGTGTTTGCCGGCATTCAGCGCTGCAATGGTGCAGGGGGCGTGCTGAGAGTTCCAGGTGCAGACGCTGACAGCGTCCAGTTCCGGCAGAGCCAGCATTTCATCCTTGTCGGTAAAGGTGCGGGTCACGCCGTATTTTTCCGCCATGAGCGCCAGCTGTTTTTCGTTAATGTCACAGAAAGCGTACAGCTCTACCCGGGGATTGTTCAGATAAGCCTTGATGTGTTCGTTGGAAATATTACCGACGCCGATGACGCCGACTTTCAGCTTTTTCATAAAATGATGCTCCTTATCCAATGAGATTCCGCAGGAAATCTGCGGCCAGTTTGATGTCTGCACAGGGGTCCTCTCCGGCTTCCCGTTCAATGGTCAGGAAGCCCCGGTACCCGATATCGTCCAGCGCTTTCAGATAAGCGGGGAAGTCCACGCTGCCCTGTCCCAGAGGAAGCTCCTCAAAATACCGGGCCTGACGAATGGTTTCCTCAATGGAAACAGCTTCTCCGTAAATCACCATGGGATCGCCGTCCAGCAGTTTGACGCCGTCCTTTGCATGGGTGTGGACGATGTAATCTTTCAGGGTGTAAACTGCCTGCACCGGGTCGTCGCCGGTCACCATGACGAAGTTGGCGGGGTCCAGATTGACCGCCACGCCGGTGGAGTGGAGTCCGTCCAGAAAGTCCCGCAGGGTCACAGCAATTTCCGGGCCGGTTTCAATGGCGAAGTGGGCGTCCAGCTCGTCGGCATACCGGGCCAGCTCACCGCAGGCCTCCTGCATGATATGGTACCGCTCGCAGGTTTTGTCGGCAGGAATCACCCCGACATGGGTGGTCACCACGTCGGTTTCCAGTTCTTTGGCCAGTTCCAGAATCCGGCGGCTCTTTTCGATGAGAGCGGGATTTTTGTCTGCATGGGCAAAGCCCTGTCCCAAATCACCGCAGAGGGCGGAAATGGTCAGCCCGTGGGACTTGACAGCGTCGAGAAATTCCCGGCGCAGGGCCTTGGACATGTTCTCCGGAGCAAACTCGCCGCTGGTTGCATAGACCTGAATGCCGGACACACCGGTTTTTTCAGCCAGTTCCAGTGCTTTTTTCCAGTCTGTGCGGAAAGAGTCCAGAAGGACGCCGATGGAAAATGGATACATAAAAGACAGCTCCTTTCTGTCGGGAAAAAAGACGGTTTTCCCGCAGCTTTCACAAAAATTCCCATCAAACCCGTAAAATCGTTTGACAGCTTTCTGGTTCTATTCTATAATGAAATGGCTGAAAGTAAAGGGCAGATGTTGCCCTGTTTTGGTACGATCTTGCTTTTGGAGAGGGTTGCTATGGAAACAGGTTTTCACGAGCCGCTGCGTCATCCGGACCCGGCTTTTCCCGTGATTTTTCACCCCAATGCCCTGGAAGGGACCGGGCGGGTAGAGGCTCATTGGCATGAGGGGATTGAAGTGCTGTGCTGCTTTCAGGGAGCGGCAGCGGTTCGTTCCGGCGGAGAACAGCTGCTGATGCAGGCTGGGGAGCTGGCCGTGGTCAATTCCGGGGATTTACATTCTATTGAGCCGAAGGAGCCGCCTTGCCGGTATTACTGCCTGATTGTGGAACCGGCTTTATTTGCGGAAACAGACTTTCCCTTTCGGACAGGGATTTTGCGCCGTCATATTTTGGACCCGGAAACGGCGGGACTCTTTTCCCAGATCAGTCGGGAAATGGAGCAGCGGGAAAGCTGTTACAAAGAGGCGGTCAAAGGCTGTATTTTTCTGTTGTTTTCCCGGCTGTATCGCAGGTATCGCCTTTCCGCAGCAGCAGAGGACCCGTTGACGGGTCAGCATCAGGCGGCGGTGAAAAAGGCAATCGTCTATCTTCGAGCCCATTTTCAGGAAAAACTGCTGCTGGAAGATGTCTGCGGGGCCGTGGGGTTCAGTAAGTTTTATTTTTGCCGCCAGTTCCGGCAGGTGACCGGCCGTTCCATTGGGGAGGACCTCCAATACCTGCGCTGTGCCAATGCCCGGCGGCTATTGGAAAGCGGAGAGTATAATATTGGGGAAAGCGCCAGACTCAGCGGCTTTTCAGAAATGTCCTATTTTACCCGGGTCTTCAAAAAGCAAACGGGACTGTTGCCCTCTCAGGTGCGAAAACGGAAATAAAGCCTCAAAAAATAAAAAAAATCAAAATTGCCTATTGACAGAAGGGCAAAAATCTGGTAAACTAATGGAGCTCCGTCGTGAATCATTAGCTCAGTCGGTAGAGCACCTGACTTTTAATCAGGGTGTCCGGGGTTCGAATCCCCGATGGTTCACCAACAAAACAAAAACACCCGCTAACCCTTGTCATTACAGGGCTG
>CAJMOI010000180.1 GCA_905215105.1 uncultured bacterium
ATTTTTTTTCCGGATTACTTATATTTTTCAGTAAGTTCAGTAATTCATTGGATGATCTCGATGGAACCGCCCAGCTCCTTGGCAACTTTCTCGGTGTACTTGGCAACGGACAGGTCGGGATCCTTAACGAACTCCTGATCCACCAGGCAGTTCTCCTTGTAGAACTTGCCGATGCGGCCCACAACCATCTTCTCCTTGATGGCCTCGGGCTTGTTGGCGTTCTTGGGATCGTTGGCGATCTGAGCCAGCAGGATCTCCTTCTCGTGAGCGATCACTTCTGCGGGCACGGAAGCCTCATTCAGGTAGCCGGGGTTAGCAGCTGCAACCTGCATGGCAACGTCCTTTGCATAGTCGGCAAAGCCTTCCTTGTCAGCAGCGTCGGTGTTGAAGTTCACCAGAACGCCGATGCGGCCGCCTGCATGGATGTAAGCAGCAACATGACCCTCGAAGCGGGCAAAACGGCGAACCTTGATGTTCTCGCCGATGACCAGGATCTTCTCCTTCAGCAGAGCGTCAACAGTCAGCTCGGAGCCCTCAGCCTTGCAGGCCAGCAGAGCATCCACGTCAGCGGGGTTCTGAGCCATCACGGTCTCAGCGCAAACCTTTACAAAGCTCTGGAACTCAGCGTTCTTGGCAACGAAGTCGGTCTCAGCGTTTACTTCGATGACAACGCCCACGGTAGCGTCAGCATTTACAGTTGCGAAAGCAACGCCTTCAGCAGCGATGCGGTCAGCCTTCTTCACGGCAGCAGCCAGGCCCTTTTCACGCAGGAAATCGAGAGCGGCATCCATATCGCCGTTGGAAGCGGTCAGTGCCTTCTTGCAGTCCATCATGCCGCAGCCGGTCTTCTCACGGAGAGCTGCAACGTCTTTTGCGGTAAAAGCCATTTGAAATTCCTCCAATTCATATAATCGGGAGCACGGGCTCCGTAGCATTTTATCTGAAAAATGCCCGTCTGAACTTGGTACAGGCGGGCATCGGTCCAATCAGACTTCTGAAATTATTCAGCGGCTTCCTCGGTCTCTTCTGCCTTCTCCTCTTCAGCAGCAGCGCCCATACGGCCCTCGCGGCCTTCGATGATAGCGTTAGCCATGGTAGCGGAGATCAGCTTGACAGCGCGGATAGCGTCGTCGTTGCCGGGGATGACGTAATCGATCTCGTCGGGATCGCAGTTGGTATCAACGATAGCAACGATCGGAATACCCAGCTTCTGGGCCTCGGAAACAGCGATTCTCTCCTTGCGGGGGTCAACGATGAACAGAGCGCCGGGGAGCTGCTTCATGTCCTTGATGCCGCCCAGGAACTTCTCGAGCTTCTCGATTTCCAGGTTCAGCTTCACAACTTCCTTCTTGGGCAGCAGATCAAAGGTGCCGTCCTCTTCCATGGTGCGCAGCTGACGCAGACGGTCGATTCTGCGGCGGATGGTGCGGAAGTTGGTGAGCATGCCGCCCAGCCAACGAGCGTTTACATAGTAAGCGCCAGCGCGGACAGCCTCGTCCTTCACGGACTCCTGAGCCTGCTTCTTGGTGCCGACAAAAAGAACAGCCTTGCCCTCGGTGGACAGGTCGCGGACGAAGTTATAAGCTTCCTCCAGCTTCTTCACGGTCTTCTGCAGGTCGATGATGTAGATGCCGTTGCGCTCGGTGAAGATGTACTGAGCCATCTTGGGGTTCCATCTTCTGGTCTGGTGGCCGAAGTGTACGCCGGCCTCCAGGAGCTGTTTCATAGATACGACTGCCATTTGAAAAATCCTCCTTGGTTTTTCCTCCGCCGCAGTACTTTCGGACGGAAAACCTTTCCCTTTGGAAAAGCACCATCGCCCGTCAAGCCGTGCAGCGTGTGTTGTTGCCATCAAATTTTCGGATGAAAAAACAATCCGGCGTGAGCGGCACATTCTCACGCCGGAATATTATACCACAGGGGACAGGCAAAATGCAAGGCTTTTTTCGGGAATTATCGGGTTTTTTCACCCAGACAGGACTCCAGTACCTTTTTCGAAGCCAGCAGCTCCTCCACCCGGGAAAAATCTCCCCGATAGACCTCAATGACGCCTTCGCCGGCGTAACCGGAATCCGCCACTTCCTGAAAATACCGGTTCCAGTCAAAATGCCCCTGTCCCGGCAGCAAGCAGTCCTTTTGCAGCGTATGGTCGTTGAGGTGCAGATGGACGAGCTTTCCTTTCATGGCGTCCAGCATATCAAAAGGCTGTTCCCCGGCTCGAACCGCCTGTTTCAAGTCCAGCACAAAAGCGCACTCTTCCCCCAGAATGTCCCGCATCCGCCGGATGAACGACGCTTTTTCACTGCGGAAGGCGTTGACGTTTTCCTGTGCCACCGTAATTCCATACTCCTGTCCCAGCCGGAACAGCCGCTGATACCGGCGGCAGTATTCCTCATCGGTCAGGGAGCTGTGATGGTAGTTTCGCTGGCCATGCAGTACCAGAATGGATGCCCCCAGCAGATTGGCGGCCCGGAAATAGTCCCGGTACAGCGTCAGGCCGTCCTCGGTCCGGCGGGCATAATCGGAGAAAAAGAGCATGTTTTCAAAGGCGGAAGTAAAGGGATGCACCGACAGGGCCTGTGCACCGGAAGCGTCCAGCCTTTCCCGCAGGGAGCGCACATAGTCCTCTTTCACCTCGCTGAAACAGTTGAGAAACAGCTCAAACCGGCGGAACCCCAGAGAAAGCAGGGTATCCAGGGAACGCTCCGTTTCCATGGGATAAAGACAGGCTGTGGAAACTCCGATATGCATGTGTTCATTCCGCCTTTCCGGATTACTTTTCATATTATTATAGTACGCTTCCCCCACGGTGTCAAAACAAACCGGCTTTCATGTATAAGCTTCCTCCTTTTCCGGAACACTATACCGAAGTAACCAGAAGGAGGTCATTTTATGAACCGTCAAAACACCGAGCTGCTCCGTCAGGTACACAAAGCCGCTTCTTCCGGGCTGGAAGCCATTGAAACGGTGCTGCCCAAAGTCAAGACGCCCTCTCTCAAGGAGAAAATCGAGGCCCAGGGCGTCAGCTATCAGAAGCTCATCAGCCGTTCGGAGGCCATGCTCCGTCAGGAAAACGCCATGCCGGAAAAATCCCCGGTGCTGCAAAAGGCCGTCATGTGGGGCGCCATCCAGATGAACACACTGGCCGATGCTTCTCCGGAGCATGTGGCGGAGCTGATGATTAACGGCTCCAACATGAGCATCGTGGAGATGACCAAACAGCTGAACAGTGCACCGGAAGCGGACAGCGGCGCCCGCCGTCTGGCGGAGGAATACCTGCGGGGAGAACAGCGCCATCTGGACGAGATGAAGCCCTACCTCCGGGGATAAGCCCTTTGCCGGTTTCTTCTCCTTCCCGCCCTCCCTGTAGGTTTGTCAAACATTTTGTACAGCGAGAGATTCAAAGAAGGCAGCAAGTT
>CAJMOI010000181.1 GCA_905215105.1 uncultured bacterium
TGAACGCATGATGACACGCAGGCCGGAGGGCGGGAAGGAAACTTCCCGTCCTCCTACTTTATCTCCCGGCCACCCCTGTTATGGCTGCGGAAATTACCGTGACGGTCAGCCCTGCGTGGGATTCTGCCACCGGCAGCTGACCGCATGGCTGCGGGAAAGGAGGATGAAAAACCATGAAGCTGGTGATCGCTGAGAAACCGTCCGTTGCCCAAAGTCTGGCCGCCGTGATTGGGGCCACCGCCCGCAAGGACGGCTATCTGGAGGGCGGCGGCTGGCGGGTCAGCTGGTGTGTGGGCCATCTGGCTGGTCTGGCCGACGCCGACGCTTATAACCCGGACTACGCCAAGTGGCGCTATGACGATCTGCCCATTCTGCCGGAACCCTGGCAGATGGTGGTGAGCAAGGACAAGAAGAAACAGTTTGATGTGCTGAAGCAGCTGATGAACGCCCCGGATGTGACCGAAGTGGTAAACGCCTGCGACGCCGGACGCGAGGGGGAGCTGATCTTCCGCAGCGTCTATGAGCTGGCGGGCTGCCAGAAGCCCATGAAGCGGCTCTGGATTTCCTCAATGGAGGATTCCGCCATCCGGGAGGGCTTTGCAAACCTGCGCCCCGGTGCAGACTATGACGGCCTGCGGGATGCGGCCCTCTGCCGCGCCAAAGCGGACTGGCTGGTGGGTATCAATGCCACCCGGCTGTTTTCCGTGCTGTACCACCGGACCCTCAACATCGGACGTGTCATGTCCCCGACGCTGGCCCTCATTGTCCAGCGAGAAGCCGAGATCGACACCTTCAAGCCGGTGCCATTCTACACGGTCACACTGGAGCTGCCCGGTTTCACCGTTTCCGGGGAGCGCATGGCAGACAAGGCTGCCGCCCAACAGCTGAAAACGGCCTGCCAAGGTGCGGCTGCCACAGTGAAAAAAGTGGGGCGCAAAAACAAATCCGAGAAGCCGCCCGCCCTCTATGACCTGACCACCCTCCAACGGGACGCCAACCGGCTGCTGGGGTTCACCGCCCAGCAAACCCTGGACTACCTGCAAAATTTGTATGAAAAGAAGCTCTGTACCTACCCTCGGACGGACAGCCGCTATCTGACTTCGGATATGGCGGCGAGTCTACCGGAGCTGGTCCAGCTCACTGCCGGGGCGATGCCCTTTTCCAATGGCATGGAGATTGCCTGCAATGCCGCCCAGATTGTCAACGACAAGAAAGTGACCGACCATCATGCAGTGATCCCTACCCGCAACCTCCAGGGTGCGGACCTGTCCGGCCTGCCGGTGGGCGAAAAGGCGGTGCTGGAGTTGGTGGCTCTGCGCCTGCTGTGCGCCGTGGCCCAGCCCTATACCTTTGCGGAAACCGCCGTTGTTGTCGAGTGCGCCGGAGCGGAGTTTACTGCCAAAGGCCGCACAGTGAAAAATTACGGCTGGCGGGCGCTGGACGCTGCCTATCGCGCAGGGCTGAAGAATGTGGAGCAGGACAAAGAACCCGAGGACAAGGCTCTGCCTGAGCTGTCTGAAGGTCAGACGCTGCCCCTTTCTGGTGCTACCGTCAAGGAGGGCAAGACCACCCCGCCCAAGCACTTCACCGAAGATACGCTACTCTCCGCAATGGAGACTGCCGGGAAGGACGATATGCCGGAGGATGCCGAGCGCAAGGGCCTGGGGACCCCGGCCACCCGCGCCGGGATTCTGGAAAAGCTGGTTTCCACCGGCTTTTTGGAGCGCAAAAAGAGCAAGAAAACCGTGCAGCTCATGCCATCCCATGACGCGGTATCCCTTATCACCGTGTTGCCGGAGCAGCTGCAATCGCCCCTTCTGACTGCTGAGTGGGAGTACCGGCTGGGTGAGATCGAGCGTGGCGAGCTGGCCCCGGAGGATTTCATGGCTGGGATTAGTGCCATGCTCAAAGAACTTGTGGGAACCTATCAAGCTATCAAGGGAACGGAGTATTTGTTCAGCCCTTCCCACGAAGTGGTGGGCAAATGCCCCCGCTGTGGCGGAGAGGTTGCAGAAATGCAAAAAGGCTTCTTCTGTCAGACAGAATCTTGCAAATTTGCAATTTGGAAAAACAACAAGTGGTGGGAGATGAAGCACAAGCAACCTACCAAAGCCATCGTAACGGCACTGCTCAAAGATGGCCGCGCTCATGTGAGGGGCTTGTACTCCGAGAAAACCGGCAAGACCTACGATGCCACTGTGGTGTTGGCGGATGATGGGCAGTACGCCAACTTCAAGCTGGAGTTTGACCAGCAGAAAGGTGGCAAACGATGAAGCTCTCACGCTATGAACAGGAAACCATCATCCTCTACAACCAGGCCGAAGCCACCGCCGAGGTCTATACCCATGACCCCCGGCTGCTGGAGAAGCTGCGGCGACTGGCAGAGAAATACCCGGACCAGATTGTGAAAAAGGACCGCCAGACCTTTCTCGTTCCCAAACGCTGTGTGTCCGTCCGGGAACCTTACAGCGCCGAGCGCCGTAAGGCAGCCAGTGAACTGGCCAAGGCTGCCGGATACAGGCCGCCCACCCCCAAGAAAGGCAATGAGTAAGCATGGCTGAAAGTGTCTTTGAGGCTGTCAAGCAGTCCATCACCGTCCGAGAAGCAGCGCAGATGTACGGAATCGAGGTCAACCGGAGCGGCATGGCCTGTTGTCCCTTCCACGATGACAAAAATCCCAGCATGAAGCTGAACGAGGAATATTTTTATTGCTTTGGCTGCGGAGCCACCGGCGATGTGATTGACTTCACAGCGAGGCTCTACAATCTGTCCCCCAAAGAGGCCGCCGAGAAGCTGGCCCAGGATTTTGGCCTGGCTTATGACAGTCAGGCCCCTCCCCGGCGACGCCATGTCCGCCAGAAATCCGAGGCGCAGAAATTCAAGGAGGACCGAGACCATGCCTTTCGTGTCCTGGCCGACTACTTTCATTTGCTCCGCAAGTGGGAAACGGACTACACACCCAAAACACCGGAGGAAAATCCACATCCCCGATTCATGGAGGCAATCCAGAAAAAGGACTATGTGGGCTATCTGCTGGATTTTTTTCTGGAGAACAGCCCGGAGGAGCAAAAGCTGTGGATTGCCGAACATCAATCAGAAATAGCCAAATTGGAAAGGAGAGTGAAATTCATGGCTGATAAGACCACCAATCGAGAACGGTTACAAGAGATCACAGCGGGCATTGAACAGGGTATCAAGGAACTGTTTGAGAGCGAGAAGTATATGCGCTATCTGTCCGTCATGTCCAAGTTCCACCGCTACTCCGTCAACAACACCATGCTCATCTATATGCAGCGCCCGGACGCCACCCTGGTGGCCGGGTTCAACAAGTGGAAAAATCAGTTTGAGCGCCATGTGAAAAAGGGTGAGCATGGTATCACCATCATTGCCCCCACGCCCTACAAAAAGAAGATCGAGG
>CAJMOI010000182.1 GCA_905215105.1 uncultured bacterium
CATCATTTCATGATGCCGATAGAAAAGTCTATGATTTCGACTTTTCAGATAGCCCCTATCACGCGCACGCCGGTTTCGGCTGTTTTTTAAGCTTCCGGAAGGGGTTCTTTCGGCCGATGGGAGTCCCGCACCTTTTGAAACGCCATTTTCCGGGTTTCTTCGTCCAGTACCCCGGGGGCAAAATAGGGTCGGGTTTTCTCCGGAGACACCAGCCATGCCTTGGAAAAGGCCCAGGCCACCGCCATTTTGGCGTAATAATCCGGCTGGCGGATTTGGGAAAGCAAGCCGAGGGCCCGGTCAATCCAGTCCGAGGTGAGGTAATAATTGAGCAGCAGCACCGCCGCCACCCGGGCTTCAAACTCTTTTGAAGAATGGGCCAGAGGAAGCAAAAATTCCCAGCCCAACTGAGGAACTTTTGCCGTCAGCTTTAAAGAGGAACAGAAACTGTCGCACACCGACCAGTTTTGAATACGGGGCAGAAAATCCCGGCACAGGGCAAAGACTGTCTCCGGCTCTTCTTTCAGGCTTCCGATGACCATGCCCCGAAGCATGGTTTCCTCAAACCAGCAGTCCTCCTGATGGGACAGCCACTGGAGACCGCCGTTTTTCGCCAGCTCTTTGGCCAGCGCCCGGAGCTTTGGCAGACGAACCCCCAATACCCGGGTTTCCCCCGGCAAAAGGGAAGCAGCAAAGTCCCGATACCCGGGTTCCGCTATGGAGAGAAGCAGCGCCCGCACCTGTTCCGGGGACTCATAGCAAAATGGGATTTTTTCTTTCATCGGATTTCCTCCCGGCAAAAAATGTGGTATACTACATTCCGAAATGACGGGCGCACACACAGGTGCGCCCCTACGCCCTGATTCTCTGCTGAATCATGACGGACGCGCAAAGGGCGTCCCTACAAAATCAACAAAGGAGTTTCTTCATGCTTCATATCGGATGTCATCTTTCCTCTTCCAAGGGCTTTCTCGCCATGGGAAAAGAGGCGGTCAAACTGGACGCCGACACTTTCCAGTATTTCACCCGGAACCCCCGGGGCAGCAAGGCCAAGGCCATTGACCCTCAGGACGTTTCCCGCTATTTGGAATTTGCCGCCGAACACCACTTCGCACCGGTCATTGCTCACGCCCCCTATACCCTCAACGCCTGTTCTGCCGAAGAGCGCACCCGGGAATTTGCCCGGATGGCCATGGCCGACGACTTACAGCGGATGGAATACACTCCCGGCGGGCTGTACAACTTCCACCCCGGCAGCCATGTGGGACAGGGTGCGGAAACGGGTATTTCCCTTATTGCCGGGCTTTTGAATGAGCTTCTCACGCCGGAAACCACTACCACGGTGCTATTGGAAACCATGGCCGGAAAAGGCACCGAGGTGGGCCGGAGCTTTGAAGAGCTGCGGGAAATTCTCGACCGGGTTACCCTTTCCGAAAAAATGGGGGTGTGTCTGGACACCTGCCACGTCCATGACGCGGGCTATGATATTGTGAACCATCTGGACGAGGTGCTGACGGAGTTTGACAAGGTAGTGGGGCTGTCCCGCCTGAAAGCCGTACACCTCAACGACAGCATGAACCCGCTGGGCAGCCGCAAGGACCGCCATGAAAAAATCGGACAGGGAACCATTGGGTTGGACGCCTTTGTCCGGATCATCAACCATCCAGCGCTGCGGTCTCTGCCCTTTGTGCTGGAAACCCCCAACGACAATGAAGGGTACGCCCGGGAAATCCGCCTTTTGCGGGAACGGTTCCGGGAATAAACCGTTACAGGAGGCTTTCCCACTCCGCTTCTTTAAAGCCCACCAGTACCCGGTCACCGGCCAGCAGAATGGGGCGCTTGACCATCATGCCGTCGGAGGCCAGCAGGGCAAACTGTTCGTCTTCGCTCATGCCCGGCAGCTTTTTGGAGAGCTCCATGGAGCGGTACAGCTGTCCGCTGGTGTTGAAAAAGCGCTTGAGGGGCAGGCCGCTTTTCTCATGCCACAGGCGCAGCTCCTCTTCGGTGGGGTTCTGGGTCTTGATGTCCCGCTCTTCCACGGAAATTCCGTGGGATTCCAGCCACGCCCGGGCTTTTTTACAGGTGGTACACTTGGGATAGCAGACAAAAACAGCGTTCATTTTTTCATCTTCCTTTCAGAATGAGGTAGTATCATGAATCAATCGATTCTCTTTCGGCAATACGACTGGGGCAGCGACGAATACGGACAGGCGCTGATTTTGCGGAACCGGCTGCTGCGCCGCCCGCTGGGGCTGTCCCTGTATGACGAGGAGCTTGGGCTGGAAAAAGCCTTTCTCCACTTTGGCGCATTTCAAAACGGTCAGCTCATCGCCACCCTGCTGCTGGTTCCGGAATCCAGCGGCCTGTACCGGATGAAGCAGGTGGCCACAGCGGAAGCTTTTCAGAAAAAAGGCATCGGCCTGGAGCTGGTGCGGTTTTGCGAAGAAGCTTTGCGGGGCAAAGGGGCTTCGGGCATTGTCCTCCATGCGCGAAAAACGGCGCAGGGCTTTTATGAAAAGGCCGGCTATACCCCGGTGGGCGAAGCGTTTCTGGAAGTGGGCATCCCCCATCAGGCCATGGAAAAGCGGTGGTAACTACCTGCCGTCATGGTCCAGCCCGGCCTTCCGTGCCTGTGAGGACTGGAGCTTTCGGGGGATGCGGTACAGCTTTCCGTCTTTTTCAAACCGTGCGCCGGTCTGGCGAAAGCGAAAAGCAACGCCCTTTTCCCGGCACTGGCGGGCAATGGACTGCACCCATTCATACCGGCACAGCCGGGCATCCGGCCCCGACTCCCCTCCCACGGATACCGACTCGATTTGCGGGCACAGCCACGGGGTCAGGTCGATTTCCCCCAGCAAGGGCTCGCAGATGATGCTTTTATGGCGGATGGGAGCCTGCAAAAAAATGGGAAGCCGGAGGGCGGCCTGCTTCTGATTTTCCACGGTGCAGCAGATGTGGACGTGCTCCCAGCCATCGCCCCAGTCAAAGGGCAGACAGTCCCGAAACCTTGCAATGCGCTTGGTGACGAAAAAGAACCGCAGATCCTGCCGGGCCCGGATCATATCCCACGCCTGAGGCCGCCAGCTGTCGGCATCTTCCAGCAAAAAATCAGAGGTAAAGCAGGTATACACCGTTTCACCGGAAGGGATTTTATAGTCTCCCTTCCGGTTTTTCTGTATGGGCAGGGAAAATTCCCCGGTTTGATACACCCGGCTGCTGTCCCGGCCGTGCTCTGCGTCCATACGGTACACATAACAATGACGGCAGCCTTCGCTGATTTTATGGCAGCCGTGCCACGGATTCCATCC
>CAJMOI010000183.1 GCA_905215105.1 uncultured bacterium
CGCAGTAGCTGGCGTTGATTGTCGGAAAAGTCTATGATTTCGACTTTTCAGATAGTCCCTAATTACAGGGGCAGTTTGCCGATGTTGGCAACTGCCAGCAGGGAAACCAGCAGAGCCAGCACCGCGTAGGTCTCTACCATGGCGGGCAGGATGATGGATTTACCGAACTGGTCAGGCTTGCGGCTGATCAGGTTGATACTGGCAACGGAAGCCCGCGCCTGACGCTTGGCGGACCACAGGCCCACAAAGCCCATGGGCACACAAGCGAAGAAGTACAGCATACCTTTTGCAAAGCTGATGTCAGCACTGCCGCCCAAAATGCCGATGTTGGAGAGGGTCAGGAACGCGATCAGCAGGCCATAAATGCCCTGGGTACCGGGGAGCAGCTGCAAAATCAGCACTTTGCCGAACTTGCTGGGGTCTTCGGTGAGAGCGCCGGCGGCGGCCTCACCCGCCATACCGACACCGATGGCGGAACCGATACCGGCCATCAGAGCTGCGAGAACGGCTCCCAGAAGAGCCATGGGAACGCCAAGAGTGTTCAAAAGGTCTGTGAAGGTCATGGTTTGTTTTCCTCCCTGATTTTGTAATATTTGGTATGGGCGGCAAAGGGATTGAATTTTTTCCCTCCGCCCTCATAGAACTTGCCAAAGAATTCCACATACTGCAAGCGGTTGGTGTGCACATACGCGCCCAGCACATTGATGCCGATGTTCAGGGTATGGCCGATGAGGAACACCAGCGTGAACACGATAGCACCTACCACACCGCCGCCCACCATGGCGCCCATCTGGTTAAACACCGAGGCGATAACGCCGGTAGCCAATCCTAAGGCCAGCAGTCGGGAATAGGAAAGGATGTCGCTGAGGTAACCGGACACATTATAGAGGCCGTAAATACCCTTTAAGAACCGCTTTCCGGGGTTTTTCGATTCCCGCCCAGCGGTAAAGAGCACGCCCACCGCACCGATTCCGGCGCAGACAGCGGAAATGGTGCCCACAGGCTCCGGCAGGGTAAAGCCCAGCCCCAGCATTTCGGTGGTCATCTCCATGGTGAGCAGATAGACGATGCCGCCGCCTACCAACAGATACCAGAACACCACATCGTAAATGGCGTCCTTCCACCGTCCCGCTCGGACGCATTGGTAAAACTGCACGCCCAAACCGGCAAACAGATGGATGATACCGAGCAGGAACGAGAACACCAAGAGCCGCATGGGTTCATTAAGGGGTACGAACCACAAGGCCGGGATGGTGACTTCCGTACCGAAAAAGGTTTTGGAAATTACTGTTACCGCATCGCCAAACCAGCTTCCAAAGAGGATGCCCCAGAAGGTGGTGGAGATGCCGGAGTACATGAACATTTTCAGGGACTTTTTCAGCCCGCTCTCCATATTTTTGAATTTCAGCAGCGCAAAGGCACAACCGATCACCATAATCAAGCCATAGGCCGCGTCGGAGAGCATCAGGCCAAACAGCACATAGTAAAAGCACGCCATGGGGGTACAGGGGTCTACTTCGCCCCGTTTGGGAAGGCTGTAACCCTCCAGCACCGGCTCCATGGGAGCGGCAAAGCCGTTGTTTTCCAGCGCTACCGGAACTTCCTCGTCCTCTCCCGGTTCTTCGCTTTCCACAAACACGGTGAAGGTTTCCGTCAGCTCCTTTTCCAGCGCGGGAACATTCTTGGCGGGCAGATAGCCGGTGATGATAAACGTCCGTCGGCTCTGACGGAGAAGGGCCAGCACCTCGTATTTCTCGATACGCATGGCGTAGTAGTCATAGAGGAAGCACAGGTCCTCCCGCCGGTCTCCATAGGTTTTCAGCTCCTGCAAAACCCCGGAGAGCTTTTCTTCCTGTTCCCCAATCCAGCCTTCCAGCTGCTTCACCCGCTCGGATGGCGGCTTTTTGCTGGGGTTCGGGGGCCATGCAAAGCCCATGGAGCGGAGGGCCGTTTCCACAGCGGCGCTTTCCTCACTGAGACAGAGCAAAAACACACAGGTCTGCTGAGAAAGGGTACTGAGCACCTCCACCTCAATGGCGTGTACCTCCGGCAGCTTTTGCGCCAAAGCGGTCAAAATCTGCTCCCGGGTATAGGCCTGGGGAAAGGTTCCGATAAATACCGAAGTGGAGCGGGTCCCCTTCATCCGCATGGAGATATCCAGCCCCAGCCATGGGGATAATGATTCTTTCTGGGTTTGCAGACGGAGAATTTCGGCCTTACAGTCTTCCCTCTCCCGTTCCAGCTGGACAATCCGGGAAGCAACGGCGCTGATTTCCTTCACCCGCTGCAATCCATTGTTATATGCTTCCAGAGAAATGGGCTTACGCCCTTCCAGCATGGCCAGCGGCGATTTTTTCACAGGGCAGTGGACATCCAGAATTTCCAGCGCCCGTTTCGCCGTGGACTGTGTGGACAAAAACTGATTTCGGGCCGCCTGGGTGTCCATGGTGGACAGTTTGTCCTCATCCGGCGACTGTCCAATGACTTCCACTGCGCCGCGCCGCTGGAGCAGTTCCAGCACGCCTTTCCGTTGGGATTTCAGCCCATAAATGGAAATGCGGCGCATGGGCAATACAGCCATAGTCTCCCTCCTTTAACAGTGTATGATAAAAAAAGGGCAGCATCAGGACAAAACGACACGAAGAATTTCCCGGACAGCGTCTTGCTGTCTGGCTTTTGCCTGTTCCTTCAGCACCACGGCCTGCTCTCTGGCCTGATGCGCAAGGGTTTGGGCAGTTTTCTCCGCTTCCTCTTTTGCTTTCTGAAGCTGCTGCTGTTTTTCTGTGATGGCCTGTTTTTCCGATGCTTTTAAAAGCTCTTTCGCGTCCTGTTTTGCCTGCTCCACAAGGGAAGCAGCCTGTTCTTTGGCTTCGTTTTCCCATTGAAGGGCATCGTTTTCAGCCTGCAGGACGGCCTGAATGGTCGATTGTGCCATTGCATTCACCACCTGTCTTGGTTCAACATCATACATACCGACGGATTTTCCAGCATTCTCCATTTTCAACAGAGTGCTGTAGGTTTTATTATACCCCCTTTCTGAGTCTTTGTCAAAATGAACTTTTTCTTTTACAATTTGTCAATTGTAGAGCTACAATACAAATTGGACAGAGAGGAAAAAGAAGAGAGAAAAAAGTAG
>CAJMOI010000184.1 GCA_905215105.1 uncultured bacterium
TTCCGCGAGTTGCTCGCGCTCATAGATCTGGATGGTGACGCCGATCTGCCGCAAAACCTGCTGGTTAATCTGGCTGACCGCCGCGCCCAACGCCCCAACCGTGGCCGGGGTATTGAAATCGAAAATCGGCATGAAGTCCTCATGCTGGAAATATTGTTCCGTATCCAGCCCACAGCGAGACATCAGGGCATAGGCGATACTGACGGTGGCGGCGGACTTAAATTGGACTTCGATGTTGTAATCATCGTACTCCGCCAGGAACGAACCGTCAACGATATAGCGGAAATCTCTCTGATGATCGTCCCAATACTCACTCGCCAGCTTTCCGGCTACATCCGTGAGCTGCTGGGCGAGATTGTCACCGGCAACGCCGTAGTTTTGCTCCAGCATGGCCGACACAGGCCCAATGTGCTGTTCTTCCAGCTGCCACAACCAGGGTGTACGGGAATGTTCACGGGTGCCGGTATCGGAAATATCGAACACATAGCGCAGGCGAAGCTTGTCGCCGGAATCGTCCACCAGGGCAATACCCTTGGAGCCACGGCGCACATACCGTCCCATTTTTTCATTCCACAGGTCATACTCGGCGCAGGCGGTGGCATCCGGGCGCTGGGCGTAAATCATCATTTGCTCGTGGAATGGGTATTTATAAAGGCGGGCGGCGGTGGTGAGAAAAGCCGTCCACTCCTTCCAGCTGCCTACAAGCTGGGTCGATACCTGTTCGGCCATCTGCCGGTAAAATTCAGCTTTGGATGGCATGGTTTTCTGTCCTCCCTTCATGTTGAATAGAAATGGGACGGCATATCAGGCCGTCCCATCAGGTCTTTATGTGTGTTTTTTACTCGTCGAAATCTGGGTACAGCTCCAGTTCGGCAAACTCGGTGTCGTTCATAGCTTGGAGTTTACCCAGGGCGCTGTCCGTCAACTTCCGCAGCTCGGCTTCCTCCGGCGAAAGCTCACCGCGCATCTCCGTCAGAGCGTCGATCAGCCCGGTGCGGCTGCCGGTGTTGTAGATGCAAAGAAGGTTCGTTTCCTCAAAGGTGAAGTTGTTCATATCAAAGCTCCCTTTCCGCGCTCTTTTTTTGCGCTGTCTTTTTGTGTTCCGTCTTGGGCTGGCTTTTCAGCTGCTCCATTACGGACTTTTTCTTTTCCCGTTCCTCTCGATGGACGGCTGCTGCCAAGTCCATAAGAGAAATGGGCTGACCACTGCGGGCCTGTTGTTCCAGCTGGGCCACTGTCGGCTCCTTTGGGCCGTTATTGATGATACCGTCGATCATGCCGTAATCATCTTCCACCGTCATTTCCGCATTTCTCAGCGAATTTTCCGGCAAGAAACCTTGCACCTGGGTGAAACCAACACTGTCGCAGTAATGACAGGATACCTGACCATTCTGCTTGATGGCAACGATGTCACTGACGCTCATAGACGGGCTGTGAAAATCCACCGGCTTTTGCAGATTGAACTGCTCATACAGCCTTTCCAGCTGCTCCATAGTGCTGCCGGAACCGTCCAGAGGGGCGGTATAGATAAGGTCATAGTTACTCCGCTCTACGGACAGATTGTGCGATTGCAGCCAATCCAGATTCATAAAACGCACATTCTGCGGGTCATCCTTGCTCACCTGATAAATAGCAAAACAATTTCCCTCATGGGAAAGAAACGCCTGTTCCCGTTCCAACTGCCGATCCTGTCGTTCCAAAACTTTTTCGTGAAAGTCCGGGCTTTGCTCCCATTCCTCGCGGGACACAGCAAAGATACCGTCATGGGCGTCCAGGTCGGCAGTGTCAAAGGCCATTTCCGGGTTTTCACCCTCCTGGACGATATAAACGGTCAGGTCGCGCTCCATCAGCTCATAGGCCCGCTCTTTGGAGAGGGGCAGAAGGTCACCGTCCAGGTAGCCGCATTTCTCCAGATCATCCTGAGTCAGTGCCGGGTCCGGCATGGGATACTCGTCCAACGCCTGCTCCTGGGCATCCGGCAGCTGGGTGGCGGCAGCTTCTGTGGTCTGCTGGCTGACCTGTTCCTGCATCTGGTGGTAAGCCGCCTCCTGCAAAGTCTCGATCATGGACAGCGGCGCATACTTGATGGACTTGCCGCCCATCCCCAGGTCCTCGCAGATATGGCTAACCGCTGTGGAACGGCCCATATCCGGCCCGTCCAACTGGCCGCCGTCCATCTGCTTCATGGTTGCCACATCGTAGAGCGTGTAGTCCCAGCCGGTGTCGCAGGGCTGAACATGAAGGTAGCTGGTATCATCCAGCACCAACAGGGCCTCCCGGTACTCGGCGCTGGGCTGGACACTTTCGGTATTTTCCGGCTCGGTCAGCTGTTCCGGTTCAGTCATCGGCACCAGCTGATCCAAGCGTCCCATAAGCTCGGCAGCTTTTTGGGTGGTTTCATCCGGTTCATCCTCGTTCACGATATTCTGGAGCCATTCGCGTACACCGCTGGCATCTCCGCTTCGGAGTGTGGCAGTCAGTTCGTGCAGTGCGTCCTCACGGCTATCTGCATTGTTCCGATACTCATAAGGGTCATAATCGAAAGTGAACTGGTCGATGTCTGCTGCCAGCTGCTCGATAGAGTCCTGCTGCGGTTCCGTGGCGGCAGTCAGGTCAATGCCGCGCTCCTTGCAGATTTCCTTGTAGTTGCGCTCGATGTCGTTAATCAGCTCGCAGGAAGTCTTGTTGATGGTCTCCAGACTGGCCCGCAGCTCCTTCAGCTCCTTGTCCTTCGACCAGGAAGCGATGTAGCCAAAACTGTTCTCGCCGGTCTGGATGCCGAAATACTGGCAAACCGCATAAGAAATGCTCTCGGCCTCCACTTCCTCGGTGTTGCGGTTCTTGGCGGCCTGTTTCACCGCCGTCAGATCTTCCTCCACTTCCAACCGCCACTCAAACCGATTCTCGTCCACATAGCGCCAGCCTTCCTCGGCGGCGGCCTGTTCCGCCTCTGCTTCGGTGGCGAAGTCCAGACGGAAGTCATGCTTGGTGCCGCCCTCGCTCACCATCACGATCTTCCAGGTCGGCTCCGCTTCGTACTTTTTGGGGTCGTGGAGCTTACTGTGCGCGGTCTCATGGACAGCGGCGGAAACAGTCTGCACCTCGCTCATGCCTTCCCGGATGGCGA
>CAJMOI010000185.1 GCA_905215105.1 uncultured bacterium
CTTTGGCGAGGGGTGTTGTTTGCCAGTGGCAAACGTTGAACACCGACCGAGCCGGTAGGCGAGAATCTGGGGCAGACAGCCCCAGATATGCGAAGCGCAAGCGAGCCCGTAAAAACGCTACCTGCTCCCACACAGCAGCAAGAGCCGCCAAAGGCGGCGCGAGCAATCAGAGGGCCAAACCTGAAAATCGCACCAGCCAAAACACCAGCTTGTTTACACAAGCAAAAAAAAACAACGAGCACCAACCTCAAACCCCGCGCGGAGGAACCCAGTCAAAGGAGGCCTTTGTTTTGTCAACCTGTATCAGCAAAGAGATCAGCTGTCCCAACTGCGGGGCAGTCCACAAAATTCAGATGTGGCCGGGCATCGACCGGCTGGACCATCCGGAGCTGCGGGCGAAAATCATGGACGAGACTTTCTTCGACTGGAAATGCCCCCAGTGCGGCTATATGGCCCAGATGACCTACCCCTGCCTCTATCACGACCGGGAGCTGGGACTGATGGTCTGCCTGGCGCCGGGACACACCCGGTTTGCCCTGGAAATTCCCAAATACCTGGACAATGTGGCCAAACGGGCGGTTTCCACCTTGCCCCAGCTGAAAGAGAAAATCCTGCTTTTTGAGTCCGGGCTGGATGACGCCGCCATGGAGCTGGTGAAAAAAGCCTTCTCCGAGGTGGTGCAGCGAAAATGGCGCATTCCCGAGGTGACGGCCTATTTCTGCGCCACCAATAAAAAACAGATTGAATTCGCCTTTTACTGGCAGGGACAGCAAACCCCGGTGTATCACAGCACCCGGTTTGATGTCTATAAACAGGCCAAAGAGGTGCTGAAAGCGGTTCAGTATGAGCCGGAAAACGGCTTTCCCGTGGTGGATTCCCTGCTGGCGGATGAAATCATGGAAGCCTATCAGCAACAGGAAGAATAATACGAGTATTACCATTACCAGCAACTTCAGAAAGGAACGGAAGATATGTGCGGAATTTGCGGATTTACCGGTGAAATTGTGGATCGCAGCGCGGTCATCAAGAATATGACGGACGTCATCACCCATCGCGGCCCCGACAGCAGCGGCGTGTTTGAGGGAGAAGGCGTCACCATGGGCTTCCGGCGGCTGAGTATTATCGACATCAGCTCCACCGGCGACCAGCCCATTGAGAATGAAGACGGCAGCCTGGTTCTCACCTTTAACGGAGAAATCTACAACTATCAGGAACTGCGAAAAGAGCTGATGGAAAAAGGCCACATTTTCCGCACCCAGACCGACTCCGAAGTGCTGATTCACGGCTTTGAAGAGTGGCAGGAGGGTCTTTTGAACCGGCTGCGGGGCATGTTCGGCTTTGCCATCTGGAACAAAAAGGATCACAGCCTGTTTATGGCCCGTGACTTTTTCGGCATCAAGCCCCTCCACTACACCATGGTGGGCGGCCACTTTGTCTATGGCTCCGAAATCAAGAGCATTCTCCAGTTCCCGGGCTTTGAGAAAAAGTTCAACATGGACACCCTGAACAACTACCTTTCCTTCCAGTACGCCGTGCCGCCCCAGACCTTCTTTGAGGGCGTTTTCTGCCTGATGCCCGCCCACTATCTGTGGTATAAGGACGGCAAAATCACCACCACCCGGTACTGGGAGCCCATGTTCAATCCCGATGAGTCCATGACCGAGGAAGAGGCAGTGGACAAGATCGAAAAGGTCTTTGAGGAATCCGTCAACGCCCACAAGATCAGCGACGTGGAAGTGGGCTGTTTCCTGTCCAGCGGCGTAGATTCCAGCTATGTTTCCACCTATTTTGCCGACCAGAAGACCTTTACCGTGGGCTTTGACTTCGGCGAGAAATACAATGAAATCGACTGGGCCAAGGGCCTTTCCGAGGAAATCGGCGTAGACCACCACTTCAAGGTTATCCCCTCCGAAGAATTCTGGGGAAACATCAAGAAGGTTCAGTACCACATGGACCAGCCCCTGGCAGACCCCTCCTGTATTGCCCTGTTCTTTGTTTCCCAGCTGGCAAGCGAATATGTGAAGGTGGTGCTGTCCGGCGAAGGCGCTGACGAGCTGTTCGGCGGCTATACGGTGTACAACGAGCCGAGAGTGTTCCGGCTGTACCACAAGCTGCTGCCCCAGAGCGTCCGCACCGGCCTGCGCAAGCTGGTGCAGAAGGTTCCCCGCCACTTCCGCGGTCAGAGCTTTATCACCCGGGGCGAATATCCCACAGACATCACCTTTATCGGCAACGCCAAGATGTTCAGCTGTGAGGAAAAGCAGAAGCTGCTGAAACACCCGGAAATCGCCACGCCGCCCCAGACCCTGACTCGTCCCTGGTATGACCGGGTAAAGCATCTGGACGACGTGACCCGGATGCAGTATCTGGACATCAACATGTGGATGGTGGGCGATATTCTGCTGAAAGCCGACCGAATGAGCATGGCCAACTCTCTGGAGCTGCGGGTGCCCTTCCTGGACAAGGAAGTGTTCAAGGTGGCTTCCACCATCCCCACCCGTCTGCGGGTCAACCGGAAAAACACCAAATACGCCATGCGTCAGGCGGCGCTGCGCCACCTGCCCCCGGCAACCGCTCAGAAAAAGAAGCTGGGCTTCCCGGTTCCCACCCGTGTCTGGCTGAAAGACAAGAAGTATTACGACATTGTCAAGGCCGCTTTCACCAGCGACATTGCCGAGAAATTCTTCAACACCGAGGAGCTGCTCCGGCTGCTGGACGGTCATTTCAACGGCCTGCGGGACTACAGCCGCCGCATCTGGACGCTGTTCATCTTCATTGTGTGGTATGACATTTATTTTGAAGACGGCAGCCACGCCGAGGGCGACTGGCCGGATTTCCGGAAATAAAAATAAAATCAGGACAGCCGAAATGATCTCCGGCTGTCCTTTTTCATGCCCTTTTTTATTTTTCTCGAACTTTCTCCACGCGAATTCCTATTTCCCGCAATACTTCTTTCTCGTCGCCATTCCTCCGCGGATATGCCGCTGGGCTTTGTTGTATTCCAAAATCCCCCGAACCTCCCGGTACAACTGGGGATTTACGCTGCGCAGACGCTCGGAAACGTCTTTATGCACCGTACTCTTGCTGACGCCGAACTTTTTGGCGGCTTTCCGCACGGTGGT
>CAJMOI010000186.1 GCA_905215105.1 uncultured bacterium
CGGCGATCAGTCCGTCAGACCCGCCTCTGCAAGATTGGCCTCATGCTGGCTCCAGGTGGAGGCATAATAGGCGTTTCCGTCTGCGTCGTGACAGAAATAGTACATGCCCGCAGACTCGGAAGAGGGTTCCAGTACCGCCTGAATGGCATCCATACCGGGATTGCAGATGGGTCCCGGCGGCAGGCCTTCTATGGTATAGGTATCATAGGTGCTCTTGAAGGTATCCCGCTCCTTCTCCGGCACCTGTGATTTGCTTCGATAGGGATAATAGGTGGTGGAGTCGCATTCCAGACGGTAAATGTCACGGGAAGCGCCATCTTCCAGACGATTGATGAGAATACCAGCCACCATGCGCATGTCCTTCTCATCTGTGGCCTCGGCCTGTACGATGGAAGCCAGCGTCAGCACTTCGTCAATGGTATATCCCTGTTCCTGAATCTCGTCCCGGGTTTCCTTGGAGAACCGATTCTGACAGTTGTTGATCATTTTACCCAGTGCGATTTTGGGATCTTCTCCCTTGTAGAAGTCATAGGTATCGGGGAACAGATAGCCTTCCAGCTTATAGTACCGGTCTTCCTCGTTGTCAATGGCATTGATGAAGTCGTAATTGTCATACTCTCCGGAGTTGGCGGCTTCCAGCACCTCTTCCACTGTACAGACTTCGTTTTCCTCCAGCTTTTGGGCGGTTTCCAACAAGCTCAGGCCTTCTGGGAAGGTAATGGTCACCACATCCTGCCGGTTGCCGGTGGTCTGTAAGTAATTGATAATGGCTTCATAGTCCAGATTGGTGTCCAGCGTAAAGCTGCCCTGTCCAAAACCGTCATCCGCACCAGTCACCAGGCAGTACATGGTAAAGAAAAAGGAATTGTTAATAACGCCCTGTTCTTTCAGTACATCGGCAACATCGCCCACGGAACAGTTTTCTTCCAGCTCCACCTGGGCGCTGCCGCTGGCACGGGAAACTGCCAGCAGGTCATCTACACCCACCATCAGATAGCGGGTCAGGGCAATGGACACCAGCAAAATCATGGAAATCCACACACACCGGAACAGGCCCCGGTTATTCCTGCCCTTGACCTTCTCCCGGGCTTTCATTTCCTTTTTTTCCTGTTTGCGCTGTTTGCGATCCACCGCCTTTTTGTTTTTGACGCTCTCCTCTTTTTTGAACCCGTCGCTGCAGCTATGGATGGATTCCGGGTCTTCTTCTCCGAATCGAAGGGCCTCTTCCGGAATATTCAGCTGAAATTTTTCAGCTCTGGTTCCGGTTCCTTTCTGCCCGTCCTGTTCGGGCACATCCTTGCGTTCATTCTCCAAAGTCAGAAACCTCCTGCTCTGTTGTTAGGGCACGGCTTATTTTCCGCGCTTTCCCTTTTCCTCCTGCCGAATGCGGCGGGAATACTTTTCGGTAATCAGCACGTTTACCGGCCGGTCAAAATATCCATGGGGAAGATTCCACTGGATACAGCTGCTATAGCAGATTCCCGCCGTAAAGCCCTGATAGGCCGACAGGAACCGGTCATAATACCCTTTTCCATATCCCAGACGGAATCCATGGGAATCAAAGCACAGGCCGGGCACGATACAGAATCCGCCGGCGGGTGCTTCCAGCTTTTCACACTGGCCGGGAATGGGCTCCAACACCCCAAAGCTTCCCTTTTCCAGATCCTCTTCGGAACGAATATAGTAAAATTCCATGAGATAGGTGCCGGGTACACACCGGGGCACCGCCACTTTTTTCCCATCCCGCCACGCCTGGCGGATCAGTTCCATGGTGTCCACTTCAATGGGCTTGCTCACATAGGTAAAGAGCGTATCCGCCCGCTGGTATTCCCGCATATTCCAGATACGTCGGGCGATCTCCCCGTCCTGACGCTGTTTTTCCGCCGGGTCCATGGTCTCCCGAATATTCCGGTACCGGGCCCGCAGCTGTATTTTCAACTCCCGAATATTCTTTACGGACATTGCATCGACATCCTCAGCCGGTCTGCGGTTTCGTCGTCCGTGAGCATCCGGACGATTTCCAGACCAAAATCAATGGCAGCACCTGCACCCTTACCGGTAATGATATTTCCGTCACGGCAGACAAAACCCTCTGCCAGCTGGGCTCCTTCCAGCTCCTGTTCAAAGCCGGGGAAGCAGACCGCTTTTTTCCCGCGGAGAAGTCCCATATGGCCCAGAACCGAAGGCGCTGCACAAATGGCAGCCATAGGCAAGCCGTTGTCGGCGCAATACTGAATACTGGCCACCACAATGGGGGAATTTTCCAGATTCAGAGTACCGGGCATCCCGCCGGGCAAAATTATCATATCCATATTGCCGGTCAGCACTTCCCGCTCCTCCAGATCGGTGGTCACGGTGATATGGTGGCTGCCGGTGATGATCTTGGAGCCAACGCCCACGGTGACCACTTCCAGCTCCGCACGGCGGAGCACGTCCAGCGTGGCCAGCGCCTCGATTTCTTCAAAGCCGTTTGCCAGAAACAGATAAATCATTCTGCACCATCCTTTCGGGTATCGGGGCAACTCCCCCGCTATTGTCATTGCATCTGTTTTTTCATTATATCGGATTTTTTCCCGTTTGTACAGGGCAGCAGACGGGAAAAGGAAATTTGTGGAAAACTGTTATTCCATGGTCAGCCCCAGATAGGGCGTTCCGTCCGCCGGAAATCCCCGAACCACTTCCCGGCACAGTGGGCGCAGCATCCCATGGGGACACACAGTCCCCTTTCCGGGAAACAGCGGGCTTTTGACTGGAAGCCGCAGGGTCAGGGTGTGCCGGGAGGTGGGCAGAGAGTCCTCCAGGATCACGGGGAAGTCCTCCAGCGCGGCGTACAGTTCCTCGGCGGTGAGGGTCAGATGGGCGTACTCCCCCGCCAGCACCCCGGCGGACAGCAGCGCCTCCACGTCCTGCTTCTGCTGGAGGACCGTGTTCTTCACCCGCTCGTCCACCCGGCCGCTCTCACTGAGGAACACCACCGCGTCCGGAGGCAGGTAGTGGACCCCGGCGGTGACAGTCGGATAGATGGCTGCCAGATACCGGTCCGCCGCCCCCGGGGCCGCGCCGCTGCGCAGCC
>CAJMOI010000187.1 GCA_905215105.1 uncultured bacterium
CGCCGCGGTGGACGCAAGGGCCGCAGAAAGGTATGCAGCTTCTGCGTTGACAAGGTGGAAACCATTGATTATAAGGACGTTGCCAGACTGCGCCGCTTCATTTCCGAGCGCGCAAAGATCCTGCCCCGCCGTGTGACCGGCACCTGTGCCCGTCATCAGCGTGACCTGACGGTCGCTATCAAGCGTGCCCGTCATCTGGCTCTTCTGCCCTTCAGCAGCGACTAATTCAGTCTGCTGAGGACGCTATATGGTATCGAAAGCGGACGATTAATTTCGTCCGCTTTTTGTTTTACCCAAATTTATCAGCTGATTCACAGGAGGTCTTTTTTATGATATTGGATATGCACACCCACGCTTTTCCTGATGCTATCGCTGCCAAAGCCCTGCCAAAGCTGGCCTCCATCTGCGGCTGTCCTTATGAAACAGACGGCACTTTGGCCGGAACCCAGGCCAAAATGAAGGAATGGGGTGTTGATGCCTTTGCGCTGATGCACATTGCCACAACACCCACCCAGCACACTTCTGTCAATAACTGGGCTGCATCCATTCAAAAAGGAAATGTTTTTTGTTTTGGCAGCGTTCATCCCAATGCGGAAAATCCAACCGAAGAAATCAGAAGAATTCACGAGCTGGGACTGAAAGGAATCAAGTTTCATCCGGACTATCAGGAATTTATGGTGGACGCCCCCCAGGTTTTTCCCCTGTATGAAGAAGCCGCCGCACTCCATTTGCCGGTTACATTTCACACAGGACGAGACCCTCTCTCCCCTGACCTGATTCACGCTCCGGCGGAAAAAATGGCCCGGATTGCCGATCTTTTTCCCCAAATGACCATTATCGCTGCTCACATGGGCGGCATGAGCACGCCAGAAGAAGCCGACGCTTTTCTGGTGGGAAAGCCCAATGTTTATCTGGATACCGCCTTTATTTCCCATTTTCTTACGCCTGAGCAAGCCGCTCCCATGATGCGCCGTCACGGTCTGGACCGGATTCTCTTTGCCAGCGACAGCCCCTGGAGCCGTTCCTGTGACGAGCTGGACTTTCTGCAGCAATGCGGATTCACTTCCAGTGAACTGGAGCTGATTCTGGGAGAAAATGCCCGGAGACTCCTGAAAATTTCCAAATCAGACTTGTAATTTCTTTTTGGACAGGGTACAATGAAAAAAACAGCGGAATTTTACTGGAAAAGAGGTAGAAAAATGAAAAAGAATACTGCTCTGCTCCTTTCTGTGCTGTCTCTGATTGCCGGAATTGCAATTGGATTTCTGTACGCATCTGTCCGAATGAGTAATCGCTTCTGTAATCCTCACAACACCTGGCATGGTCCCGACGAGGAAGACTTCATGGATGAAGACGAGGATATTTACGGCTGCTGATTCAAAACACATCAAAAAAGACTGTATGGAAAATTTCCATACAGTCTTTTTTATATGCTATATTCTGTTATCGACTGCTTTCTTCTGCCGATTCTTCACTCATATCAGCAGAACCAGTACTGATGAGCAGTACAACCTCTGAACCATACGCCAGTGTATCACCGGCCTCGTGATCTTTATAGCCAATCACCATATCGGCGCGAACTTCCGAGTTGGCTACACGCTCCGTGACAGGAATAAACCCTTCATCGGTTACCAGCTCCGCTGCCTGTGCCAGCGTCAGATTCTCCACATCAGGAAGCTGACGAGTCGGCTCTCCCTGGCTGATTACCACGACGATGGAGTCTCCTCTTCTCATCTCTGTTCCTGCTTCAGGCTGTTGAGAAATGACACAACCCTCTTCCACCGTGTTGTCAAAAGCACGGTCAGACAGCAGAATGGTGTATTCCGGCGATTCCGCCGCAGAAACCTTTTCCAGCAGCTCGGTGTATTTCTGTCCCCGCAGATCGGGGGCGGGAATCATATCGCTGCCTGTGTCTTCTGTAAATTCCAGCGAAGAAGAAGTGTCGCTTTCCGACATTTCTCCGGAAACAGAAGAAACCTCGTCAGAGGGATGGAACAGCGTATCCGGCTGGAATTGAAACCAGACCCAGACAATCACCGACATTACCAGCAGGCTGATGGCACAGGATACCAGCATCCACACGATTCCCGGCATTCCCTCGTCCTTTTTTTTCTCGGGCAAGGGCGGCAATTTGGTAATGGAGGTGGTCTGCTGTTCCAAATGAGACGTCACGGTCGGCGCTGCGGAAAGCTCTGCACGGAGACGCTCAAAGGTCTGGGTACGACTTTCCGGCTGTACCTGCAATCCGTTTGCCACTGCGGTAATCACGTGGGGCGGCAGCGTTTTGGCCAGATCCGTCGGAATCATCAGCCGGGAATCCTCTTTGCGGTATACCGCATCCTTAGGCAGTTCCCCGGTCAACGCAAACAGCAGCGATGCAGTAAATCCATAGACGTCTGTCGCTTCTGTCAGCTGCATTCCCATGGTATACTGTTCAAGTGCCGCACACCCGGGAACCATATCCGGGGGCAGATCGGTATCCATCCGGCGCACCAGAGAAACACTGAAGTCTCCCAACCGCATTTTCCCGTCCTGCATGATTTTCAGAGACTGGGGAGAAATGCCCAGATGCATCACACCGGCTGCATGCATGGTGCTGAGTGCAGACAGCACCGGCATAAACAGCTGCCGTGCCGCATTCCAGGTCAAATGTCCGCCGCTTCTCTCCACAAAGTATTGCAGAGTGATGCTCTCATTCCACTCGGAAATAGTGTAGGCAGTATGATTTTCCTCAAAAATATCAAACACCGGTACAATGGCGGAAAGTTCCCGCAAATGGGCAATTTCCCGGGCGTAATTGAGAAACAGCGTCAGCGCTTCCTGAAATACAATCTCATTTCCCCCGGCAATCTGCACCGATGCGCCGTCTTCGCTTCGGCTGCACAGGCTTTGGGGAAAGAATTCCCGGATTTCCACCAGTGTATTCTGTACGGTATCACGGCCTATGTAGGTGATACCTTCCCCGTTTGTTTTCTGTGCCCGGCCGACAATGTACCGGCCTTGCAGAGAAGCGCCATAGGGCAGCGCATGGAGCATCTGGGGCTCCTGAGAGTTCCATCCGCA
>CAJMOI010000188.1 GCA_905215105.1 uncultured bacterium
GGG
This sequence comes from uncultured bacterium, assembly GCA_905215105.1. Taxonomy (GTDB): domain Bacteria; phylum Bacillota; class Clostridia; order Oscillospirales; family Acutalibacteraceae; genus Heritagella_A. The sequence continues at coordinate 4 of CAJMOI010000188.1, forward strand.
TCATGAGAGAGAGGGTTTCCGGATTCTTCCCGGAAAGGAGGAACTCCGCTGCCCCTGCCGCCGCCAGCGCCGCACAGGTGCCGGTGGTGTATCCACAGCGTAATTGCTTCTGCCCGCTGCGGATGTAGTAGTCCAGTGCCATGCTTGTCCCCTTCTCCCTACTTTAAAAGCTCCTGCAAGTGCCGACGGTACATCTCCTGTACGCCGGGGAGCACGCCCAGCCCCTGCATGATACATTCCACCTCATACCCTTCCCGGGTGAGGACGCTTTTCCAGCTGTCCTCTTCGTCCCCGGCCATATCGTTGAGGGCGTGGTCCCCTGCCACCAGCATCAGGGGCGCGGTGCGGACATGGGTATAATTCCCGGTTTGCAGCTCTTTACAAATCTCATCAATTTCCGGCCAGCCCTCTACCGTGCCCACATACACATCCTTGCGTCCCATCATGTGGAACACGGCCTGCATGGCGGGGTATACCACATTGGAAAAATGAGGGGTACCGTGACCCATGAGCACCAGCGCGGAATTTTCCTTTTTGGGGAACTCCTCCGACAGCACCCGGGCCAGCGATTGTAAATCCCCGGTGCCGGAGAGGAGCGGCGCTCCCAGCAGCAGGGCGGGAAACCGCTTTTTGGCTTCTTCCACACTGGCTTTCAGGCTCTCATATTCCAATCCATATAAAAAGTGGGTGGGCTGAATCACCACGCGGTCATAACTGCCGTCTGTCAGGTGTGCCAGCGCTTCGTCCATGCTCCACACGGTTTCGCCTTTGGAGGCCAAAATCCGGCGGATGGTCTTACTGGTAAACACCCGGTAAAAATCCGCTTCCGGCATTTCGGTGCGCAGGGCTTCCTCTACAGCGGTGATGCTTTTTCTGGCAGCGGGCACGCTGGTGCCAAAGCTGACGCAGAGCAATGCGGTTTTCATTCCGTTTTCCTCCCAATCTGGTAATCTGCAAGTTCTTCCGGGCTTTTGGGCACGGGGATTTCCAGCGCCTTTGCCACTTTCCATAAAACAGGCTGTTCCAGCCCGCAGCGGGAAAGCAGCTCTTCCTCTGCAAAACCCGCTTCCGGTTTGTCATCCCGTTCCAGCCGTCCACCGTGAAAGACCAGCACCCGGTCTGCCCATCGCCAGGCAAAATCCACGTCGTGGGTGGCTACCGCCAGCGCCATTCCCTTCCGGTGAAGAGTTTCCAGCGTCTCTTCCAACAGCTGCCGCCCTGCCGGGTCCAGATTGCTGGAAGGCTCGTCCAGCAGCATCAGCTTCGGTTCCATGGCCAGAATATCAGCAATGGCCACCCGGCGCTTTTCTCCACCGGAAAGATACTGAAGGCCGCGGCTGCGGTATCGAGTTAGGCCCAGGCTTTCCAGCGCCATTTCCACCCGGCGGCGGACCTCCTCTTCCGGAAGCCCCAGATTCATGGGACCAAAGCTGATTTCTTCCTCCACGGTGCCCGCCAGCAGCTGGACATCCGGGTCTTGAAACACCAGCCCTACTGTCCGGCGAAGGGCCATCCGTTGCTTTTCCCGCTTGCCGATGGGGTTTCCCTCCAACATTACGGTTCCGCTTCCGGGGGAAAGCACACCGTTTGCCAGCAGGAAAAAGGTGGATTTTCCCGCGCCGTTGCTTCCCAATACGGCGATTTTTTCCCCTTCGTGCAGACAAACGGAAAGAGGAAACAGGGCTTCCCGCTCTTCCCCGCTATCATATTGATAGGAAACCTGCTCAAACCGAAGCAGTTCTTTCATATGCTACAATCTTCTCCTTTAAAAACCAAACCATACGCCGGCCAGCATTCCCAGCACCGGAAGAACCAGCAGACCGACAACTTTAGCCGTTATCCGCTTTTTTTCGGTGAGAAACGCAATCTGCCCGGTATAGCACCGGCTCTCCATGGCATCAAAACAGGCGCCGGCCCGGCGAAAACTATTGGCCAGCAGCCCTCCATATACCAGTCCGGTAGTGCGCAGGCTCCGTTTCAGCCCCCGGTATCCCAACCGGCTGGCGGCGGAATCCTTCATTTCCCGGAAGGTGGACAGCAGAATGAAAGTATATCGATAAATCAGCACCGCCAGCTCCACCATAATAGCGGGAACGTGTACCCGCCGCAGTACGGCCAGCAGCTCCGGCAGCGGTGTGGACAGGCTGAGGAAATACAGACAGCTCACAGCCCCCAGCGCCCGGGACAACACCAGCATGGCCAGAGACTGGGCAGCAGGCAGTACCGCCAGCCATCCTCCGAAAAAGGGCAGGGACAGCACCGCTTCTTCCGGCAGTTTGGAGGTATAATCCCACAACAGTGTTAGTCCCGACAACAACAAAAACACACCGGGCAATGTCAGCAGAGACAGGTAGGTGTGGAGTTTGATTCCTCCCGCCGCCACGGTCACGGCGGACAAAAAGACAAACAGGCAAAGGGGCGGAATCGGCGATTGGCAGCAGATGCACAGGATCAATAGCAGCAAACTGACGCCTGTTTTAAACGCGGCGTTTTCCCGGCAAAGCCGGGAACGCCGCGCATAGACATCCATCGTTAAAACACCGTCGTGATGGTGTCCGCCTGCCAGCAGGAAAAAGAGCACCACCCCGAGACAGACTGCCGCCAGCCACACAGGCGGCAGCTGTCCCACAAACAGGCTGAAGAAAACCAGCCCTGCCAGAATTCCGGCGATCACGGAGTTTCCTCCTGATCCGAAGGCTTCTCCTGCTGCATTCCGCCGTATTTTTTACGGGCTACCAGATACCCGAAACCGAAGGCCAGCACGCCGACACCCAGACCGGTCTGGATGCAGAAAAACAGGCTTTCCACTTCTCCGGGCAGTTCCAATACCGGGGTGAACCAGGGTTCATATTCCTTCCCGGTGACTTCCTCTACTTTGACGCTTCCCGCGTCGTCACTGCCGCCGAACTCCGCGCCCTTTAAAGCAAACAGCGGCGCGAGGGCCAGCACAACCACGGCCAGCAGGGAAACCAGAACGATTTTTGTATTCCGGCTCATCTGAACAACCCCCTTTTCACAGAACGAAGCTCATGGAGCTCGGTTTTGGCATAGGT
>CAJMOI010000189.1 GCA_905215105.1 uncultured bacterium
AAAAACGCAGGAATCCTTTCCGGATTCCGAGTATTTTTAACGCAGTAGCTGGCGTCGCACGACATCATTTCATGATGCCGATAGGAAAAGACTATCATTTCGACTTTTCAGATAGCCCCTAATCAAGAACGCTTCACCGAACGAACACCCGACACCCCTCTGAGCCGGTCCATGACGGAATTCAGATGGTCGATGCCGTTGACGGTAAAGGTGGCGTAAATCACGGCGGAACCGTCTTTCAGCTCCCGGGAATTGAGAGAACTGATGGACAGCCGCATGGCGAAAAGCTGTTGGGTCACGTCTGCCAGCAAGCCGGAACGGTCTTCCGCCACCAGCTCCAGGGTGGTCTGGAAGTTTTCGCGGACTTCGCCTGCCCAATGGGCACGAACCCAGCGCTCCGGTTCCGGCGCGTCTTCAATTCGGGCCGGCACATTGGAGCAGCTGCGCTTGTGGATGGAAACACCGAAACCACGGGTGATAAAGCCGATGATCTCGTCACCGGGCAGGGGGTTGCAGCACTTGGAAAACTTAATCAGGCAGTTATCCACGCCCTCCACCAGCACGCCGCCCACGGCGTTTTTCGTTTTGACAGGCGCCGGTGTGGGCTGCTGTACCGGCTGGGAATTTTCCAGTGCGGCGGCAGCTTTTTTCGCTTTGTTGTACTCGTCCCGAATCCGGGGCATAACCTTCCACAGCTGAATGCCGCCGTAGCCGATGGCCGCATACAGATCATCCAGAGTTGCACAGCTGTTGCGCTTGCCCACGGTATCCATCAGGTTTTGCAGCAATTCATCAGAAAGCTCGATGTTGTTCCTGCGGAATTCCCGCTCCAGCTCGGCGCGGCCTTCCACAATATTCTCTTCCCGCCGTTCTTTTTTGAACCACTGGCGGATTTTATTTCTCGCTTCACTGGTTTTGACGATTTTCAGCCAGTCACGGCTGGGGCCTCGGCCCACTTCTTTGGTGGTGAGAATCTCGATGATCTCGCCGGTTTTGACTTTATAATCAATGGGAACAATGCGTTTATTCACCTTGGCGCCGGTCATCCGGTTGCCCACGGCACTGTGAATGGCATAGGCGAAATCGATGACAGTGGAACCGGCGGGCAGGCTGATGACCTGTCCTTTCGGGGTAAAGACGAACACCTCTTCCGGCGCCAGGTCGCTCTTGATAGCGCGGACAATATCGGTGGCGTCTTCGTTGTCCTTCTGGTTTTCCAGCATCTGGCGAATCCACACCAGACGCTCGTCCACTGAATTGCCCCGGGTCATGCCCAGCTTGTATTTCCAGTGGGCGGCAATACCGTATTCAGCGGTATAATGCATTTCCCAGGTGCGGATCTGCACCTCAAAGGGAATGCCGTCCTTGCTCAGCACCGTGGTGTGCAGGGACTGGTACATATTGGGCTTGGGGGTGGAAATATAATCTTTGAACCGGTTGGGAATGGGCTGGAACATATCGTGAATCAATCCCAGCACGTTGTAACAGTCCGTCACCGTGTCCACGATTACCCGAACCGCGTACACGTCGAAAATTTCCTCCATGGTTTTGCCCTGAATGAACATTTTCCGGAAAATGCCGTTGATGCTCTTCACCCGGCCTTCCAGATACACATTGGGAATCATTTCCGACACCCGCTGGCGAATTTCTTCTTTTGTCCGGTCAATAAAAGCGATCCGGTCCTTGCTCTGCATTTCCAGGGTATCTTCAATTTCCCGGTAAGCCACCGGGTCCAGATACCGAAGAGACAAATCTTCCAGCTCTTCCTTCACAGCCCGGATACCGAGACGGTGAGCGATGGGGGCATACACCTCCATGCTTTCCAATGCGGTATCCCGCTGCTTTTGAGGCGGCTTGAACTGCAAGGTACGCATATTGTGCAGCCGGTCCGCCAGCTTGATGATAATAACCCGGATATCCTCCGACATGGCGATGAGCATTTTCCGGATATTCTCCGCCTGCTGCTCTTCCCGGGAAGAATAGGGGATTTTTCCCAGCTTGGTCACGCCGTCGATGAGGTTGGCGACTTCCTGATTGAACAGCTTCCGGATGTCTTCCAGCGTGTAGTCCGTGTCCTCCACCACGTCGTGGAGGAGGCCGCCCACCACAGACTCGGAGTCCATTCCCAGCTCTACCAGAATACAGGAAACCGCCAGGGGATGAATGATATAGGGCTCACCGGAAAGCCGCATCTGTCCCTGATGTGCCCCATTTGCCAGCTGATAGGCCTTGTCAATCATCTCCATGTTGAACTCGCGCCCGGAGCTGCGAATCAGCTCCAGAAGTTCCTCGTAACTCTGCCCATGTTTTACCGCCATATCAAGCACCCTCCTTCTTCATTCTCTCCTTGACTTCCCGGAACAGGGGCGAAGCGGTGAGATCCACTTTTCCCTGTACCGGCTTCAGCTCTATGGAAAGGCTGTCCTCCAGACCGCTTTTGGAAATCAGCCCCCGCTCCTCCATGACATCCAGCAGGAACAGCAGCTTTCCCATATGCAGCGAAGACTCGCCCAAGCGAAGCCATAAATACATCGGCGAACCGTGCCAGCCATTCCGGTCACGGATCATCCGGTACACCTTTGCAAAATCATTCCGATCCGGCAGCAGCGCTTTCCCCTCATCCCATGTCAGCGCTTCTCCCCGCCGGTATTTTTCATACAATCGGGACTGACGGAGCAGTTCGCAGAAATCCACACCGGAAGGCCGGAAATCCCGGACGGTAATACTCAGATTTTTCTCCCCCCGGAACTCTCTGGCTTCCAGAGAAACCGCCAGATCCAGCGTATCGCCGGGCTGACAGGGAAATTCCTCCGCTGTCATGCCGAACTGCATACAGCGCACGGCTGCATCCTTTTTCCGAAGGGTCAGCCGCAAATGTTTTCCGCCGCCCACTGGTGTCATTTCCTCCAGCAGCATTCCGTATAATCCAAACAAAGGCGCGGGATTTCCCTCTCCAAAGGGTTCCAGCTGTTCCAGCAGCTCCGGCAGTTCTGTCCGAAGGGCTGACGGATTCAAGCGGCAGTCCAACGTCAGCGG
>CAJMOI010000190.1 GCA_905215105.1 uncultured bacterium
AAACTTGCTGCCTTCTTTGAATCTCTCGCTGTACAAAATGTTTGACAAACCTACAGAGCCGTGGAAACTTGACCGACGGAAAAGAGTGGTTTATACTTTATGATATAAATAGTTAAGTGACTGAAGAAAGGACGGGAATGGAATGAGAGACCGTTTGGGAGAAGAAAAAGTCGGAAAACTGCTGCTGCAATTTGCAGTTCCCAGTGTAATTTCCATGCTGGTCAGCGCTCTGTATAACATTGTGGACCAGATTTTTATTGGAAACGGCATTGGCATTAACGGAAACGCCGCCACCAATGTGGCGTTCCCCTTGACCACCTTGTGTACGTCTCTGGCGCTGTTGTTCGGCATCGGCGGCGCTTCCAATTTTAATCTGTGTATGGGTGCGCAGGACTATCGGAAAGCGGGAAAATATGTGGGAAACGCGGTGTTCCTGCTCCTGTCCTCCGGCATCATTCTGTGTGTCGGTGTGCGGATTTTCCTGAATCCCCTGATGCTCCTCTTTGGCGCAACGCCGGATACGCTGGATTATGCTCTGGAATATACGGGGATTACCTCTTTCGGCTTCCCCTTTCTGATTCTCTCCACCGGCGGAAGCGCGCTGGTTCGGGCCGACGGAAGTCCCAAATTTTCCATGGCCTGTATGCTGTCCGGCGCGATTATCAATACCATTTTTGACCCCCTGTTTATTTTTGGCTTTCACTGGGGCATGGCCGGTGCAGCCTGGGCCACGGTGCTGGGCCAGATTGTTTCCGGGTGTATGGTGCTGTGGTATCTGCTCCGATTCCGCTCGGTACAGCTGGAAAAGTCCTGTTTTGTCCCCAAGCTCCGTTATTGCCTGCGGGTAGCGGCGCTGGGTACCTCCAACTGCTTCAACCAGATCGCCATGATGGTGGTACAGATTGTCATGAACAACACCATGACCTATTACGGCGCCCTGTCCATATACGGACAGGAAATCCCGCTGGCCTGTTCCGGTATTATCAATAAGGTGAATATGATTGCCTTCTCGCTGGTCATCGGTATTTCTCAGGGCTTGCAGCCCATTACCAGCTTTAACTACGGCGCGAAAAAATACGGACGGGTGTGGAGCTCTTACCGGCTGGCGGTAACAGCGGGCACAGTGATTTCCATTTTGTCTTTCCTGTGCTTCCAGCTGTTCCCCCGCCAGATTATTTCCCTGTTTGGTTCCGGCAGTGAGGCTTATTTCGCCTTTGCAGAGCGGTATTTCCGGGTGTTTCTGTTCCTCACCTTTATCAACGGCATTCAGCCCATCACTTCCAACTTCTTTACCGCCATGGGAAAAGCTCCCAAGGGCATTTTGATGGCGCTGACCCGTCAGGTGATTTTCCTGCTGCCCCTGCTGGTGATTCTGCCGGTTTTCTGGGGACTGGATGGCGTCATGTATGCCGGACCGATTTCTGACGGTGCGGCGGCGCTGCTGGCGATTCTGCTGGTGGTTCGGGAGCGAAAAAAGCTTCTTTCCATGGAAAAGGAGCAGAATTTGCAAAAGACTGCAGAAAACTAATAGTTTGTCTTGACTGTCAACCTGCTTTACCCCTTATAATGGAGGCAGAAAAGGGGTAAAGGAGGGAATGTTATGACCATCAAGGAAATGGAAGTCCGTACCGGAATGACCCGGGCCAATATCCGCTTTTATGAAAGCCGGGGCTTGCTGTCCCCGGAGCGGGGAGAAAACGGGTATCGGGACTATTCGGAAAAAGACCTTGCCGTTTTGCAGTGAATTAAACTGCTGCGGATGCTGGACCTGTCTCTGGAAGAAATTCAGAAATTACAGACAGGGGAAGAGGTCATGGATACCGTGCTGTCCCGCCATCTGGAGCAGCTCCATCAGGAAGAGGAGCGGGCGGCCCGGTGCCGGGAGCTCTGCGCCCGGATGAAAGCGGACAAAGTGCAGTACAGCACGTTGAATGCGGAAAGATATTTACAGGAAGTAAATCGATCTGCGCCGGAAACACCGTCCCAACCCCAGTGGAAAACGGATGTGCTGCCCCAGGTGCGTGCACCGTTCCGCCGTTTTTTTGCTCGGGGGTTGGATCTGGGACTGTGTACGACTGTATGGCAGCTTTTCCTGATTTTCGTGCTGGATTGGAACCTGCAAAACCGCTCGGCAGGGATGGAACTGGTGGATACAGCGGCCGGACTGGTGCTGATGTTTCTGCTGGAACCGATATGGCTCCATGTTGCCGCCTGCACGCCGGGAAAATGGATTCTGGGACTGCGGGTAAAAGCGGACAGTGGAGAGCGTCTGACCCTTTCCCAGGCTCGGTCCCGTGTGTGGAAGGTTCTGGTATGGGGAATGGGTCTGGGGCTTCCGATTTACAATGTGGTGCGGCTGTGGAAAAGCTATCGGGCCTGTGAGGACCGGGAGACGCTGGAATGGGAGTACGATTCCACCCTGACCGTGCGGGACGAAAAACGGTGGCGTGAAATTGGATGGCTGGGCGCTGTGGGCGTGCTGGCCCTGTCTCTGGTGTTGGCCATGAGCTGGAATGCCTTACCCAAAAACCGGGGAGAAATCACGGTAGCTCAGTTCTGTGAGAATTATAACCGGTATTTCCGGTATTATGGCTTTGACGGCCTGCGGAAGCTGGATGCAGAAGGAAACTGGGTGGAGCCCTATGCCCCCAACATCATTGTGGTGGAAATAGAAGAAGTTCCCCTGCCTGAGCTGCAATTTGAGGAAGAAAACGGGGCAATGACAGGTGTTTCCTTTTCTATTGTTTTAGAAGGGGAAGAGGCAGAGACCAGGGTCCCGTCTTTTCAAACGGTTCGAGAGGGATTGTTGTATTCCTTTGCAGCAGCCCAGCGGGAAACGGGACTGTTTGCAGGAGAGGTACACGACGTACTGGAAAAAATGGAAAAAGAGCCGTTCCTTTCCTTTGAAGAACAGGTTTCGGGGGTATCGGTGTCCTGTCAGATTTCCTACAGCGGATATATACCGGGATATAATGCTCATGTACGGTAAGGAAGCAAGCAACCGAAAACAAGAGATAGACCGCCAG
>CAJMOI010000191.1 GCA_905215105.1 uncultured bacterium
GGTCTTCCGACTGACGGATCGCCTCATTTAACGGACGGTAGTCCATATTAACTGCATTGATTTTCATATTATACCACACCTCCCAGCTTTTTTCTTCTATTTTCTTTCGAAAAAGCGGCCAGTGCAGCAGTTTTTTGCAGCAAATCAAAGTCCACCGTCTCCAGCGGCACCTGTTCGCGAATCATGGCCGTATAAATGCCCGCCCGATCGGTTGCACCGATGAGCATAAAACCTGTCAAAAACCCGTTTCGGGTAAAAAGCCGCTTTACCCCACCGGGAATGGATTCTTCATAAATTTTGCCGCCCTCTTCTTCCGGGAAACAGCAGCCGGCAGTCATCAGGTGCAAACCGAAAAAGCCGATGGCGTTCATGGCAATGGCCTTGTCAAAAACCTCTTCCCCGCCGGCCATATTGACACCGGCACACTGTCCCTGCATATAGGCATTGGGCAGCAGAGCCAGCACCTTTTTCTGTCCGGAAAGAAGCTCGTCGCCCTGGGTACAGTCTCCGGCCGCGTATACATGAGGCAAAGAGGTCTCCATTTTCCCATTGACCAAAATGCCCCGGTCCGTTTCGCCGCCTGCATCCTTCACCAGAGAGGTATTGGCGCGGACACCTACAGCCAGCACCAGCACATCAAATTCCACCGTGCTGCCGCTCTTCATGAAAGCCGTCTGTCCATCAAAGCGCGCCACACTGTCTCCCAGCATCAGGCGAATACCGTTGACCTCCAGCGTTTCCGCAACGATTCCGGCACAGGTTTCGTCCAGAATACTGGAAAGCACATGACCCGCCAGATCACACACGGTAATTTTCCCGGCTCTTTCCGCCAGACCTTCGGCACATTTCAGACCGATCAGGCCTGCGCCGATAATCAACACTCGAGAAGAGGGCGTGACCACCTTTTCCAGTGCCAGCGCGTCATCCAGCGTCAGAAAGGGAAACTGGTTTTCCACCGTGTCCAGCCCCTCAAAAGGCGGGACAAAGGGAGAAGAACCGGTGGCGACACAGAGCTCGTCATAAGGAAGAGCAGTGCCGTCATCCAGCAGCACCTGCCGGTTATTCTCATCCAGCTTGACGGCGGTTTTTCCATACAGCACTGTACAGCCGTTTTTCTCATAAAAGTCATCGGGACGGTACTTCATCCGCTCCAGATCGGTTTTGCCTTCCAGATAATAGGAAATCAGCGGACGGCCATATACGGCGTAAGGTTCCTTCGATACCACTGTGATGGGAGATTCCCTGTCTTCCCGACGAATCCCTTCAATGCAGCCTACAGCGGCAATGCTGTTGCCCACAATCACATACTGTTTCATTCTTCTCATCTCATCATCACCTCCTCATCTCTCTTCATATACAATGGCCCGGTTGGGACATCCCTTGACACAGGCCGGCTCGCCGCAGGAATTTTGCAGGCAAAGCTCGCACTTCTGCATAACGCCGCCCTCGTTGGGAGCCAATGCGCCATAGGGACACACCAGCACACAGGTCAGACAGCCCACACACTTGCTCTGGTCCACGGAAATCACACCGTCCTGAATGGAAAGAGCGCCGGAAATACAGCTTTTCACACAGATCGGGTCTGTACAGTGGCGGCAGGAAACCGCAAAATGAATGTCATCCTTCCCGCTGTCTTCCACCCGGATTCTGGGATAGATGGGCTTTCCTTTCAGCGCCTTGACCATATCGGTTTCCCCGGAATTGGCAAAGGCGCAGTTGTATTCGCACAAATGGCAGCCGAGGCACCATTCTTCATTGACATAAACTCGCTTCATGGTTCCCCCTCCTTATTCGCCGGCATGGGAAATCCCAAGGATTTCCAGCTCTTTTTCCGTCAGACCAATTCCCCGCAGCATCAGGCGGTTGCCTTTCAGGGCTTCAATGGAGTTGATGCCCATACCGCCCATGATCTCCATGATCTCGTGCTTCCAGGCGGTCATCAGGTTCACCAGCCGCTGGCTGCCCATATCGGGATTCAAGCGCTTGACCAGTTCAGGACGCTGGGTTGCAATACCCCAGTTGCACTTGCCGGTCTGGCAGGTACGGCACAGATGGCATCCCAGTGCCAGCAGGGCAGCGGTTGCCACATAACAGGCATCCGCGCCAAGGGCAACGGCTTTCACCACGTCAGCGGCACTGCGAATACTGCCGCCCACCACCAGGGAAACCCGATTTCTGATTCCCTCTTTGCGCAGGCGGCTGTCCACTGCGGCCAGCGCCAGCTCAATGGGAATCCCCACATTGTCACGGATTCGGGTGGGAGCCGCACCAGTACCGCCCCGGAATCCATCAATCGCGATGATATCTGCGCCGCTGCGGGCAATACCGCTGGCAATGGCTGCAATATTGTGAACGGCGGCCACCTTGACAATCACCGGCTTTTTATATTCGGTTGCTTCCTTCAGGGAGAAAACCAGCTGACGCAGGTCCTCAATGGAGTAAATATCGTGGTGGGGTGCCGGAGAAATGGCATCAGAGCCTTCGGGAATCATTCTGGTCCGGGAAACGTCCCCGACAATTTTCGCACCGGGCAAATGGCCGCCGATGCCGGGCTTTGCGCCCTGACCCATTTTGATTTCCACCGCAGCGCCTGCTTCCAGATATTCCTTATACACGCCAAAACGGCCGGAAGCTACCTGTACAACGGTGTTGGGGCCATAGACATAAAAGTCTTCATGAAGGCCGCCCTCACCGGTATTGTAGAGGATTCCCAGCTCCGTGGCCGCCCGGGCCAGGCTGGCGTGGGCGTTATAGCTGATAGAACCGTAGCTCATGGCGGAGAACATCACCGGCATGGACAGTTCCAGCTGGGGAGAGAGCTGGCAAGTCAGATTTCCGTTTTCGTCCCGCTCCACCTTTTCCGGCTTCTGTCCCAGAAACACCCGGGTTTCCATGGGTTCCCGCAGAGGATCGATAGGCGGGTTGGTCACCTGGGATGCGTTGATCAGAATTTTATCCCAATATACAGGCA
>CAJMOI010000192.1 GCA_905215105.1 uncultured bacterium
GCGTTCTCCATACTCAGGAATTTTCTCCCTTTCTGGCCTTGATTTCTTTATTGAGATCCAGATTATCCCGGGGATCCTCGGAATGGAGGATTTGCAGGAAAATCAGGAAATACCGAATCATGGCATAGATCATAAATGCCGCAGTCAGTCCCAGCAGCGTATAGGCGGTAATCAGTGCCCCCATAGAGTGCATATTGAAAATGCCCTGTACCACAACCACCACTGCGGAAATATAGAACATCACCGTTCCCACTTTGCCATACCACTTGGCAGCGCAGGGGCGCTTTTTTCTCTTCAAAAGGAAACAACCGCCAATGAGCATTCCCAGTTCTTTCACCACAAAAATCAGCAGAACCGGAATCAGCACCGGATATTCCACTGCCAGGCAAATCGCTACAGTGCCCTGGGTCAGCTTATCTGCAAGGGGGTCCAGCATTTTTCCCAGCTCGGTGATCTGATTGAACTTTCGGGCAATCATCCCGTCAAACATGTCACTGAGTCCCGAAAAAATCAGCATGGCTGCCGCCCAGAACAGATCGTCATTGAGAAAAAACCAGGCAAAAGGACCTATGACCAGAATTCTCAGTACCGAAAGCAGATTGGGAATCGTCCAGTTCTGATTCCGGCTCTTGTTTGCTTCACTCACCATTAACATCCTCTTTCATTTCAACCATTTCCTTTTTCATGCAGACCTGTTTCTGCATCAGGCTCCCAAAGACAGGTAAAACTGATAGACCTGAGAAGCCTGTATGGTTTCGACCAACCAGGGAGACGAAACCGAAATCAGCGCCTGTGCACAGAAGCACAGCAGCACCGTAATCAACGCCGCCTGTGCAACGCCCAACAGAATGCCCAACCCTTTGTCCAGCTGGCGCAGCACCGGCAGACGGAAGATTCTGCATACCACACCGGACAGAATCCGGAAAATGACCAGCAGGAACACAAACAGCACCAATGCAAACAGCCCTCGAAGCACCGAAACAACCATAGGGGACAGCACTGCGACCACCGCTGCCGCTGCCTGACCGCTGGTTCCGGCAACTGCCTGATTGATGGCGTCGGACGTAATGCCGAAGGCTTCCAGACCACCCCGAAGGATTTCCGGAACTACCGACAGCACGGCGTCAGCCGCATCAGCAGCCGGAGCTGCCTGCAATGCTTCTGCAATCTGACGGGTCAGAGATTCCTGTAAAAAAGTGGAGAAAACCCACTGGGCCGCAATGCCGCTGAACCACATGGACACCAGCATGGCCGCCAGTGTTCCCACCAAATCCAGCACAGAACGGACAAACCCCCGTTTTACCCCCAGAATGATGAACAGCAGAAAGATTACTACAATGACTGCGTCTGCAAGATACGGCAATGATACCCCTTCCTTTCCCATAAAACCGGCTGTTTTGCAAACATACATTTGGGAAATATGATATAACTATAGCATACTCCCCCGCCGCAAACAAGGCAAATCAACCTGGTTATCCATAAACTTTCTGTAAACAGACGGCGAATTTACTGAAAAGACGACTGTCTGACCTCACTAACGCCCAATAAATAGACGTTGCTCTCGTTTTGCAGTGCAATTGCTCGTGCATCGCCGCCTGCGCTGCACGTTCCCCGGCTTTCGCCGCTGCCGGAGGTAATGGACTGCACCGTGCTCCCGGACAAATAGGCCAGTGTTTCCCCGTACAGGGAAACGGATTTTACCAGACTGTCCGTTTCCACCTGTGTCACCGGTTCCGCCGTTCCCCGGAACTCCAACACCCGGCACGCACCTGCCACGGAATAACTGGAAAGGGACAGCAGCAGCCGGCTTCCGTCTATTTGACAGGCCGTTACCTGCTGACCACCATAATCATAAGTTTCTGCTTTTCCGCTGCCGGTATCCACCCATAAGGCTTTCCGGTCACCGACAGCGCACACTTTTCCGTCAGACCCCCATTGAGCCTGTAAAATCATGTTATCCGGACTGGACAGGGTATATACCGGTTCTTCCTGATTAAAATCAAAAACATACAGCTGAGATACCAGCGCGCCGTCCTGGGTCTGGATTCCGGCGGCAAATCCCATGGTACCGCTGCCATTCAGGGAAACGGCGGTAATATAGGTCTGGCTGAAATCGTACTCATACTGCACCGAACCGTCGGGCAAATAGACGGTCAGGCGGCAGGCATAATCCGAGGACTGGGTCACCAGTGCAAACCGGCCATCGCTGCAAATATCCGCCGTCATAATTTTCTCTGTGGTATTGGCTTTCAGCACATTGCGGGTGTGAGTACTGATTTGATAGCTGGTTCCCCCAATGCTGTAAACCAGAAACCGGCCTGCTGCTTCTTTCAGGGCAGGCTGGCTGCACGCATGCTGAATGGAGGCAGTCTGCTTTCCGGTGGAATTCCAGGCTGTCAGAGAAGTATTGCTCACCGCCACCGCTTCCTGATCTACGGAAATGAAATTTCCTGTTTCCGTTTCTCCGCCGGGAACGGATACGGGAAAGCCGTCGCCCACACCCATTCCCACAAAGCGGGACTGAATCCAATCAGAAATATGATCCATGGTGAGGTTTTCCCGGTTGAACCACCAGGCCAGCGCCAGCACCGCAGCCAGCAGAATCAGGCTCACTCGATACACCCACTTGGGCACCTGGGGAATTTTGCTTCCGCCGTGGCCTTTTTTCTTCTTTTTAATCAGATTGATCTCTTCATCATCCGCATAGCCTTGAAGAGCGGAAAAACGCTTACTCTTCTTTTCCAATGGTTCCACCTCCATGTATATCATCCGTCATCGTCACAGGGATTCAACCGCATCCAATCAATTTCCAACCTGTGACAGGTCAATATCCTGATAAAATACCTGATCCAGACACAGCCCACAGGCCGGAGCCGTGGGGCCGGCTTGATTTCGGTCCAGCGCCGCCAGAATTTTCGGCATATCCTCCGGCTGGAACTTTCCCT
>CAJMOI010000193.1 GCA_905215105.1 uncultured bacterium
CTGCTGGCCATCGGCTGTACGGGCATCAAGCGCACCACCGGTCAGCATCCCGGCGGCATGGTGGTTGTGCCCAAGGGTCATGACGTGTACGAGTTCTGCCCGGTGCAGCACCCCGCCAACGACCAGAAGTCCGACAACATTACCACCCACTTCGACTTCCATTCCATCCACGACACCATTTGTAAGCTGGATGAGCTGGGACACGATGTGCCCACCATTTATCACTATCTGGAAGAGTACACCGGTATCCCCGTCATGAATGTCTCCATGAGTGACCCGGACGTCATGTCCCTGTTCCACTCCACTAAGGCGCTGGGCGTAAAGCCGGAGGACATCGACTCTGTCACCGGTACTTTCTCCCTGCCGGAGCTGGGCACGCCCTTTGTGCGCCAGATGCTGGTGGATTCCAAGCCGAAAACCTTCTCCGACCTGCTGCAGGTTTCCGGCCTTTCCCACGGTACCGACGTGTGGTTGGGCAATGCACAGGATCTGATTAAAAACGGCACCTGCACCATTTCCGAGGTTATCGGTACCCGCGACAGCATTATGACCTATCTGATGCTGAAAGGGCTGGAGCCGAAAATGGCCTTTAAGATCAT
The DNA here is from genome assembly GCA_905215105.1 of uncultured bacterium. GTDB lineage: Bacteria > Bacillota > Clostridia > Oscillospirales > Acutalibacteraceae > Heritagella_A. The sequence continues at coordinate 600 of CAJMOI010000193.1, forward strand.
GGAAATTGTCCGTAAGGGCAAAGCGACCAAGCTCCTCACCGACGAGCACAAGCAGGCCATGAAGGAGCACAATGTGCCCGACTGGTATATTGATTCCTGTATGAAAATCAAGTACATGTTCCCCAAGGCCCACGCCGCCGCTTACATGATCGCGGCACTGCGTCTGGGCTGGTATAAGGTTCATAAGCCCGTGGAATATTATGCGGCTTATTTCTCCGTCCGCGGCGAAGATTTTGAGGGGGCCGTGGTCACCAAAGGCCGTTCCGCTGTCCGCCAGCGCATGAATGAAATCAATATGAAGGGAAAAGAGGCTTCCGCTAAGGAAGAAGCCGCCTATTCCACCTATCAAATTGTCAATGAGATGCTGGTTCGGGGCATTGAAGTGCTCCCGGTGGATTTGTACAAGTCCGCCGCCAAAAAGTATCTGGTGGAGGACGGCAAAATCCGCCTGCCCTTCTCGTCTTTGTCCGGTGTGGGCGAAGCCGCTGCCATCAGTCTGGAAGAAGCCAAAGCCAGCGGCGGGCCTTATATTTCCATCGACGACTTGCAGGCTCGTTCGAAAGTCAGTAAGTCGGTGATTGAAACGCTGAAAGAAGCAGGGGCTTTGGCCGGTCTGCCGGACAGCAGCCAGATGACCCTGTTTTGAGGGAAAAAGGGATTGACAGAAAAGCAGTGCTGTGATATCATAGTAGCACGCTAAAGCAAGATAGCATTGTTTGTGTAGAGGCGCACCTGTGTGCGCTCCGAAACCAGTGGATATTTCCCGATTGAGGAAGGGTGTCACCATGAAACTCTATAATAAAATTACTCCCGAAGGCACACGGGATCTTCTCTTTGAGGAATGTGCCGCCCGCCGTCTGGCGGAAAGCCGTCTGAAACAGGTCTTTGTGTCCCACGGCTATCAGGAAGCGGTTACCCCGGGCATCGAATTTTACGATGTGTTCGAACCGGCCCGCTCCGGCATTCCCCAGGAAATCATGATGAAAATGAGCGACCAGAAAGGGCGGCTGATGGTACTCCGTCCGGATACCACCACACCCATTGCCCGGTTGGCCGCCACCCGTTTACAGAATATGGAGCGCCCCATGCGCTTTTACTATAATCAGCCCATCTACCGCAGCAATCCCGGCCTTACCGGCCGCAGCAACGAAACGGTGGAGTCCGGCGTGGAGCTGCTGGGCGTTGGCGGAAAGCGGGCCGACGTGGAGGCCATTGCCATGGCGGCAGAAGCTATGGAAAGCTGTCTGCCCGGTTTCCGTATGGAAATCGGCCACGCGGGATTTTTCCGGGCGCTGGCTGCTGAACTTCCCATCAGCGAGGAAGAGCGGGAGGAAATCCGCAGCACCATCGAGTCCAAAAACTACGCGGCCCTGAATACCATTCTTGAAAAATTGCCGGACAGTCCGGCCGTGCGGGCCATGGCAAAGCTGCCCCGTCTTTTTGGCGGCAAAGAGGTGTTCGAGGAAGCCTTTGCCCTGTGCAGCAGCCCCGAAGCAGTGGAAACCCTCCGCTATTTGCAGGAGCTGTATGAATCCCTGTCCGGCTTGGGCCTTGGCAGCCGCATGATGGTAGATTTGGGTCTGGTGCAGCGCAACGACTACTACACCGGCGTGGTGTTCAGCGCCTATGTGGAAGAGTGGGGCGACGCGGTGCTTCTGGGCGGCCGGTATGATAACCTGCTGGCCCGGTTTGATTCCCCCATGCCCGCCGTGGGCTTTTCCGTCATCGTGGACGCCGTGGCACAAGCCATGATGAAGCGGGGACAGGGAGCAGAAGTGAAAAAGCCCGATGTGTTGATTTTTGCCGAAGAAGGCATGGAGCTGGCAGGCATCCAGTATGCCCGGCGGCTTTCCAAAGAGGAAGGGCTGATTTGTGAAAACGCCCTGTGCGACACGTTGGAAGAAGCCAAAGTGCTGGCCGGAAAAAAAGGCATTGCCCGGGTGGATATTGTCGGGAAAACGGAAATCGTGAAAGGGGGCGAGTGTCAGTGAAACCGCTTCGCATTGCATTGACCAAGGGCCGCTTGGAAAAGGACACGGTGGCCCTGTTTGAAAAGCTGGGCATGGACTGCACCGCCGTTCACAATAAAGGCCGACAGCTGATTTTGCCCATTGGCGACGGCAGTATCGAGGTGGTGCTGGCCAAGGCCGCCGACGTGATTACCTATGTAGAGCACGGCGTGTGTGACATGGGTGTGGTGGGCAAGGATACCATCATGGAAAACGGCAGCCGGTTCTATGAGGTGCTGGATTTAGGCTTCGGCAAATGCCGTTTTGCTCTGGCCGGGCCTAAGGGCAAGGATTTTTACGAGGGCTTTTCCGAAAAAACGGTGGCCTCCAAATACCC
>CAJMOI010000194.1 GCA_905215105.1 uncultured bacterium
AAGAATATATAGGAATGGATTTGCGGGAAGAAAACTGGGAAGAGCAGGAGCTGACCGGTGTGCGGTTTGTCGGATGCCGGTTTCACGGCGCTAATATGATGGGGCTGGTTACCCGGAACTGCTGGTTTGAGGATTGTGATTTTTCCTTTGCCCGGCTGGAGGACAGCCGACACACTCGCACAGCCTTTATCAACTGTCGGTTTTATGGGGCAAACCTGTTCAGCACGGTGTTGGAAGAATGCAAAGGCACAGGCAGCAGCTTTTCCGGTGCGGTGCTCACCGGGTTTACCTTGCGGGGTGGAAATTACGCTTATTCCGTCTGGGATCGGGCTTCTTTGAAAAAAATGGAACTGCACGGCTGTAATTTTCACGGCGCCAACTTGACGGAGGTCAATCTGGAAAAGGCGGATTTGTCCGGATGTGATTTGGGACAGGCGGTAGTGGCCAGAGCCAATTTGACAGACGCGGATCTTCGGGGTGCAAAGATTGACGGGACGGATTTAAAAAGCGCCCTTATGAAGCGGACAAAGATCGATTTGGAGCAGGCGGTGCTGTTGGCGGAAAGCCTGGGGGCGGTGCTCTCCTGACCAAAAAGGGACAGGCTTTTCAACGGAAAGTATATATTGTACCGAAATTTCAAATGGTGCAAAAAACTACACAATATATAGTTTTTTCTTCCGCGCTTCTTTCTTGACATTCCCTATGGAGGGAAGTACAATAGAGATACTACGCTCCGCCCGTGCGGACCGATATCACCAAAAGAAAGGCCTGAAACCCAACATGAAGCCACAGATCAGAAAACGCAGCGGCGAGGTGGTTCCCTTTGATTCCGCCAAAATCCGCAGTGCGGTTTTTAAAGCGAATATACGTCTGACAGAGGAACGTCTTTCCCCCCGGCAGCTGGACGAGCTGACCGAACAGGTAAGCCGGAAAGCGCTGGAACAGTTTTCCGTCCCCACCGTGGAGCAGATACAGGATCTGGTGGAGGAAGCGCTGATGGCCCACGGCTATGCCCAGACAGCAAAGGCCTATATTCTGTATCGGGATGAGCATAAACGGGTGCGGGAACTGACGCCGGCCCTGATGAAGACCTATGAGAACCTGACATTCCGCTCGAATCGGGATGAGCAGGAGATTCGGGGTATCAACGAGGACACCGCCATGGGCACCATGCTGGAATATGGTTCTGAAGGTGCAAAGGCTTTTTATGATGCCAATGTGATTCCCCCCGAGGTGGCAGAGGCCCACAGCACGGGAAAAATTCACATCCACGACAAGGACTTTTATGCGCTGACGGAAACCAGCTGTCAGATTGACCCGGTAACCCTGTTCCGTGGCGGATTCTCCACCGGACACGGTTATCTCCGGGAGCCCAACGATATCCGCAGTTATACAGCGCTGGCCTGCATCGCCATTCAGGCCAACCAGAACGAGATGCATGAGAGCCAGGGAATCCCCAATTTTGATTACGCCATGGCGCCGGGTATCGATAAGACCTATCGAAAAGCCTATTTTGCCGCCTTTGCCCAGTATTTGCAGATTCTGCTGGAATTCCCCCATCAGGACGCTGTGGCGCTGGTGGAGGAAATGAAGCGTTGTCTCGGTAAATCGCTGGCACTGTATGAAACGGAAGAATATGGACGGAAAGTGGTGGAATGGCTTCCCTCTCATCAGGCGGAAATGGGATTTCAGCCTATTTCCCGGGAACAGGCTCACGCAGCCCATGACTACGCCGTGAAGAAAGCAGAGAGCGAAACAGACAGCGCCTGTTGGCAGGCCATGGAAGCGCTGATTCACAACCTGAACACCATGAATTCCCGGGCCGGTGCACAGGTGCCCTACAGCTCTTTGAACTACGGTACCGACACCACACCCCAGGGCCGCATGGTCATCCGCAATCTGCTGAAAGCAACCCGAGCAGGACTGGGCGACGGCGGAATGCCTATTTTCCCGGTGCACATTTTCAAAATTAAGGAAGGGGTCAACCTGAACCCCGGCGACCCCAACTATGACTTGTTCCGCATGGCCATGGAAGTGGCCTGTCAGCGGGTATCCCTGCATTTTTCCTTCCTGGATGCCCCCTATAACCTGCGCTGGTACCGTCCCGGCGATTATCGCAGTGAGACGGCCTATCAGGGCAACAACATCCGAGTGATGGAGAATGTGGCGGAGCCTTCCTGCGTGACCTCCTGCGGCCGGGGAAATCTGAGCTTTACTTCCATCAATTTGCCCCGAATTGCGCTGGAAGCCAAGGGCAATTACCGGAAATTCTGTGCCATTCTGGAAGAGAGGCTGTCTTTGACAGCCCGCCAGCTGCGCCAGAGAATGGAGATTCAGTGCAGCCGCCGGGCCTATAACTATCCCTTCCTCATGGGACAGGGAGTCTGGATTGATTCGGACAGCCTGCGCCACGACGATCTGGTGGAGAAGGTGCTGCGTCAGGGAACCCTCAGCGTGGGCTTTGTGGGACTGGCAGAAGCGCTGAAGGTGCTCACCGGCCACCACCATGGAGAATCCGCCGAAAGCCAGAAGCTGGGTCTGGATATTGTGGGGCGGATGGCTTCCTATATGGAACAGAAGTGCCGGGAGACGGGATTGAACTGGAACCTGATTGCTACCCCCAACAAGGGAACGGCGCTGCGGTTTGCCCGTTTGGACAAAAAGAAATTCGGAAGCATTCCCGGCGTAACCGACCGGGAGCGGTATACCGATTCTTTCCTGGTTCCCGAAGACGATTCGGTGGACGTGTACCAGAGAATCCGGCTGGAAGCGCCCTATCATGGACTGACACTGGGCGGTCATCTCTGCCGGGCAGAATTGGACAGTCCGGAGCCGGAACAGGAGCTGGAACGTGTGCTTCATGTCATGAAGGAAGCGGGCATCGGCTATGCCATGGCCGGTCCCC
>CAJMOI010000195.1 GCA_905215105.1 uncultured bacterium
ATGACCTGGACCACACGGCTGTCCTCATGAGCCAGACCGGCGGCGGCTGCCGCGCCTCCAACTATATCCATCTGCTCCGCAAGGCTCTGCGCAAGGCGGGCTTTGCCGATGTGCCGGTCATCTCCCTGAACCTGTCCGGACTGGAAAAAAATCCCGGTTTCTCCCTGTCTATCCCGCTGGTTCGGAAAATGATTGCCGCCATCGTCTATGGCGACGCCCTGATGCTGCTGGAAAACCAGGTGAAGCCCTATGAGGTCATTAAGGGCGACAGCCATGCAATGGTGAAGAAGTGGACCAAATATCTGTCCGAAAAAATCAACAAGGGCGATGCCTGCTCCATCAAACAGCAGAAGGAGTACCTGCACAAGCTGACTGCTGACTTTGCTTCCATCCCCGTGAAGAGAGTTCCCAAGGTCAAGGTGGGTATTGTGGGCGAAATCTATGTGAAATATGCCCCCTTTGCCAACAATCATCTGGAAGATTTTCTGGCAGAGCAGGACTGCGAGGTCAACGTGCCCGGCCTGATTAACTTTGTGCTGTTCAAGGTGGATAACCGTCTGGACGATATCCGCATTTACGGCGGCAGCAAGGCCAAGTACCATGTGATTAAGGTGCTGTACGATTATCTGGAAAAGATGCAGCAGGTGCTCATTGAAGCCATCAAATCCCAGCCCTGTTTTGAGCCGCCCGCTTCCTATGGCCATGTGAAAAAGCTGGTGGACGGCGTCATCGGCTACGGTGATAAAATGGGCGAAGGCTGGCTGCTCACCGCTGAAATGCTGGAGCTGGCCGAGGCAGGCTTTGAAAATATCGTTTGCGCTCAGCCCTTTGGCTGCCTGCCCAACCACATCTGCGGCAAGGGTATGATCCGCAAAATCAAGGCCATCAATGAAAAGGCCAACATTGTGCCCATCGACTACGACCCCAGTGCTACCCGGGTCAATCAGGAAAACCGCATCAAGCTGATGCTGGCTGTGGCGAAAGAAAACCTGAAAGAAGAAGCCTGATGCAGGCATGAAAAACCCGCTCCCGAGTCCTTATACAGGACAGGGGAGCGGGTTTTCTTTGTGTATAGTTTTGTGTTTTGCTATCCCGCCGCACGTTCCAGATCCCGGCGCAGGCGTTGGATAATCCGTTTTTCCAGCCGGGAAATATAGGACTGGGAGATGCCCAGACGATCCGCGACTTCTTTTTGGGTGTGTTCCTTTTGTGCCCGCAGTCCGAAGCGCAGCTCCATAATGGTCTGTTCCCGGGGTGTCAGCCGGGAAACCGCTTCCAGCAGCAGAACTTCCTCCGCCTCCTTTTCCATGCCGCGGTTCACCGTGTCCGGTTCGCTGCCCAGAATGTCCGACAGCAGCAGCTCGTTGCCGTCCCAGTCCACATTCAGCGGGTCATCGATGGAAACCTCGTTTTTCAGCTGGCTGCTTTTCCGCAGGTACATGAGGATTTCATTCTCAATGCACCGGGACGCATAGGTGGCCAGCTTGATTTTTTTCTCCGGCCGGAAGGTGTTCACCGCCTTGATGAGCCCAATGGTTCCGATGGAGATTAAATCCTCCGTACCGGCTCCCGGGGACTCAAATTTTTTCGCGATATACACCACCAGCCGCAAATTGTGGGTAATCAGCGGTTCCCGGGAAGGCTCTTCTCCCCGGCAGATAGCCTCCATAATGGCGGCTTCCTGCTGAGGAGACAAAGGCGGCGGAAGGGCATCCGCGCCGTTAATATAGTAGATTTCGCCTCCTTTCGGATGCAGCTTTCCGGCAAGCTTCCCCAGCAGCCGTGCCCACAGAGTTTTCCACCATAACAGGGCGGGAGCGTTCATAACCGTCCTCCTTTCAGTCAAAAATTGCAGGCGGAATCAGTGCCTGAAAACGTCCGTCTCCCAATTGCCGGTCACAGACCGCAATCCAGCAGTCCCGCAGAACAAGGCTTTCCTCTCTGCCGGATACTTTCAGCTCCTCCGGCACAAATCCGGGGAGAAAACCCGGTCCGGAAACCGCGTGATAGGGGATGAGCCGCACCCCTTCCGACCAGTTTTCCGGAGCCGTATTCTGTTTCAAACAGGAGGGGAGCACCGGCAAAAGCACGGACTTTTCCACCACCAGCGCAGGCCGGTGTGAAAAAGGTTCCGTCAGGGTGCTGCCGGTATCCACTTTTCCCTGAAAAACCACCTTTCGGCTGCCGCTGCGCACCGAAACGGTACAGAAACGGCTTCCCGGTTCCCGGGGACCGGTGATGCGGTGAAGCAGTTTCATTACCAGATAGGCCGCCGCCGCCAGCAGCAGGAGCAGCATGGGGGAGACCGGCAGATACAGAATGCCGTTATTCATCAGCAGTCCGGAAGATTGCCCCATGGCCCACAGCGCCAGCATGAATCCCGCAAAACCGAAGGCTGCCAGATACAGCAGCCCCATCAGTTTCCAGAAAAGCCGGGGAGAGACGGGACAGAAACAGACTGCCGTCATGACGGCGGAAAGAGCCAGACGGTAGAAAAGGCCCACACTCCAGTGGGGCTGGGGAAGAAGGATCACCAGAGAGCCCAGCGCCCCAGCCAGCGCTCCCAGAAATAGTCTTCCCCGCCCGGCCTGTACATGGAGAAAGCTGCGGACCAGCAGGAGCAGAAAGTAGTTTACCAGCAGATTGACCAGTACCAGAACATCTATGTAGACAGTCTGCTTCATGAACCGCCCCCTTTCGGGTTTCGCCTGCTTCTCCAGTATACTCCGCCGCTGCCGTTGATTTTGTCGCAACCGGCAGGGGGAATTTTCCCTTTTCTTCCCGAATTCCGGGAGATTGTTTCCGAAAGCCTTCCAAAAACGAAAAACCCCGGGAAAGCACTAGGGGCTATCTGAAAAGTCGAAATCATAGACTTTTCCTACAATCAACGCCAGCTACTGCGT
>CAJMOI010000196.1 GCA_905215105.1 uncultured bacterium
ATCGCCGACGACGCGGTGGAAATCCGCCGGGTTTCCAACAAAACGCTGGTGGGTTCTGCCCCGGAAAACATCCGCCACTTTATCGAGCTGCGGGGTATCGGCATTATCAATGCCCGCCGCATTTTCGGTATGGGCGCCGTCAAGGTCAGCGAAAAAATCGATATGTGCATCAATCTGGAGATCTGGGACAACACCAAGGTCTATGACCGGATGGGCATTGACAACGAGTATACCGAGATTCTGGGCAACCGGGTGCCGGTGATGACCATTCCCGTCAAGCCCGGCCGAAATCTGGCCATTATTATTGAGGTGGCCGCCATGAACAACCGTCAGAAAAAGATGGGCTATAACGCTGCCCAGGAGCTGCTGGCCAGCCTGGGCATGGATGTTTCCGGCATGAAGGAAACAGAGACGAAAAAAGACCTGATTTGACAAAATGTTCACTTAGGGGCTATCTGAAAAGTCGAAATCATAGACTTTTCCGACAATCAACGCCAGCTACTACGTTGAAAATACTCGGAATCCACAAAGGATTCCTGCGTTTTTCGCCTTGTATCTGTCTGTTGCTTGCGAAAAATTCGTCGATTTCTTTATTTTCAGAAACGCCCTAAAAACCTCAGGGAAAGGACAGACAGCATGAAACTCATTGCAGATACCCATACCCACACCACAGCCTCCACCCACGCATACAGTACCCTTCAGGAAATGGTCCATGCGGCGGCGGAAAAGGGGCTGTTTGCCATTGGCATTACCGACCACGGCTACAGTATGCCCGGAGGGCCCGGCGCCTGGTATTTTGGAAATCTCCACAGTGTCCCCAAGCGGCTGGAAAATGTCTGGGTACTGCGGGGCGCAGAGGCCAATGTGGTGGATTATGAGGGACATCTGGATATTCCCGAGGAAGACCTGCGGCGACTGGACTGGGTGGTGGCCTCCATCCACAGCTGCTGTATGCCGGAAGGCGTTGTGCCCACCCGGGAGCTGTGTACCCGGCTTTGGCTGGAAGTGGCGAAAAACCCCTATGTCAACGTCATCGGCCACAGCGGAAGCCCCGACTATGCCTATGAGTATGAGCGGGTCATCCCCGAGTTTGGCCGGAATGGCAAGCTGGTGGAGATCAATTCCCACTCCTTCGAGGTGCGGGCCAGCTATATTCCCAACTGCCGGGAAATTGCCCGGCTGTGCATGAAATACCGGGTGCCGGTTATTGTCAATTCGGATGCCCATTTTTCCGCGTCTGTACTGGACTGCTCTGCCGGTCTGGAAATGCTGGAGGAAATGGGATTTCCGGAAGAACTGATTGTCAACTCTTCTGAAGAACGCTTCCGTGACTACCTGAAAGAGCATACAAACTTCTGGAAATAAATAGGGTATGACAGGGAACCCTGTAAACAAAACAGCAAGTGTGATTTTGAGATAGAAAGGCGTGAATGGCGATGGATAGGATACTGCTGATGGAACAGAAGGCCATGGCTTTGGGCTGCCGATGCCGGCGGGATGAACCCATGGCGCGCCACACCACCTTTAAAATCGGCGGCCCGGCGGATTTGCTGGTGACGGCCGGAACGCTTTCCCAGCTTCGGGGCATTCTGGCTGCCGGCCGGGAGCTGGAACTGCCGGTGCAGATTTTGGGCAATGGCTCCAACCTGCTGGTATCCGACAAGGGTATCCGGGGTGTGGTCATCCAGCTGGCCGGAGACTTTATGACGGTAAAAAAAGAGGGGAATACGGGAATCTGCTGCGGTGCAGGCGCATCGCTGGCTTCTGCCTGTATTTTTGCCCGGGACAATGACCTGACCGGTCTGGAATTTGCCTGGGGCATTCCCGGAAGTGCCGGCGGCGCTGCCTATATGAATGCAGGCGCTTATGGCGGAGAAATGAAAAATGTATTGAAATCCTGTGAGCATATGACACCGGAAGGAGAGCTGGTGACCCTGAAGGGGGAAGAGCTGGACCTTTCCTACCGGCACAGTGCTTATTCCGGCGGAAAAAATGTCATTCTCTTCCTGCATATGGAACTGGAAAAGGGTCATCATTCGGCGATTGCCGCCCGGATGGAGGAGCTGATGAACCGCCGCAAGGAGAAACAGCCCTATGAGATGCCCAGCGCGGGCAGTATTTTCAAGCGTCCGGAAGGATACTTTGCCGGAACCCTCATCGAGCAGTGCGGCCTGAAAGGGTGCTCGGTGGGCGGTGCACAGGTCAGCCCCAAACACGCAGGATTTATTGTGAATACCGGCGGCGCGACCTGCCGGGATGTACAGGCGCTGATTGAACGGATTCAGGAAACCGTTCTGCGGGAAACTGGCGTTTCGCTGGAATGCGAAGTGCGCGCCTGCGGGGAATGCTGATTTCCCCAATGAGACGGAGAAAGGACAGGGATGGATCATGGATTTTGTAATTGTTACGGGATTGTCCGGGGCGGGAAAAACCCGGGCCATGCACGCTATGGAGGATATCGGCTTTTTCTGTGTGGATAATCTGCCTGCCAAGCTGATTCCCACCTTTTATGAGCTGTGCCTTTCCTCCAAGGAGCAGCGCAGCCGTGTGGCCGTTGTCACCGATACCAGAGGAGGCGAGATGTTTGCCTCTCTTTTTGACGTACTGGACGACATGAAGGCCAATCAGATGGATTACAAAATCCTGTTTCTGGACGCGAAAGATCAGGTGCTGTTTAACCGCTATCAGGAAAACCGCCGCCGTCATCCGCTGGCGGAAGCCTATCAGGGGTCGGTGGAACAGGCGGTGAAGCTGGAGCGGGAAATGCTCAAGCCGGTGCGGGAACGGGC
>CAJMOI010000197.1 GCA_905215105.1 uncultured bacterium
TTCACATAGCCATAGATTAGCCGCCCCATGTGGGGTAGCTGACTATGTAAAAGGGGCTGTACTCTTTTCAGATATGGAAAAAGCCGACTGGATTGCTCCAATCGACTTTCTGCATATACTTTTGCGATTTATATGCAGATATGAATGGGGAATGTGCAGTTTTGGGCGGCAGCTTTAAGCCATAGCCAAAAACTCCAAGAATTTCAATAGTTTTTACTCCTAATCCGTAAAAACTTGTTTTGTTCAAGACCTTTTTGGGGGTGCGAATGAATTTGGATATGTAAAAGCGGCATGGATTTTTCCATGCCGCCCAAAAAACTATTCAGTTTTGAAAGCGCCGATTTTCTTCAGATAGGCAAATCCGTCTGCATGACCCCGGAAGTAGATGTGTTCCCGTTCCATATTATCGGCCCGCATATACAGCCGGATAAATTCTTTCAAGGCTTCATGCTCCTCAGCAGTAAAAGAAAGTTCTCCCTTGCCCTCCAGCAGAGCGCCAATCACAGGATTTTGACGTTTCAGTTCCTCCATCTGGGCCTTTAACTTGGCATATTCCGGGCTGGCAGCCGCCAAATCCATCACAATGTCGCTGTCGATTTCAGAAAACTGTTCGGAAATGCGCTCCGGGAGCAGGCAGTAGCTATCGTCCATCTATCATCACCCCTTGTTACGATTTTTATTATACTATACCTGCTCCGCAGCGCAATGGCAAATGTGCGATTACCGTTCTTTCTGCGCTTTGGCTTTCTGTTTGGCTTCAGCGGCCTCGGCCTGTTCCTGGACGGTATCCCAAATATTTTCCATGTGGGATGTTTCTTTATCTTCCCACCGCTCAAAAATCTGCTTCAGGGGCTTGCCGGATTTCAGCAGCGCCCTGGCCTGGCTGTCCTCCAAATCGTTGTACTCTAACGACATCAGAATGTCCTCCCGCACCGTGTACTCGTAGGCGTGGTTCAGAATCTCAGCCGGCGGCTGGGAAAGCAGCCAATCCCGGAACTGTTCCTGTTCCGCGAACATTTTCTCATAGAGCCTGGTATTCAATTCTTCGTTGGTCATCGTATCCTCCTTTACCGTGCCAGCTCCGCAACCCTCCGGGCAGGCACATCCTCGCCCTCGTCTGGGGTATCGTCCAGCAGAGTCTTGTCCTTCTCATCCATGTTGAGCAGAATATTCAGCTCTTTCAAACGGGCTGTTTTCTCCGCCAGCTCCTCCTCGCGGGCAAAAGGTGTAGCCAATTCCGTGCGGGCGTTTTCAAGCTGGGTTTTGGTTTCCTCCAGACGGTTTTGCTCGGCCTCCAAGCTGCCCGCCAGGTTTTCCAGCGCGTTGTCCAGTCGGGTGATATTGCCAAACACATCTGCGCCCAGCGTCACCGTATGGGAAAGAGTGCCTTTGAGCGTGATCCGGTACTCGTTGCTCCTGCCATCATAGGCCAGCACCATGGAAAAGCCCCGGTACTGCCCCAAAAGAACAGCGTCGGAGCCGGTCATACGGGTGCAGACGTCAATGATGGCCTTGCCCGCGTCCTCCTTTTCAGCGTAGTGCCTGCCGTCCACCTCCATGCCGCAGAAGCCCTCCTGGGCCTTGGGGTGGGCCGCCGCCAGCGCCACATCCTGCTCATAGCCTGCGATCCGTTCCGTGAGCCGGGTGATTTCCTCCGGGTACTTGCGGTACACCAGCTCCTCCAGGGCATATACCTGGTTCAAGTGGCTGGCTTTCAGCATATTCAGCCGCGCCACCTCCATATCCAGGTTGCACTTCTCGATAATAAGCGGGTTGCCGGTGGCCAGCGCCTTGATCTCGGAATAGCTGAGGGCGGTTTCGTCCACATCATCCGCCACACGGACAGGAGCCTTGCTGGTCATAATCTGGGCGATGAACTTCTGCTTGTTCTCTACGAGCTGGTAGAGGTAAGCGTCAAAGGTGCCTTCCGTTACATACCGATAGATTTCCACCTCCTCGTTTTCGTTGCCCTGGCGGACGATACGCCCCAGCCGCTGCTGAAGATCGGAAGGCCGCCAGGGGCAGTCCAGGTCATGCAGAGCAATGAGTTTATCCTGGACGTTGGTGCCCGCTCCCATCTTAGCCGTGGAACCCAGTAGCACCCGCACCTGCCCGGCGCGCACTTTGGAAAACAGCTCCTTCTTTTTGGCTTCGCTGTCCGCCGTGTGGATAAAGGCGATTTCCTCCTCCGGGATACCGGCGTCCATCAGTTTCTTTTTCAAATCATCGTAAACGCTGAAGGAGCCATCGGTGGTTGGCGTGGACAAGTCGCAGAATACAAGCTGGGCAGAGCGTTTTTCTTTGGTCTGTTCCCAGATGCGAAACACATTCCGGGCGCAGACAGCCACCTTGCCATTGGGGTCATCCGGGGCCAGGGGCTGAATTAGCCGCATATCCAACGCCAGTTTTCTTCCATCGTTGGTAATGCGCAGCATATTGTCCACATGGGGGTCAACCCCACCGGCACGGATTTTCTCTGCCCGTTCCGCCAGCCCCTTTATCATCTCTTTCTGAAGCTCCGAGGGCTGGATCACTTCCGTGTGGAAGTTTGCCGTGGGGACGGGGAGTTTCAGCATATCCGCCGTCTGGATGTCAGCAACCTCCTTGAAGGCAGCCATCAATTCCGGCAGGTTATAAAACTTGGCAAACCGGGTTTTGGCCCGGTAACCGGTTCCCTCGGGAACGAGTTTGTCAAGATGATTTTTGTAAGTTTTCTAAATTCAAATAT
>CAJMOI010000198.1 GCA_905215105.1 uncultured bacterium
CGTTTTGAGTCAACACGCAAAACGAACAGACCTCCCCGAGGGGAAGCCTGTTCGGATTTGTTCGTGTTTCATCAAATGGGACGGTACATGGTTATAGTTTCCTTTCGATTTCTAAAAGTTCAGCCAAAATAACCGGCGTCACACAGCTGCTGGAAACACCAGTTCACCTCGTCGTCGGTAAACAGCTCGCCATAGGCGCTCTGGGTCACGGCCACTTCCGGAGAAAGGGCCAGTTGTCCGGCCTTTTCCAGGCCATCAAACACATCGGAGACCTGCTGCCGCCGGATCAGATTCTGCATCACCCGGACACCGCCGTCTTTTTCCAGCTGGCTCAAAAAACGCTTTCCGTTTGCGCCCAGGGCCATGGCCTTTTGGGTGCGGGTCAACAGCTCTTTGGTAAAGGCTTCTTCCAGCCTGTTCATGAAAATGGCCTCCTTTGGTTCATGGAATGGGAAGTGTTTGAAACTTTCCCTTTACACTCTCCCCTTCATTACCGGGGAAAGACGCTTATACAGGATAAAGGTAATCACAGCATCCAGTACGCCCTTGACGAAAGTGAGGGGCATATTGAAAATCAGGATTCCTTTGAGAATGCTGTCCGCTGCGGGCACAATGGCGGAGTACATCCCCACAATAGCCTCTTCCGGCATCACCAGCAGATAGACGGGATACACCACAAAATAATTCACCAGCACGCTGCACAGGGACATCACCAGTGTGCCCACGATCATGCCGATGAGCGCTCTTTTCCGGCTGGGATGGCGGCGGTAAATCAATCCGGCCGGCACCACAAACAGCACGCCCAGCAGAAAATTACACAGCTCTCCTACGCCGCCGGTGGTGGTGGCAGAAATGTTCACCAGATTTTTAATCAGGCAAACCGCCGCGCCGTACACCGGCCCCAGTGCAAAGGAAGCCAGCAGCGCGGGCATCTCGGAAAAGTCCACCTTCAGATAGCTGGGCAGGATGGGCAGTCCGAAGCTGATAAACATCAGGACCGTGGCTACCGCGCCAAGAAGGGCAGTGACCACAAGTTTCCGCACACTGATGCGGCTGACAGTTGACATGGTTCGTGTTGACATAAAAAATTCCTCCTGAAACTGGATTTGCAGTCTTTTCCGCGCGCGGCGGCAGGAGGAATGCAAAAAATCCCCTTTGCAAAATGATGCAAAGGGGCACGGAAAACCTTCTGTTCACCGCTTCTTCCATCCGGACTATACCGTTGGCTCTGGAATTTCACCAGATCAGCGGCGCCGAAGCGCCGGTCGCGGGCTTTCTGCATTTCACAGATTACCGCCAGTGGGGAATTTCACCCCGCCCCGAAGACAGCATATTGTTACAGTAACAGAATAGCACGTTCCCGATTTTTTGTCAAGAATTCCATTCGACTCAAAACGAGCGGCGGGCTTTTCCGGTCAGGGACTCCACCTGAATCCGGAACACGGCCACAGAAGCGGCCTCCTTGGGAGTGATGGAGAATTCCCGGCCGGTCTGGTGAAGCATCAGCCGCTCCAGACCCAATATTTTCTCGGCTTCCTCCTCCACGATTTCCGCAGTTCCCCAGCCGATAACGCTTTGAAACAGGAATCCATGGGAACAGGCGGTGTCTTTACCGGTCAGCTCATGGCCGCAGTCCATTTCAAAGCTGACCCGGGGCCGGTTCCGCAGCAGCTCCATTTTCCTGCCTTCAAACGCCCCGTGAAAATACAGGATCAGTTTTTCTCCCTCTCGAAGATATCCGAAGTTCAGGGGCACGAGATAGGGCACGTCTTCCTGGGGAAATGCCACCCGTACCACCTTACACTGGTCGATGACGGAAAAAATCTCTTCCGACGATGACAACTCCCGGTCTTTTCTCCGCATGGCACATGCCCCTTTCGCTTTTCTTATCCTACTCCATTCCCTGTAAGGATGCAAGCGCCTGTTTCGGCCGCCTTTGTATGAATAACGATGCAACACAAGAACTAGGCTGAGGAGGCGGTAGAAAAAGCGGCTACGGCGAATTTGCCGCAGCCGCTTTCATTTAGATTGTAATTAATAATTCTCCGCGCGAAGCTCGAAATACGCCTGCGGGTGCTTGCACACCGGGCAAACAGACGGGGCATTCTTACCCACATGGATGTGCCCGCAGTTGCGGCAGATCCACACAACCTCGTTCGAGCGCTCGAAAACAATGCCCTTTTCCAGGTTTTCAATCAGCTTGCGGTAGCGCTCCTCGTGCTCCTTCTCGATATCGCCCACCATCTGGAACAGCGCAGCGATCTCATTGAAGCCCTCGGCCTTCGCTTCCTCTGCAAAGCCCTTATACATATCCGTCCACTCATAGTGCTCGCCTGCCGCTCCGTCCAGCAGGTTTTCCATTGTGCCGGGGACTTTGCCGCCGTGAAGCTGCTTGAACCAGATCTTTGCATGCTCTTTCTCATTATCCGCCGTCAGCTGAAAGATGTTTGCAATCTGCTCATAGCCATCTTTTTTCGCCTGGGAAGCGTAATAGGTGTATTTATTGCGCGCCTGGGATTCACCTGCGAACGCTGCCATCAGGTTCGCTTCCGTCTTGCTGCCTTTGAATTCCATCATGATGCCTCCTTAAAATGATAAAAATAAGACCGTTTTTATTATACCAATTCTTCTCAGAAAAATCAACGAATCCGAAAGGCCCGTCCTATTTTTTTGCCGTTTAACGGTACATAGCCGCCAATACCCGCTCAAAA
>CAJMOI010000199.1 GCA_905215105.1 uncultured bacterium
TTTATGCTGTCCGTACAATCTGGGGCGGTTCATTCAGGCGCTGCCTTTTTGTTTTTCCACAATACCAAAGGACAGGACCTGAGATCCTGCCCTTTTCTGTTTCTCTTTATGGGGTTGGCTCAGCCCTCATAGCCGTTGGGGTTCTGAGACTGCCAACGCCAGGAATCGGCACACATGTCATCCAGCGTCTTTTTGGCTTCCCAATGCAGCTCCTCCTTAGCCTTGGAGCAGTCTGCATAGCAGGCGGGCACATCGCCGGGACGGCGGTCCACAATTTCATAGGGAATGGGACGGCCCACAGCCTTACCGAAGGCCTTGACCATATCCAGCACAGAATAGCCCACACCGGTGCCCAGATTGTAGATCCGCAGGCCACAGTTGGTTTTTCCGTCCTCACCGAACAGCTTCAGCGCCGCCACATGACCCTCTGCCAGGTCTACCACATGGATGTAGTCCCGCACGCCGGTGCCATCATGGGTGGGATAATCGTTACCAAATACGCGGAGCTTTTCCAGCTTGCCAATGGCCACCTGAGTGATATAGGGAACCAGGTTGTTGGGAATGCCGTTGGGGTCTTCACCGATTTTTCCGCTTTCGTGGGCGCCCACCGGGTTGAAGTACCGGAGGAGAATGGGGTTGAACTCCGGGTCTGCCTTGGCCATATCCTTGAGCATCATCTCAATCATCAGCTTGGTGGAGCCATAGGGATTGGTGGTGGACAGGGGGAAGTCCTCGGTAATCGGCACTGTAGCCGGGTCGCCGTACACCGTTGCGGAAGAGCTGAACACAAAGTTGTGAACGCCGTGCTCCTTCATGACTTCCAGCAGAACCAGCGTGGAAATCAGGTTGTTTTGATAATAGCGCAGGGGAATCCGAACCGACTCGCCCACTGCCTTCAGGCCGGCAAAATGGATGACAGCGCTGATGTCCTCTTTGGAGAAGATTTCCTCCATGGCCTCGCGGTCGCAGACATCCTTTTCATAAAAAGTGACCTTTTTGCCTGCGATTTCCTCCACACGGCGAAGGGCTTCCGGCTTACTGTTGATCAGGTTATCCACCACGACCACTTCATAACCGGATTCCAACAGGGAAATACAGGTGTGGCTGCCGATATAGCCGGCGCCGCCGGTGACCAGAATTTTCATGATTATCAGCCTCTCTTTCAAAATCAGTCCGGGTTGCTTTCTGTCCTTATTATACCGCGGCCTTTTGGGAAAGGCTATGGGAAATTGTTGTAGAAATTTATCTTTTTATTGAAATAGACGGTTTTCACCGGGAAACCGGGTGTTTTTCGCCCCGTCTTCTCCGCAGATACGCGCCTGCCGGAATTGTGCGGGACACCTGTGCCGTCACTTCCATGGTGGCGTGAGGAGCGGCTTCGATTTCCTCTCCTTCGCTGTTCCTCATGTCGGACAGCACCACCACAAAGGGTTCCTCTTCCGGACAGAGCACGTCCAGCTCTTCCCCGGCAAAAAAACGATTCCGCTGGGAAAGGTGGACATGGGTTTCGTCGGTCATGCCCAAACTGACAGCCGCCACTTCCCAGTCACGGACATAGCCGCCCCGCTCGGAATCCTGCCCCGGACCGCCCTTGTTATAATAGAAGCCGGTGCCATAGGCCCGATGGCTGATTTTGTCCAGCTCGGGCATGACCCACTCCGGCAGCGGACGGTTTTCCAGCGCCGCATCCACTGCGCCGCGATAGGCTTTGGTCACGCTGGCCACATAATAATCCGCTTTGGCTCTCCCCTCGATTTTCAGGCTGTAAACGCCCGCTTTCATCAGCTCGGGAATGTGATCCGCCATGCACAGATCCCGGGAATTGAGAATAAAGGTACCCGCCTCTGTCTCTTCAATGGGCATATACCGTCCCGGACGGGTTTCCTCCATCAGGCTGTATTTCCACCGGCAAGGCTGGGCACACTCGCCCCGGTTTCCGTCCCGGCCGGTAAAGTAATTGGACAGCAGGCAACGGCCGGAGAAGGACACACACATAGCCCCATGGACAAAGGCTTCGATTTCCAGCTCCCGGGGCGTTTTCGCACGGATGTCGGCGATTTCTTCCAGCGTCATCTCCCGGGCCAGCACCACCCGGGACGCTCCCAGTTCATGGAGCATACAGGCGGATTCCGAGTTGACCACGCCGGTCTGGGTGGAAATGTGGATTTCCGTGTGGGGGGCGTGCTTTTTCGCCAGCCGGAGCACGCCCAGATCACTGATAATCAGGGCATCGGCTTCGGCAGCCTCACAGCTTTCCAGAAAACCGGGCAAAGCGTCCAGCTCATCGTTTCTGGGCAACGTATTGCAGGTCACATAGATTTTCTTTCCCAAGCTGTGGGCAAGGCTGGCAGCTTCCTTCATTTCCTCAAAGGTGAAGTTGGGGGATGCACTGCGCATTCCAAATTCACGGCCTGCCAGATACACCGCGTCTGCACCATAGCGAAACGCGGCTTTCAGCCGTTCAAAATCTCCGGCTGGGGAAAGCAGTTCAACGGGTTTTGTATTCAAAGAGAGTTCCTCCTGTTCCTCATAGAAAACGGGCGCAGCAGGGCGCCCGTTCCATTTACTGATTTGATTCT
>CAJMOI010000200.1 GCA_905215105.1 uncultured bacterium
GGCGCAATTACCGCAGAGGCGAAGAACACGGCTCCGCCAAATGGGGCGATCCGCGGGCCGTGAACAAGAAATACCGGGACAGGGACCTGTTCAAAAACCGCATTTTCACCCAGCACGTCCGCATGGGGCTGGATGGCCGGAAACACCGCCGCAACCTCAACACCTTGGTGGTGGGAGGCAGCGGCGCGGGAAAAAGCCGCTTCTATGCCAAAGTGAACATCTGCCAATGCAATACGTCCTTTTTTATTCTGGACTGTAAGGGCGAGCTGCTGCGCGACTGCGGCGGCCTGCTGGAACGGATGGGTTATGAGATCAAGGTGGTGGACCTTCTGAACATGGAGAAAAGCCACTGCTACAATCCCTTTGCCTATCTGAAATCCGACAACGATGTGCAGAAGATGGTGACGAACCTGTTCAAAGCCACCACCCCGAAAGGGAGCCAGTCCAACGACCCTTTCTGGGACACGGCGGCCAGTATGCTCCTCATGGCGCTGGTGTTTTACCTGTGGTACGAAGCGCCGGAGGACGAGAAGAATTTCCCCATGATTATGGAGATGCTCCGAGCCGGGGAGGTGCGGGAGGATGATGATTCCTACCAATCCCCCCTGGACGAGCTGTTTGACCGGCTGGAAATGCGTTCCCCGGACCACATCGCCGTGAAGTATTACAAGGATTACCGTTCCGGCTCTGCAAAAACGCTGAAATCCATTCAAATCACTTTGGCGTCCCGCCTGGAAAAATTCAATCTTTCCTCGGTGGCGGCCCTCACCGCCACGGATGAGCTGGACCTTTCCAGCCTGGGCGAGAAAAAAGTGGCACTCTTTGCCCTCATCCCGGACAACGACGCCAGCTTCAATTTCTTGGTAAGTTTGCTGTATGCCAGCACTTTCCAGGAACTTTTTTATTCTGCTGACCGGATACACGGCGGGAGCCTTCCCGTACCGGTGCATTTTTTGATGGATGAGTTCGCCAACGTGAGTTTGCCGGATGATTTCGACAAGCTGCTGGCTACCATGCGCTCCCGGAATATCAGCGTTTCCATCATCATTCAGAACATTGCCCAGCTCAAGGCGCTGTTTGAAAAGCAATGGGAATCCATCATCGGCAACTGCGATGAATTTCTGTACCTGGGCGGCAATGAAACGTCCACCCACAAGCTGATCTCCGAGAACTACCTGGGAAAAAGCACCCTCTGGCTGGACACCTACGGCAAGAGCACCGGGCATTCCGGCAGCTACTCCACCAACAACCAGATCACGGGCCGGGAGCTGATGACACCCGATGAGGTCCGTATGCTGGACAACAACCTGGCTCTGCTTTTTATCCGTGGCGAAGCGCCGCTGATGGATGAAAAGTATGACCTTTTGAAACATCCCAACATCAAGTACACCACCGATGGCGGCGCACCGGCCTATACCCATGGCGGCACCGAAAACGCTGTGGCGGATATGGTCATTGGCCGCCTCACCCCCGGCGACCTTGCCAATATCCAGGAGCCGGAAACCCTTTACGAACTTCTGTCCGATGAGGACATGGAGAATATCTTTCAATTTAAGGAGGACACCCAAAATGAAACTGTTTCATAAGGAAAGCAAGCAGAAGAAAGAAACCCGCAGCCTGCCCATGGGCAAAAAGAGCCGGAGCGCCTTTGCCGTTTATGCGGCCCTGGTGCTCATGCTGTGCTGCTGCACCACCACGGCCTTTGCCGCCAGCGACCCGTTGACGGTTATCAACAACCTCAGTGATTTTATCTTCGGCCTGATCCGCGCCGTAGGTATGATCCTGCTGGGCTTCGGCGTGGTACAGATCGGTTTGTCCCTGAAATCCCACGACCCCAGCCAGCGGGCTAACGGTTTTCTCACCCTGGCCGGCGGCGTTGTGATTACGTTTGCAAAGGAGATTTTGACCCTGATTACCGGCTGATTCGAATAACGGCAGTGCGGGGGCAGGCCCATGGCGGCCTGCCCCTTACCGTTGCCGGAAAGGAGGTTGTTGAATGTCCGATAACTGGGTTGTTCAAAATTTGCAAAACGCTTTAGATACCTGGAACAAGTACCTGTCTGAGATTTGGCAGCTCATCACCCAAAGCCCGGAGCAGTTTAAGGGCGGCTCCATCTGGGGCGTCATTGTCAACATCCACGACGCGGTGCGGGCCATTGGCCTTGCGCTTTTGGTGCTGTTCTTTGTGGTGGGCGTTATGCGTACCTGCGGCAGTTTTACCGAGGTGAAAAAGCCGGAGCACGCCCTGAAGCTGTTTATCCGGTTTGCCATTGCCAAAGGTGTTGTGACCTATGGGCTGGAGCTGATGATGGCCCTCTTTAATATCGTCCAGGGCCTTGTTTCCACCATTATGAACGCGGCGGGCTTTGGTTCGGCCCAACAGACTGTGTTGCCGCAGGAAATCGTTGACGCGGTGGAAAGCTGCGGATTTTTCGAGAGTATTCCCCTCTGGGCGGTGACGCTCATTGGCGGGCTGTTCATCACAGTATTGTCTTTCATCATGATTATGACCGTGTACGG
>CAJMOI010000201.1 GCA_905215105.1 uncultured bacterium
CCTGATAGTGGCCCAGCTTCTGTATCTGGAAGGTCAGGACCCGGAGAAGGATATCAGCCTGTATATCAACAGCCCCGGCGGTTCCGTGACGGCCGGCCTGTCCATCTATGACACCATGCAGTATATCAAGTGCGATGTTTCCACCATCTGCATGGGCATGGCCGCCAGCATGGGCGCTTTCCTGCTGGCAGCAGGCGCCAAGGGCAAGCGTTTTGCCCTGCCCAACAGCGATATCATGATTCATCAGCCCAGCGGCGGCGCACAGGGTCAGGCAACGGATATCCGGATTCATGCCGATCATATTATTGCCACCAAAAAGCGCCTGAACCAGATTCTGGCAGAAAAGACCGGTCAGCCTCTGGAAATCGTGGAGCGGGACACCGAGCGCGATAACTTTATGACTGCCGAGCAGGCACTGGAATACGGCCTGATCGACAAAGTGATCTATACCAGAGACTAATAGGGTTGGTGAAGAAATGGCAAACAATGATGATTTGCAGAGCAAGGATCTCTGCTGTTCTTTCTGCGGAAAGCCCCAGAGTCAGGCTCGCCGGCTGATTGCCGGTCCGGGCGTCTATATCTGCGATACCTGCATCGAGTTGTGCAGCTCGATTCTGGAAGAAGAAAATCACGCGCTGGCTCCCGCCAATCAGCAGAACAGCGCTCCCATGGTTCTCCCCAAACCCCGGGAGATCAAAGCCATGCTGGATGAATATGTCATCGGTCAGGATCGGGCAAAGATCACCCTGTCCGTGGCCGTTTACAACCACTATAAGCGCATTTATTTCGGCGAAGAGGGCGTGGACCTGAACAAGAGCAACGTGCTGCTGCTGGGTCCCACCGGTGTGGGTAAAACCCTGTTGGCTCAAACGCTGGCCAAGATGCTGGATGTGCCCTTTGCCATTGCCGATGCCACAACCCTGACCGAAGCCGGTTATGTGGGCGAGGACGTGGAAAACATCCTGCTGCGCCTGATTCAGGCCGCAGATTTCGATGTGGAGCGCGCAGAACGCGGTATCATCTATGTGGATGAGATCGACAAGATTGCCCGCAAGTCCGAAAACCCCTCCATTACCCGTGATGTCAGCGGTGAAGGCGTGCAGCAGGCACTGCTGAAGATTCTGGAAGGCACCGTCGCCAACGTTCCTCCTCAGGGCGGCAGAAAGCATCCCCAGCAGGAATTCATTCAGATCAATACCGCCAACATCCTGTTCATCTGCGGCGGCGCTTTTGACGGTCTGGAAAAGGTGGTTTCCAAGCGCACCAGCTCTTCCTCTCTGGGCTTTGGCGCCGATGTCCACAGTAAGCGGGAACTGGACACCACTACCTGGATGAGCCAGGTGATTCCCCACGATCTGGTCAAGTTTGGCCTGATTCCCGAGCTGGTAGGCCGTCTTCCGGTCATTACCGCTCTGGACGGTCTGGACAAAGACGCACTGGTTCGTGTGCTCACCGAGCCGAAAAACAGTCTGGTCAACCAGTATAAGAAGCTGTTCCAGCTGGATAAGGTGGATCTGGTCTTTACACAGGACGCGCTGGAAGCCATTGCGGAAAAAACGCTGGAACGGAAAACCGGCGCCCGTGGCCTGCGCTCTCTGATGGAAGAGACGCTCACCGATTTGATGTACAATGTGCCCAGTGACTACACCATTGAAAAGGTGGAGATCACCGGTGAAACGGTTCGGGACGGAAAACCGCCCAGAATCGAGTATAACCCTGACCGTAAACCGGTAAAGATCAAGCTTTCCGGTCCGCAGTCAAAGAACGGCCGCAGAAATTCTGCATCCTGACAGGAAGGCTGCTGCAAACAGGGGAGTCCTGCTTTGCAGCGGCCTTTTTTTCGCAGTCTCCGCGGCAGAAAGGAACGAAACTACAGCTATGAGTGTCAAAGAGAAAACCCTGACCGCCATTCCTGGCGGTGAGATGCCGGTTCTGGCATTGCGCGGGTTGGTGATTTTTCCGGAAATGATGCTCCAGTTTGATGTGGGGCGCAAAAAATCCGTGGCAGCGCTGAAAGCGGCGATGGAACAGAAGCAGCTGATTTTTCTGGTTGCCCAGAAAGATCTGTCAGTGGATGATCCCGGAGAGGACGATCTGTTCCGAGTAGGTGTTGTGACCCGTATCAAGCAGGTGCTCCAGCATTCGGAGGACGGGGTGCGGATTTATGTTGAGGGCCTCAATCGGGCGTATATGACCCGTCTGACCCGAAACGATCCCTATCTGGTGGCAGAGCTGGACAATATCGTGGAGGAACCGGCGCCCGAAACCGCCCGTTCCGAAGCCCTGATCCGCATTGCCCAGAACCTGTTCGAGGAGTACATCCGCAACTATCGCCATGTCCCGCCGGATATCATCATGCGGGTCATTCAGGAAAAGGATTGCGGACGGCTGGCGGACTTCATCGCTTCCAATATCCCGCTGGACTATGACCTGAACCAGGGCTGGGTGGCCGAAGAGGACACCATGGTGATCACCCCCAAAG
>CAJMOI010000202.1 GCA_905215105.1 uncultured bacterium
AAGGATTCCTGCGTTTTTTGCCTTGTATCTGTCTGTTGCTTGCGAAAAATTCGTCTATTTCTTTGTTTTCAGAAACGCCCTAGAAAAATCGAAGTCACTTTGACGCGTAACTTCGATTTTCATAGCTTCTATATTGCATTTTTTCCAAAAGAAAGCACCGCGTCGGCCACTTTTGCCGCCTGCACAGCTTCTTCAACATCATGAACCCGCAAAAAGTCCGCGCCGCCGGCCACCGCCAGCGTATGCGCCGCCAGTGTGCCCGCCATTCTCTCTTCAAAAGGCGGATTTCCACAGGGCTGCCCGATGACCCGTTTCCGGGAAGCCGCCATCAGATAGGCTACCCCCTCTATTTTCTGCCGCTTCACTTGGGCCAGCAGCTGTAAATTCTGTTCATAGGTCTTGCCGAATCCGATTCCGGGGTCCATGCAAAGACGTTCCCGACTGATGCCATAGTGGGCGGCTTCCTGCACTTTTCTTTCGAAAAATGCCTTTACCGCTTCAGCAGCATCTTCCTCGGCCGGAATTTCCCCGTTGTGCATGACAATACAGCCGCAATGGCTGCTTTCCGCTGCAGCTTCCCACATTTCCGGAGAAAACCCGGTCACGTCGTTAATCACATCCGCACCGGCTGCCAGGGCCCGGCGAGCTACTTCCGGATAAAAGGTATCCACCGAGACAGCCGCCGACAGCTTTCCCCGAACCGCTGCAAGAACCGGTTCAATCCGGCTCCACTCCTCTTCCCAGGGAATGGCCGTATAGCCGGGACGGAAAGAACTGGTAGACTGCCCCCCAATATCAATCAGAACGGCTCCCTGAGCCTCCATTTCCAGCGCATGGGTCACCGCTTTTTCCGGATCAAAGAACTTTCCTCCATCGGAAAAGGAATCCGGCGTCACATTGAGGATTCCCATAATCCCGGTGCCCTCGCCCAAAACAAACCGCCGTTTTCCCGCCTGAAAAAAAGCCTTCATCGTCCGCCTCCCGTCAAAAGGGCCATCACTTCACTTCTGGTTTTGGCATCACTGCGCATGGAACCCCGCAGAGCAGAGGTCATGGTAGTAGCGCCAGCCGCCCGGGCACCCCGCATAGTCATACACAGATGCTCCGCCTCAATCACCACGGCAACGCCAAGAGGCTCCATATTCTTATACAGGAAATCGGCAATCTGCGCGGTCAGGCGCTCCTGCACCTGCGGACGGCGGGCAAAACAGTCCACAATCCGGGCGAATTTGGAAAGCCCGATGATCTTCCCTTTATCGGGAATATAGGCAATATGCGCTTTTCCCACAAAGGGCAGCAAATGATGCTCGCAAACCGAATACAGGGGAATATCCCGTACCAGTACCAGCTCATTGTGCTCCTGGGGTTCGTGGAAAATCTTCAGATGCTGCTCCGGATTGCTTTCCAGTCCGGAAAAAATTTCCTCATACATTCTGGCCACACGGGCCGGTGTCTCCAACAGTCCTTCCCGTTCCGGGTCTTCCCCAATCGCCAGCAGGATTTCCCTGACAGCGTTTTCAATCCGCTGTTTATCCATACACTTCGTCCTTTCTCATTGGGTATAGGAGAGCATCACCGCAACGCCGCGGCAAGCTTTGGCTTCTACATAAGTACAATCGGTATACGACAACTGTACCCCACCTTCGCTGTTGACGCTTTCCACCGCCGTATACAGCATGAAGGGGTCTTCCTGAAACAGCTTTCTCACCATGGTATCGTAATCCAGCGACTCATCAATATACAGATAAACGGCCTTATCCCCGTTTTCTGTCGCCCGCTTTAACTCCGCCGTCAGCAGATACGGGTCATCGGATCGAATCTGTACGCCCCGGGCCTGGAAGTAATTGGCTTTGGTAGCCGTACAGCTGGGCAAAGGCAGATTATACAGCTTATCCGGCTGCACCTCTTCCGTCTCCGAAGCCACCGCATAGAGCGTGTGATCCTGACGGATCATGGCATCCGTTACATTTAAATACTGATACAGCGGCACGCTCCCATTGTCGTCCCAGGTGGGGTCTGCATGGTACCACTGTCCGTCAATCCGCACCAGATTCCACATATGGGCGCCTCCGGCGGTACCGGTTGCCAGCATACAGGGCACTCCGGCCTGATTCAACAGCAGCTGCACTGCCCGGGCATAGCCCTCGCACACAGCCTCATCATCCAGAAACACCCCTACAATACTGTGAGCACGCCAGTCGCTGTCATCGGAAGCTGCCGCATCATCATAGGTACAGCGGGCGATAATTTCATTATAAATGGTAATCTCCCGATCCAGCGCACTGATATTGGGGGACAGCTTTCCCAGAATAGACTCGATCTGCGTCAGAATATTTTT
>CAJMOI010000203.1 GCA_905215105.1 uncultured bacterium
AACTTGGGCTTATAGCCCTTGTGCAAACCACCCGTTTGACGGGTGGTTATGATTTATTCCTCCTGCTGAGGGGAGGATGGAGAGGCCTCCGGCTTCTCTGCCGGTTCCTCTTTTTTCTTTTCGGGCCAGGGATAAATTCCCTTTTTGACCACCATGCCTTCATATTTCAGCTTAAACTGCACCCGCCCCACAAACTTGTGGTGACAGACTCTGCATTCGAATCCTGCCCGGAAGCTCTTGTTCCGCAGGCTCCAGGGTTCCAGCCGGTGGGCCATTCTTCCGCACTTTTCACACCGGAACAGCAAATCGCCCCGGCGAATCTGGGGGTGATGCAGGTCGCTGATAATGACGGTTTTAAAGGTCACCCGGTCATAAAATTCCTGCCGGGTACCGTCCTGTATGAATTCTCCCAGCTTTTGGGGATCATACAGCTTTTGCAGGCATTTCAAGGACAACAGGCTGTCGTCCAGCGCACGGTGGTGGTCGATTCCCTCCACATCAATTTCCAGCAGCTGGGCGGCCGTGGAAAGGCCCATTTGCTGGGCCGTTCCATAGTCCATGATCGTTTCACAGTATTTCTGCAAATCCACATACCCGGTGAGAAAAGGGATTTTGTCGCTTCCACAGAAATACTGGTAGTTCTCAATCAAAGTGAGAATGTCAGAGGTGCCCCAGGTCAGCAGCACCGCCTGTCCCATCCACTTGCGAAAACGGCTTTGTACCTGCATGAACTGGCTTCCGCCCGCCAGCTCCTCGTTGGTGATGCTGGTCAGGGATTTCACCTTACCGCTGATCTTTTTGCCCACCTGGGGCTTGACCAGTGCCGAAAACGTATCGATGATCTGCATGGATTCATCACACTTGACCGCGCCGAACTCGATAATTTCATTGATGAACCCCTGTTTTCTCCGGCTATATGTGCCGTTCCATTCCAAATCCAGGATCACATACTCCATTTCAGGACTCCCAACCGTTCCTTATTTTTTGCGGCTGGCCTGCTTCATCCGCAATTCCTTGCTCAGAATCTGCTTACGCATACGGATGCTCTTGGGAGTAACCTCCACAAACTCGTCCTCTGCAATGAATTCCAGGGACTGCTCCAGGCTCAGCACAGTGGGCGGGGTCAGCTTCAATGCTTCATCAGAGCCGGCCGCGCGGGTATTGGTGACATGCTTCTTCTTGCAGACATTGACCACGATATCCTCGTTTTTGGGGCTTGCGCCGACGATCATACCCTCATACACTTCCACGCCGGGTCCAATGAACATACGGCCGCGGTCCTGTGCAGCAAACAGACCGTAACCGGTGGATTCGCCGGTCTCGTGGGCAATCAGGGAGCCCTGCTGACGCTGGATGATATCTCCCTTATAGGGCTCATAGCTGTCAAACACATGGTTCATGATGCCGTTGCCGTTGGTGTCGGACATAAACTCGGAGCGATAGCCCATCAGTCCGCGGGCAGGAATCTTGAATTCCAGATGGGTCATGCCGGTATCGCGGGTACCCATGTTAACAATTTCCGCCTTGCGGGAACCCAGCTTTTCCATAACAGCGCCCACATAGTTGTCGGGCACTTCGATCATCAGCAGCTCGATGGGTTCGCACTTCTTGCCGTCGATTTCCTTCAGAATAACGGTGGGGCGGGAAACCTGGAACTCATAGTTCTGGCGGCGCATCTGCTCGATGAGGATGGACAGATGCAGCTCACCGCGGCCGGATACCTTGAAGGTATCGGCGGAGTCGGTTTCCTCTACCCGCATGGCCACGTTGGTTTCCACTTCCTTGAACAGGCGGTCGCGCAGGTTACGGGAAGTCACATACTTGCCCTCACGGCCTGCAAAGGGGCTGTTGTTGACCATGAACATCATGGACACCGTGGGCTCGTCGATCTTCACAAAGGGCAGCGCCTCTACACAGTCGGGGCTGCATGCGGTCTCGCCGATGTTCAGGTCGGTGATACCGGAAACGGCGATAATATCGCCCAGCTGTGCGGAATCAGCTTCCACACGCTTGAGGCCTTCAAACTGATACAGCTTGCTGATCTTCACGTTCTTGGTGGTGCCGTCACGATGGCAGAGCACCATGTTGTCGTTGACCTTGACAGAACCGCGCTCTACACGGCCAATGCCGATGCGTCCCACATACTCATCATAGTCGATGTTGGAGAACAGCACCTGAGCTGGACCATTCAGATCGCCGGTGGGAGCCGGAACTTCCCGCAGAATG
>CAJMOI010000204.1 GCA_905215105.1 uncultured bacterium
TGCTCTGTTCCCTGATGAGCGGTGTGCGGGTTTCCTTTGGAGAAAAGCAGACCGGAACCGTGCTGGCGGTGGTGGGAACGCTGTGTGCCTGTGCGGTGATTTCCCCGCCGGTGATTTCCTGTGTCTATCAGGCCACCCAGCTGATCCGGGCGGCGGGTGCATTACTGCTAGCCGGAACGCCGGTGCTGGCGGGGATTCTCACTGCCTGTGGAAAACCGGTCTCTGCCAGCGGGTGGACGATTTTTCTCCTGGCGGCAGGCAATGGGGTTTCCTTTCTGTCGGCGGCGGTGCTGCTTCCGGTAATGAATTTGTTTCTGGGGCTGTCGCTGGTGTCAGCCGTATCTCCGGAAATCCGGCTGGATAGCCTGTGCGCCGTGTTTGCCAAAAGTGTCCGGTGGGTGTTGGGGCTGGTGGTGTCCATTTTTTGCAGTCTTCTTACAGCCCAGACCATGATTGCCTCTTCCGCGGACGGGGCCGCAGTGAAAGCAGGGAAAATGCTGGTAGGGTTTGTGCCGGTGGTTGGCAGCGCCATCGGAGATGCCATGGCGGCGGTGCAGGGCTGTCTCAAGCTGGTAAAATCCGGGGTGGGGGGCTTTGCACTGGTCGCGGCGCTGTGTTTGTTTCTGCCGGTGGTTTTACAGTGCCTTCTGTGGATTCTGTGCTGTACCGTCTGTGCCGCCGCCGGAGACTTGCTGGGGCTTTCGGAGATTTCCGGGGTGCTCCGGGCTTCCGGACAGGTGCTCCAGACACTGCTGGCCATTCTCATCAGCTGTCTGGTAATTCTCATTGTGTCCGGTGTGCTGATGATGCAATAGGGGGGATACTATGGAAGCGGTACAGGGATGGGCGGCCGCCGTCTGTCTGACAGTGCTGGCCGCCGCGCTGGTGCGGATGCTCTGTCCGGAGGGACAGTTTGCCCGGTTGATGCGGGTGATCCTGGGGGCGTTTGTGCTGTGTGCAGTGGTGTCTCCTTTCGGCAGTTTTTCAGAGGGTTGGGAAACCGGCGAATATGATGGAGTGATGGCGCAGGCGGAAGAGTTCGAAGAAGAAACCGCCAGCCGTTCCGCTTCCCTGATGGAGCGGTCGTTGGAGCAGCTCATTGGTTCCACTTTAGCACAGAATGGCATTTCTTTTGAAAAAATTACGGTTCGGATGGATACCGGCGGGGAAGACGGCATAAGTATAAGGCAGATACAGGTTACCCTTTCCCACGGTCAGGATATCCAGCAGAAAAATAAGGGACATCAAGGTGACCATAAAATAGGTGGCGATTTTTTTAAACATGCAAGAAACCTCAATTGCTCCGTGGAAAATCCCATTTCCACGGTAGGATAGGAGATCAGAGATACCCTGCGATTATATCATGAGCAGGGGGCACTGTCTATACTCCATGTGTTGAAATTGTGCTATTTTTTTTGTTTGCGGAAGATAAACAGTTTGCTAAATACATAGTTGATGATGACGATCACGATCTGCACGATGAGTTTTGCAATCATCTCGCGCATTCCCATCGCGCTAACGAACAGATACATCAGCCCCATATCCACCAGCAGGGAGAACAGCCGCGCGGAGATAAAACCGGCGAATTCCTTCCACACGACGGCGGCCTTCCAGCTCCGGCTGCTGAAAACGAAGAGCTTATTGGTGATAAACGCAAAGAGCACTGCCGCAATCCAGGAAAGCGCGTTGGCGATCAGGTAGTTTTTGTTCCCTAAAAACCGCGCCTTGCCCAAAAGCTCGTTGAAGAGATAAAATGTAACCATGGAGACGACGGTGGTCAGCAGGCCGAAGAACACATAGCTGACGATCTCATGGTTGACGAGGCCCAACAGCTTGTCAAAGGCCGTGTGGTAGCCGTGATCCGGCTTTTCCTCAGTGGAGGCTTCCAGTGCGCGCATATGCTCGCCCGCGTGGAGATAGGTACCGTAGGCGGTGAAAATATGCAGCAAAAACCAGGCGAATACGGCCCCTGCCGCTTCGCCGGAGGTGCAAGGGACCCATTTGACGGATACTCCTGCGTATTCCGCCGCCGCCGCGAGGAAGGCAGCGGTGCTAGGCCCTGTTTCCGGCACACAGTCGAGCAGTGGGGCGAGCTTGTCCGCCCGGATCAACACAAAGGCCGGCGCGCCGGCGGGCAGCCAGCGCATCGTAAAAT
>CAJMOI010000205.1 GCA_905215105.1 uncultured bacterium
GCTTCTTCAATGAAAAGCCGGAGGAAGAAACCCCGGAAACGCCTGATACGCCAGATACCCCGAATAACCCGACAACGCCTTCCAATCCTTCTAAGCCGGTCCCGCAGACAGGCGATGATTATAACCTGTATATCTGGATTGGCGTGCTGGGCGCGGCGGTGATCGGCAGCGGTGTTGCCCTTTTCCTGTGCGTTTACAAGAAAAAGGGACAGAAAGCCAGCCCCGGACGCCGCAAAGCGGCAACCGGCGTGCTTCTGATCTGCATTGCTATGGCGGTAGGCAGCGGCTTTATGCTGGCGCGGGAGATCGGCCAGTACAAGGAAAGCGCCGATACTTATGCCGGGCTTTCGGAATATGTCACCCCGGCTGAAACGGACGGGGAAAATGGGAACGCGGAGGCGCCGGAGGAAACCGGCGCTTCCTCCATTTCTCTGCCCACGGTAGACTTTGAAAGTCTGCTGGCCCAGGGGCCGGATGTCAAGGCATGGCTGGAGCTTCCCGGCACGGTCATTCAGTACCCGGTGGCCCAGGGCGAGGATAACAGCTACTACCTGAAACACTTGTATGACGGTACGGCAAACAAGGTGGGCTGCCTGTTCATCGACTATGAAAACGCGGAGGATTTTTCCGACAACAACACGATCATCTATGGGCACAACATGCGGGACGGCTCCATGTTCTCCACGCTGGTGGAATACAAAGCGCAGGCTTACTATGATGAACACCCGGAAATGTACCTGGTAACGCCGGAGGGCGGCTATGTGGTTGAGGTGTTTTCCGCATTTGTGGCAAGCCCGGAGGAATCCGGCAGCGAAACTTCTCCCTGGGCGCTGGAATGGAAAGACAGCGGCGCATATACGACCTGGCTTTCCGCGATGCAGGAGCGTTCTGTGATCGAAACGGGCGTTTCCGTCACTTCCAGCGACAAGGTGCTGACCCTTTCCACCTGTACCAATGGCGGCGCTGACCGCTTTATCGTCATGGGCAGGCTGGTAGCTGTAACTGAATAACAGATTTTAAGAAGATGGCGCGGGACGACGGTTGCTCCCGCGCCCATCTCTATATATGGAGGATTTGCAATGGTAAATAACATTGTTCCCATTCCCGGATATGTCCATCTCTACCGCTCCATGCTGCGGTTTTACGATATGCCCAGCGCGGAGCTGAAAGAAATGCTCTACCTTCTGAATACCGCCAACCTGGACAGCTACGGCTTCCACCACCCGGAGGCGCATGTGGTCGAGAGCGGGCCGGTGGCCTTCTGCGGCTGGCTGGATCAACGGTATGCTCGCCCTTACCGGACGGAAGTGCAGCTTTATAAATCCCTGCTGGCCCTGAAACGCAGCATTGACCGGGATTGCATTGTCACTTCCCAGCGGGAGGCCCTTCAAATGCTCCGGTGCGTGATCTCCAACCTGGAATACCGGTTCTATAAAGCCTACAACATGGAATTTGAGGATAAGCGAACGGTGTATTCCGAGTGCGCCTTCCGGCTGATCCCACGGGAGGACGAACCCAGCGTGTGCCTGATGCACGATTGGATTTATCTTCCTACGGCGTAAAGTGGGGTGAGTTATGACACAAAAAGAATTTCAGGCTGTTTTCCGGGAACAGGTACGGCAGTGTGAAGGACTTCTGATTCAGAAAGCCAAAGAATATACCGGCGACAACCCGGACCGGCTCAGCGCCTTCAAAGCGGCGGCTGCGATCCAGGACAGCACCCCCCAGCGGGCACTCGCCGGTATGATGGCAAAGCACATCATCTCCATTTATGATATGTGCTTTACGGACCGGAAAACTTTTGAGCTGGCTGTCTGGGAGGAAAAGATCACCGACAGCCTCAACTATCTGTTTTTACTGAAAGCTGTGATAAAGGAGGAATTGGAACATCAATCAGATTGAAACTAAAATTTTGAACTGCACCGCGGTACAGGAAGCCGAAAAAAACATGGTGTTTGCGGCAAGGCTCACCCAGCGGGGCCATGCGATCCATTCTATGGATGACCTTCTGGCCCTTTATGAGAAAGCCTATACTGCCGATACGGTCAAACGGATCGCCTCTCTGCCGCACCCCGCCGTACAGAAGTTTTCGGTTATCACGGTGGCGGTTGTGGGAGCCAGCAGGCGTTTCCTGGCACAGATCACC
>CAJMOI010000206.1 GCA_905215105.1 uncultured bacterium
CCCCCACTGCTCACAGTCGGCAATCACGCTGTCGATTTCTTCCGGCGTAACCAGCGGCCGGGCTCCGTCATGAATGGCGATGATGTCATAGTCTCCGGCAGCGGCCACCCCTGCCGCAACGCTGGCCTGACGGGTGCTGCCTCCGTTGACTGCTTCTTTGACAATGGGAAACCGGGCCCCAATGGAGGCCATAGCTTCCCGATCCTCTTCCCTGCATACCACCACGGCCTTATCCACCCGATGGGAGCGGGAAAAGGCCCGCAGCGTGTGTACCAGCACCGGTTCTCCACAGAGTTCCATCAGCACTTTGGAGCCGGTTCCGCCCATGCGGGAAGAACTGCCTGCCGCCACAATCACAGCACAAACACGATTTTTCATGATGTTCTCTTCCTTTCACCAAAAACGTCCGCAATCGGAAGAAAAAACTGCGGCGTGTCTCATTATAGCCCTTTTTCTTCCCAACGGCAATTTACAATTCTGTTACTCCCGGCTACAAATCTGTTTCCCGGTTTTCCGAAACCGGAAGGCCAAGACTCCGGTAAAACGCCCGATTTTTCCGGCAAATGGGGTCTCCGGGACGAAAGGTCTCTGCCAGTTCATTGCACCGGCAAGCCTCTTCGATTTTTCCCTGATAATACCGGCAAAGCCCTAATTGCAGCGCCGGAATGTAGCCGCTGTACTCTGTCCGGACAAATCCGCCGGAGGACGCATCCGGCTTTCGGGTCAGGGCCGTTTCATACCAGAAAGCGGCGGTTTCCCAGTCCTTTTCTTCCAGAAACCAGTCGCCCAGCAGACAGCACAGCTCCCCGTCCGGCGCCCCCAGAGAAAGGCCTGCCAACAGTCCACGGAAAGCTTCCTGTTTTTTCCCCAATTCTTTCCTGCACTGATACAGATACCGGCAGGCCTCCCGGCAGTTTTCCACCCAGCCCCGGTCGGAATCCAGAAAGTCCTGCAAAACCCTTTCCGCCTTTTCATACTGTCCCCGGTCCGCCAGCTCCCTTCCATAATAAAACCGGTCTCTGGGAGAAAAAGGGGTTCCTTTGGCCAAATGAGCTTCGTAGATCCGCAGATTGCGTTCCGGGTCTTTGACATGGAGTTTTCGATGAGAGACAGCCGCATCACTGTATCCGATTTTTCCCGAGGGGGTAATGGCTTCATGTAAAAATCCCTGCCAGCGGAATCCCGCTTTCCGGCGCAGCAGCCGCTCCCGGTAAAACACAAACACCGGCTCTCCCCGCTGGTCAAAAGCGGTATAATAGGGCATCATCACTATATCCGTATCCGGAGAAAGGGTTTCTTTCAGCCCAAGAAATTTTTCCCGGTCTTTGTCTTCTATCATATCATCCGCATCCAGCCACATGCAATAGTCTCCTCCGGCTTTTTCAAAGGAGAAATTCCGTGCCGCAGAAAAATCATCCTGCCAGGGAAAAAAATACACCTTTTCCGTATACCGGCGGGCAATTTCCACGGTCCGGTCTGTGCTGCCTGTATCCACGATGATGATTTCGTCGGCAATCTTCCCGACGGAATCCAGGCATCTGCCCAGAACCTCCTCCTCATCCCGAACTATCATACAGAGACTGATGGTGATCAAAACCGGCCCCCCTTTTCTTTCTGAAAAACAGAGGGAGGGCCGCAGCAGATGACCCTCCCGTACATTGATTCGAACGATGCTTTTTAAACCATGCTTATTCGCTGTCCGAAGAAAGATCGCCCAGCCGGTTCACTGTCAGCCCGATAGTGCTGTATACATGGGAACTGGGAGATGACCCGATCACTTCCAGCGTACTTGGAACAGATGATACCGTTACCGGCGTTGTAAACGACACCGTAGCGGTTCCGTTTTCACTTTCGAACGTGTGCTGAGAAGCAGCGCCCGGAACAGCCGCACCATCCTGATACAGGGAAACCCCCAGATTGGCCGGGAATGTGGTTCCCGAAGCGGGCGCCATGGCGCCATTGAAAGATGCCAGATACATACCGGGCTGCTGAATGGTAAAGGTTCCGGAACCGTTCGTGTGGGAAATGGCGCTTCCACTGACGGAACCGTTCCGGTCAAACAGCATTGCCTGTCCCGATGTGCCCTGTTGCGGTGCACATCGGGACAGGCAAT
>CAJMOI010000207.1 GCA_905215105.1 uncultured bacterium
GGCCCAGCGCTTCAAGGCTGACAAGTCCAACCTGGAAGACCTGATCAACAAGGCCGAATCCATCGACCTGAGCAAGTACACCGAGGAAAGCGTTGCAGTGTTCCGCGCTGCTTTCAAGGCCGCCAACGCAGTTCTGGCTGATGAGAGCCTGAGCGAAGACGACCAGGCAGTGGTTGACAAGGCTGTTTCCGAACTGAATGCAGCTATCGAGAACCTGAGCGTGAAGGATGACGCTACCGATCCGGATGACGGCAAGGATGATACCTCCAAGCCCGACGACGGCAACAAGGACGACACCTCCAAGCCTGATGATGGCAAGGGTGACACTTCCTCCAACGCTGGTCAGAACAACAGCCAGAACAATGCTCCCACAACTGGCGACCAGACACCGGTTACCACCATTGTGATCGTTGCTGTTTGTGCAGCCGTTCTGCTGGCTCTGTGCATCGTGCTGATGAAAAAGCGCCGCGTGCACAACTAATTTCTGATTCCCCTGTTTCTGTCTTTCCAGACAGGATCTTATTTCCATGAAAACCGCCCGGTTTCTGATTACCAGAAGCCGGGCGGCTTTTTTCACCGTTCAAAACCGAAAAAGAGAAAAATACAGCTAAAGTACCAGAAATGATAAAAAAGTACAAGTCTTTTTGGCCCATTGCGGTATGATAAGAGCAGAAAAAATTCGGTTCGGGAGGCAGAAATTCATGATAACAGCAGCAGATCGGGAAATCCTCAGAGCACTGGCACAAAGACAGTTGGAAGCTCACCACAGCCCCAAAAACCAGGAGCGCATGGCGCTCTGGAAGCGCCACAACGCCTGTCAGGGCGAACGGCCTATTGTCCATATTGAGATGGATACCTTTGAGCAGGAAATCATTCCGCCGCTGCTGCGCTGTGAGGGCGAGACGGCCCGTCAGCTGGAAACGGCACTGTATCGGAATTTCCTCAACCTGACGCTGCTGGACGACGACTGGGTCGTGCCGGATTATTTCCCGGTGGTGTGGCGTACCTGGTTCCACCCCCTGGGCCACGAAATTACCCGTACCTTTGCCGGCGGTGACAGCCATTCTCTGGGCCACCAGTTCAACTATGTGATTACCGATTTGGAAGAGGACTGGGAACAGGTGCAGCCCTCCCGCTTCGGCGTGGACCGCGCCGCTACACAGGCGTATTTTGACGCCGCACAGGAAGCCTTCGGCGATATTCTGCCGCCGAAATTTACCATGGGCTGCCTGTATTCCGTTCCCACACAGGATGTGGTCCATCTGATGGGCATGGAAAATATGTGCTTTGCCATGTACGACTATCCGGAGCTGTTCCACCAGATGATGGACAAACTGACGGACGACTATCTGGATTATTTCAAGTTTATGAAGGATGAGGGGATTCTGCACACCACCACCGGTTTTGAAATGGTGGGTCAGGGAACCCTGAGCTTTACCGACGAGCTGCCCGCTGATGAGGCCAAGGGCAACGGCGACGTGTGGGGTTTTATGGATTCTCAGGAAACCGTCAGCATTTCCCCCGATATGTACGGCGAGTTTATCTTCCCCTATTACCGCAAAGTGGCCAGCACCTATGGATTGCTGTCCTATGGCTGCTGTGAGCCGGTAAACCCGGTTTGGGACTATGTGAAGCAGCTGGGCAATCTGCGGAAGGTGAGCTGTTCCCCCTGGTGTGACGAAGCCTTTATGGCCGAGCAGCTGCGGGGCACCAAGACCATTTTCCACCGCAAGCCCAGCCCCAACTTCCTGGGAGTCGGCGATACGCTGGATGAAGAAGGTTTCCGCCAGCATATTCGCCATACTCTGACCACCGCTGCCGGATGCCATCTGGAAATTACCCAGCGGGACGTGTACACCATTAACAACGACATCGCCAAGGCCCAGCGGTATGTAGCCATTATCCGCGAGGAAATCGAAAACCACTGGAAACCGTAATTCATTTGCTTTCACCCATCTTTATAAAACCACAAAATCCCGCCCGTTTCCTTTTGAACTGCACCCCATTTGTTAGACAGTATGGTATACTGGATAACAAGTGGGGTGA
>CAJMOI010000208.1 GCA_905215105.1 uncultured bacterium
GCGGATGCCCAGCAGGCCCTTTTCGGGGCGGTTGCTGCCGGGCTGGGTGTCCCACTTGGGGCCGCCGACAGCACCCAGCAGGGTAGCGTCTGCGTTTTTGCAGATGGTGACTGTCTCTTCCGGCAGGGGCACACCAGTGGCGTCGATAGCGGCGCCGCCCAGCAGAGCTTCCTGATAGTTCACGGCGAAACCGAACTTTTCACCGGCTTTGTCCAGCACTTTCTGTGCCTGTTCTACGATTTCAGGGCCGATTCCGTCGCCCTTTAAAACTGCGATCTGATAGGTATTCATGGCTGTATTTCCTTTCTGAAACTGATAGATTAGGTACGGGAAGCGCGGTTAATGGCACAGATAATGCCCTTGATGGATGCCAGGCTGATGTTGCCGTCCAGACCCACGCCGAACACCATTTTGTTTTCCGGGGTGCGAATCTGGATATAGGACAGCGCCTTGGAGTCAGCGCCGGAGGAAACCGCGTGCTCACTGTAGGAGACAAACTGATAGTCATTGATGCCCACAGAGCGCAGCGCGCCGAAGAAAGCATCAATGGGGCCGTTGCCCACACCGCTGATTTCGTGGTCAACATTCTGGAAGCGGAGCAGGCCTTCAAAATGCACCTGGGTTTCGCCATCCTGTCCGTCATTCTCTTCAAAGAGTTTATACCGCTTGAGGTGATAGGGATATTTAATCTCAAAATACTCCTTGTGGAACAGGTCGAAGATTTCCTGAGGCTGGAGCTCCCTACCCTCGGCGTCACAGGCAGCCTTTACGATTGCGCCGAATTCCGGGTGCATGGCTTTGGGAAGATGATAGCCGAAGCTCTGGGCCATGATGAAAGCCGCGCCACCCTTGCCGCTCTGGCTGTTAATGCGGATAATGGGCTCATACTGACGGCCCACATCTGCCGGGTCGATGGGCAGATAGGGAACCTCCCAATACTGGGTTCCGCTCTTGGCCATATATTCCACACCTTTGTTGATAGCGTCCTGATGGGAACCGGAGAAAGCGGTAAATACCAGTTCGCCGGCATAGGGATGCCGCTCGTGAACCTTCATTTTGGTGCAGGACTCATAGACTTCCTTGATGTGGTTGATGTTGGAGAAATCCAGCTCCGGGTCTACGCCCTGAGAGTACATATTCATGGCGATTACCATGATATCCGCGTTGCCGGTACGCTCGCCGTTTCCGAACAGGGTACCCTCCACACGGTCAGCGCCAGCCATCAGACCAAGTTCCGTTGCTGCTACGCCGCAGCCACGGTCGTTGTGAGCGTGCAGACTGATAATGGCACTGTCGCGGCCCTTCAGGTGACGGCAGAAATATTCAATCTGGTCGGCGTGGCAGTTGGGGGTGCTGCCCTCCACCGTGTTGGGCAGGTTGATGATGACCTTATTTTCCGGCGTTGCGCCCAGCTCTTCCAACACCCGGTCACAGATTTCCACGGCGTTGTCCATTTCGGTGCCGGAAAAGCTCTCGGGGGAATACTCATAGCGGATATTGATGCCGCTGCGGGCCACTTCCTCTTCCGTCAGCTTGCGGATGAGCCGTGCACCCTCGACGGCGATATCGATGACACCCTGCATATCGGTGTGAAAAACCACTTTCCGCTGAAGGGTAGAAGTGGAGTTATAGAAGTGAACGATCACGTTCTTTGCGCCGCGGATGGCTTCAAAGGTTTTCTGAATCAGGTGAGGACGAGCCTGTACCAGCACCTGAATGGTCACATCATCGGGAATCAGATTGCGCTCGATGAGGGTGCGGAGGATTTCATACTCGGTTTCAGAAGCGGAGGGGAAGCCCACTTCAATCTCCTTAAAGCCGATATCCACCAGCGTTTTGAAAAACAGCAGCTTTTCTTCCAGATTCATCGGGGTAACCAATGCCTGGTTCCCGTCCCGCAGATCCACGCTGCACCAGATGGGGGCCTTGGTGATGACCTTGTCAGGCCATTGGCGGTCCTTCAGCTGTACCGGCTGAAACGGAATGTACTTTTTACAACCCTGATACATAAAACCATCTCCCAG
>CAJMOI010000209.1 GCA_905215105.1 uncultured bacterium
CGGGCCGACTATATTATCGATACCTCCTTTTTGACCACCGCCCAGCTGAAAAGCCGGATTTCCAACCTGTTTTTGGAAAATTCCAGTGACGCACTGATGGTGCAGTGTGTCAGCTTCGGGTTTAAATACGGCATTCCCTCCGAGGCAGACCTGGTGTTTGACGTGCGCTGTCTGCCCAATCCCTATTATATTGAAGAATTGCGCCACCACACCGGACTGGAAGCGCCGGTGCGGGACTATGTGATGAAGTGGGAGCAGACTCAGGGGTTTATCCGCCGGTGGATTGACCTGATCGATTATATGTATCCCCTGTACTGCGCAGAGGGCAAGAGCCAACTGGTGATTGCTGTGGGCTGTACCGGCGGCCATCACCGTTCGGTGGCGCTGGCCCAGTATCTGTGCGATTATCTGGTCAATCAGGGAAAGCGCGCCGGTGTCAATCACCGGGATATCCGGAAACAGTGAGGTGTACCCATGTCGTTTGCTTCTGACACCAAAAAGGAAATCTGCCGGGAAATTCCGGAAAATGCCTGCTGTCAAAAAGCGCAGGCCTATGGGCTCTGGCTGTTTACCCGGGGGTTTTCCCTACAGGAAAATGCAGTGGTGACGGAAAACGGTTCCGTTGCCCGGCTGATGGCGGAATCCGCCGCCGAAGAGGCCGGGGGGATGGTGGAAATGAGCGTTTCCATGCACCGGAAGGAGTCCGGTGTGTATACCCTGACCATTCCGGGAGACGACCAGCGCCAGAGGCTGCTGGAAGCCTTTGGCCATACGGGCCATGAAGTGAATCTTCGGCTCAACCGGGCCAATTTGGAAAACGACTGCTGTATGCGCGCCTTTATCCGGGGAGCGTTTCTTTCTTGTGGAACAGTGACGGACCCGAGAAAAGATTATCATTTGGAATTTGTGGTGAA
Source organism: uncultured bacterium (assembly GCA_905215105.1). Lineage (GTDB taxonomy): Bacteria > Bacillota > Clostridia > Oscillospirales > Acutalibacteraceae > Heritagella_A. The sequence continues at coordinate 915 of CAJMOI010000209.1, forward strand.
TCACCGGCGGCTGGCACAGGACTTCATTACCCTGTTGGAAGAAGTGGAGGGACTGCACTTGCAGCCTTCCCTGACCCGCCGGAAGGGCAGTTGTGTGGTATATATCAAGGGCAGCGAGCATATTGCCGATTTGCTCACCTATATGGGTGCATCCGGTGCTTCCATGACGCTGATGCAGGCCAAAATGGTGAAGGAAGTCCGCAATTATGTGAACCGCACCACCAATTTTGAGACGGCCAATATCGACAAGACCGCCTCCGCTTCGGCCAGACAGGTGGTGGCCATCCATCGTTTGCAGGAGACAGTGGGGCTGGACAATCTGCCGGATGATCTGCGGGAAATGGCCTATTTGCGGCTGGAAAACCCGGAAATGAGCCTGCGGGAACTGGGAGAGGCCCTGTCCATCAGCCGCTCCGGAGCCAACCACCGGATTCAGAGATTATTGGAAATGGCAAAAACGGAATAGTGGATTCTGTTTGGGAAGCGGGTTTCTGTTTTTAAGGAGGCTGCCATGAAAAAGAAAGTGAAACTGTTGGCGCTTTTTTTCAGTGTTGTTCTCGTCCTGTTTTGCGGAATCGGTATTTTTAAGAACCATCAGGAAAAAGAGGAAAAATATTCCTATACGGTATCACAGGTGAATGCCTGTCTTGAGCGGATTGTGAGTTATAGTAAGCGCTGTTTGGAAAACCTTCCTGCTCACAATCCAAATGATTCGGGTGAAATTGTAGATGCTTTTTCAACGCTTTCCTTAACCTTGAATGACAGCGATGGCCTGCATAATCGAAACAGCAGGGAAATCAGCTCTTCTGTCGAGGAGTTTATGGATTATTTTCATGGGGAGTATCCCAGAATGTCGGCTGCTGATAAAACCGCCTGTCTGCAAAGTCTGATACAGGCCTCGGAAAAACTGCTTTCTTCTCTGGAGACAGACAGCAGCGAAATACCGGTTGATACATTGATACAGGAGGCGGCAGTGTTTGCCGCTTCTCTCGACCAAATCCGCAGTGAAACCATGTAAGCAATCTCTTTGAAAGACCTGCTAATAAAAGTCAAGTAGAAATTTCAGATTTTTAGGGAGGCGAA
>CAJMOI010000210.1 GCA_905215105.1 uncultured bacterium
CTGCGTTTTTTGCCTTGTATCTGTCTGCTGCTTGCGGAAAATCCGTCCATTTCTTCGTTTTCAGAAACGCCCTGGACAATCAGTCCAGATAATAGCGGTTTTTGCCCTCCGTGCCCTTTCCGTATTCAATGGCCTGTACCGGGCAAACGCTGATGCAGGCCATACAGTGAGTGCAGTGGTCTCCCCATTGGGGGCGGCTGTTTTCCAGATGGACATTGTTCAGGGGGCACAGCTGAGCGCATTTGCCGCAGCCCACACAGGACTCCTTGACCCGGAACTTTTTCGGGGAAATCTGGTACCGGTAGAACAGCGCGTTGACAGGGCCGCTTTCCAGCCGCCCCACCAGACCGGCTTTCCGCTGGGAAAAGGGCTTGTCCTCCCCAATCAGCGCTGCCAGACCATCCAGCACCGGCACGGCTTTTTCCACCATGCGCCGGCACTCTTCCTGTCCGGGCACCGGAAACATCACCAGATAATTGTCCGGCATCACCCCCGGTTCCAGCCCCTGAAACACCAGCCCTTTTTCCTCACAGAGCCGCCGGGCAGTTTCCACTGCGTTGCCCACGCTGCCGCCGCAGGTCAGGACAAAATAAGCCTTCCGGCTGCCCGAAAGCCGGGCGTTTTTCAGAAAAGACACCACCACCCGGGGCATCTGCCAGGCATAGGTGGGCATGACAAAGACATAGGGGCGGCTGCTTTCAAACACGCCCTGTTTTTCTTCTTTCAAATAGGTGTTGATGGAAACCGCCTCGTCTTTCAGCTGCTCCGCCAACCGGCGGGCGGCATATCGGCTGTTTCCCGTTCCGCTGAAGTATAAAATCATGGGGATTTCCTTTCTTTTTTGAAGTTCTCGGTTTAGGGCGCCCCTAATCCCGGAGTTTTACGATCTGTTCATACAGGCAGATGTGGCGGTTGTCCAGCTTCCGGTTGTCGTGGTAGTGGCCGAACAGCCAGCAGGAAAACCGGCCCTTTTCCTCCAGCCGGTCGAAAAACTCCGTCAGCCGGTCGGGACGGTACTCCATGCCCAGAAGCTGGCGGGCACATTTCCCGGAAGCACAGTGGGAAATGATAAAATCCGCTGCCCAGCCCCATTTGTCCAGTGTTTCCTCTGCCGTCCGGTATTCCTCATCACTGGGCAGCTCTTCCTGCCACCAGGAAACGTGATTGATCCGGTACAGCCGCTTTCCCTGCCGGTTGAGGCGGATTCGCTTCTCCATCAGCTGAGGGTCGTCCTTTTCCAGAATCCCGTCCCGGATATCATGGGAAGCAGCGCCGCCCATGGCAAAAACAGAACAGCCGCCGATGGTAAACCGCTGCCCCCGCATCAGATGGAGCACCGAGGGGCGGACAACGTGGACTTCCCCGCCGTACCGGGTTTCCCGGGGCAGCCGGTACAGCAGGTCGAAATTTTCGTGGTTCCCGTCCACAAACAGGGTGGTAAAGGGCTTGCTTTCCAGCCAGTCCATCCAGTAGGCCTGTTCCCGGTCGTCCCGCCAATAGCCGAAATCGCCGCAGACAATGACGAAATCCTCTTTGGTCATGCCCCGCTGCTCCGGGAAGTTCTCCGTGGAAAACCGGGTATAATCGCTGTGGGTGTCACCGGTCACATAAATCATCCTGCCCATCCTTTCACGGTTTTTTCTGCATTATAATCCCCCAACCCGTGAAAATCAAGCATTCCTGAAAAATGTGCGCCTGCAAAGACCTCTGCCGGGTTCCCATATCGGGCGTACACACAGGTGCGCCCCTACGGAACTCCCTCCGTCACGCTAACGCGTGCCACCTCTCTCAGAGAGGGAGCCTGATTCACCTCCCACCGGCAGAGGGCAAGTGCAACGAACCGGCAACGAAGTCCGGCAACGAAGGTCAAAACACTTTTATTCTGTTGTATTATACTCTATTTCTTTTTTTAT
>CAJMOI010000211.1 GCA_905215105.1 uncultured bacterium
CGGTGCTGCGGGATATTGCCCGCCAGCTTGCCGGGGGGAAGCTGGGGCGGTATTACCGGGTAGCGGTAGTGGATGAACGGGGGGAACTGGGGAGCTCCGTGCAGGGACAGCCGCAGAATGATCTGGGAATCAGCTGTGACCTGCTCAGCGGATATCCCCGGGCAGAGGGGATTTTGCAGGCGGTGCGGGTTCTTTCTCCGGAATATGTCCTTTGTGATGAGCTGGGCAGCGAAGGGGATGCACAAGCGGTAGAGGCGGGAATGTTTGCCGGGGCGGGAATGATTGCCAGTATCCACGCCGGTTCCCGCCGGGAGCTCCTTTCCCGCCCCCTTTGCAGGAGGATGCTGGAAACCGGAGCTTTTTCCCGGGTGGTGCTCCTTTCCGGCCGGGAAAGCCCGGGGAAAATTGCGGAAGTGATGAAAGCAGGTGATTTACTGCATGAAGCTGATGGGATTTTTGCTGCTGGTAGCAGCCTGCGGTGGAATCGGGCTGATACAGGCCCGTAAGCTCCGGGAGCGGGTGGTGTTTCTGGAAGATTTCCGGCGGTTTCTCACCGCTGCGGAATCCGCCATTGTCTATGGAAGAATGCCGGTGGGCGAGCTGGTGTGCTCTTTTCGCCGGGAAATGATTTTGCTGGAGGACTGCGCCCGTTTATTGGAGCAGGGAATGCCCTTTCCCCGGGCGTGGCGGGAGGTTTCCCGACAGGCCGGGCCGGATCGGGCGCTGGTACAGGGGTTCGGCTTGGGACTGGGTGCAACCGGGCTGGATGGCCAGCTTTCCCACCTGCGGCTGTATCAGGAGCTGACGGAAAACCGGTTGACGGAAGCCAGAACCGGGTGTGAAAAAAAGGGGAAGCTGTATCGCCAGCTGGGATTTCTCGGAGGCGCAGCGCTGGCGCTGACTTTGTGGTAAACAGGCAGGAATCGGCGATGTTCCGGAGAAAAAAGGTGGTCTTGAAACGATGGATATTGATCTGATTTTTAAAATAGCAGCCATTGGCATTATTGTGGCGGTGCTCAATCAGCTGCTCATCCGTTCCGGCCGGGAAGAACAGGCCATGATGACAACGCTGGCAGGGTTAATTGTGGTTTTGATGATGATTATACAGCAGATTGACACGCTGTTTCAGACCATCAAATCCATTTTCGGGCTGTAGCCATGGACGTGGCGGCAATTGTGGGACTGGCGCTGGCAGCAGCGGCGCTGTGTGCCCTGTTAAAACGGTATCACGGGGAATACGCCCTGCTGGTCAGCGTGGGAACGGGCCTTCTCATTGCGGCGCAGCTGTTCTCGTCACTGATCCCGGTATTGGACGAAATCAACCGCCTGATGGATCAGGCCGGGGTGGCGGCGGAATACGGAGCTATTTTACTGAAAGTGGCAGGACTGTGCTTTTTGGCACAGTTCGGCGCGGATGCCTGCCGGGATGCCGGAGAAAGCGCGTTGGCATCCCGGGTGGAAACGGCGGCAAGACTGGCCATGACAGCGGCAGCGCTGCCATTGTTCCGTCAACTGGCGGAAACGGCGCTGTCCCTCATCGGCGGATAAAGCGGAGGAATGAAAATGGGATACTGGAGACGGGTGCTGGCGGCGGTGGGGGCGGTGCTGCTGCTTTCCTTTGGCAGCGTACAGGCCTCGGAAACCTTTGACGAGGAACTGTATCAGGAGCAGTTGGAAGAAAGCGGCGCACAGGGGCTGATGGATACCCTTCCCCCGGAAACCCAGGCGTTTTTGTCGGAGCTGGGAGTGGAGGGTGCAGGCTGGGAGTCGCTGGCCGCCATCGAACCGGAGGGCTTTTTTCAGGGACTGTACCGGTTTTTTACTGAAGGGCTGTCCCAGCCTCTGGCCGCAGCCGGTTCTCTGATGGGAATCCTGCTGCTCTGTTCCCT
>CAJMOI010000212.1 GCA_905215105.1 uncultured bacterium
CAGCTGCTCCAGACCATCGGCCACACCCAGCGCATTGATGACTGTTGCCAGCATTCCCATATGGTCTGCACGGGTACGGTCCATATCGCCGCTGCTGCGTCCGCGCCAGAAGTTTCCGCCGCCGACAACAATGCCGATTTCCACGCCCATATCTGCAATTTCCTTGATGGGTTTGCAGATTTTGAGGACAGTATCAAAATCAATGCCGTGTTTCTGGCTGCCTGCCAGAGACTCGCCGCTGAGTTTCAACAGAATTCTTTTGTATTTCGGTTCCACAGATAAAACCTCCAGACTCATTTTCTTTCATTTTACAATACAAGCCGCATAAAGTAAAGCAGAACTTGGTTTTTTCCCCTGATGCGGAAAATTATTTTGGTTTTCTACACACTTCTGACATAAAAAAGCTGGCGGCGCAATTGAAAACGCCGCCAGTTTTCCGAAATCCAGCAGGATTATTTCGTATAGTTGTCGAAGTAGCCCTGGATGTAGATGATGGGGGTACCCTTATCGCCGCTGCCGGAGGTCAGGTCAGCCAGAGAACCGATCAGGTCGGTGAGGCGTCTGGGGGTGGTGCCCTGAGAAACCATGCTACCCTTCAGGTCGTCGTCCTTGTGCTTGATGTACTCGGAAATGGCGGCCTTCAGCTCGTCGCCCTTCAGGTCTGCAAAGTTGTTGTCAGCCAGATACTTGAGCTTCACTTCGTTGGGGGTTCCCACCAGACCGGAGGTGAAAGCGGGAGAAACAACCGGGTCAGCCAGCTCCCAGATCTTGCCCACCGGGTCCTTGAAAGCGCCGTCGCCATAGACCATGACTTCCACGTTTTTGCCGGTCTTTTCCAGCAGCTGTGCATGGACGTCGTCCACGAAAGCCTGACAGTCACGGGGGAACAGCTTCACGGTGTCTTCGGTGGCCTTATTGGAGCCCAGCAGGCCGTAATCAGCGTTGAAACCACTTCCGTCGATGGAGGCGTTCATGATCTCATCCAGACCGTACACCTTCTCAGCACCGGCAGCCTTCAGCAGGCGCTTGGTGCGGGCGCGGGTGTGGATGTCGCAGCACAGCACGCTCTTGGTATAGTCCAGAATGGTCTTGCAGTTGTTGGCCAGAATGACCTCTACCTCTGCGCCGCAGTCGGTAATCAGCTGCTTATAGTACTCGATGTAATCCACGCCGGTAAAGGTGTGCTTCTGATAGCCGAACAGCTCGCGGAATTTCTCCTCGGTGAGCACATCGCTCCAGGGATTGATGCCCTTCTCGTCCAGCATATCCAGATCCACCAGATGGTTGCCCACTTCATCGGAGGGATAGCTGAGCATCAGGACGATTTTCTTTGCACCCTTTGCAATGCCGCGCAGGCAGATGGCAAAACGGTTGCGGCTGAGGATGGGGAAAATCACGCCCACCGTGTCATCTCCAAACTTTGCCTTGATATCGGCGGCAATGGCATCCACATGAGCATAGTTGCCCTGTGCTCTGGCCACAACAGCCTCGGTAACAGCGACGACATCGCGATCCTGAATCTCAAAGCCTGCGCTCTTGGAAGCATCCAGAACGGACTTGACCACGATTTCGCTGAGATTGTCGCCCTCACGGATGATGGGGGCTCTGATTCCTCTGGAAACGGTACCGACTAATCTTTCCATAGTATCACGACTCCTAACCTTATATTTTATCGAAAAAGCGCAAACGATTTCTGCTGCTTTCTATTATAGCGAATCGTGCACAGATAGTAAAGCGCTATTTCTATTGATTTCAGATGGTCCCTGGGCAAATAAAACGGGCCTGTCCAATGGGGACAGGCCCGCAGCATTCAAAAAACTTCCTGTGGGAAATTATTTTA
>CAJMOI010000213.1 GCA_905215105.1 uncultured bacterium
ATAATCCCCGGATGATGTTCCTGACCTCGGGGCTGGGGCTGTGCGGCTGTGGCAGCCGGACTGGCGGTCTGTGCATTGGGTTCGGACACTGGCGGCTCCATCCGGCAGCCGGCGGCTTTCTGCGGAATTACCGGATTGAAACCCACCTACGGCGCGGTTTCCCGGTGGGGGCTGATCGCCTATGCTTCCGGTCTGGATCAGATCGGCCCTATGGCGCTCTGTGCCGAAGATGCGGCACTGCTGCTGGACAGCATCTCCGCCAAAGACCCCCGAGACGATACCAGCCGGGGCCTTCCGAAAACGGCAGATTCTCTGAGAAAACCGGTGGCGGGCAAACGGGCGGCAATTCTGACGGAAATGCTGGAAGGGGCGGAACCGGTTGTTTTGAAAGCGGTGGAGGACACCGCGTGCCGCTTGCGCTCGTTGGGGGTGGAAGTGACGGAGCTTTCCATTCCATTTTTGCAGTACACGGCCCCCGCCTACTACATCATTGCCTGTGCGGAAGCCTCTTCCAATCTGGCCCGGTATGACGGGCTGCGGTATGGACATCGGAGCGAAGCGCCCGCCAAAAGCTTTCACGAGTTTGTGTGCCGGAACCGGCAGGAAGGCTTCGGCGAGGAAGTCCGCCGCCGGATTCTGATGGGGACTTATGTGCTGTCGGCAGGACACCACGAGCAGTATTATCAGCGGGCCAAACGGGTACAGGCGAAGCTCCGGGAAGAGCTGGAGACCGCGTTGGAACAGGTGGATTTTCTCCTGTCTCCGGTGTGCCCGAAAGGGGATTTCCCGGCAGGAGAAACCATCAAATCCCCTGTGAATGCCTATCAGGCCGACCTGTGCACTGCCGCCGCCAATCTGTCGGGACTTCCGGCCATCAGCGTACCCTCGGCGGTATGGGTAAAGGGGCATCCTGTGGGCGTACAGCTGATGAGCGGCGCATTTATGGACGGGGAACTGCTGAATCTGGCTTATCAGCTGGAAACCACCGGCACCCGTCCCCCCTATCCGGAAACCATCCGGGCATTGCTGGACGGAAAGGAGGAGCTGTGATGGAGTTTGAACTGGTGTGTGGGCTGGAAACCCACATTGAGCTTTCCACCCGAACCAAGGTATTTTGCGGCTGCTCCACAGCTTTCGGCGGAGCGCCCAACACTCATTGCTGCCCGGTCTGTCTGGGGCTTCCGGGAAGCTTGCCCAAGCTGAACCGGCAAGCTGTGGAATACACCGTGCTGGCCGGGCTGGCGCTGGGGTGCAGCATCTCCCCCGTTTCCCACATGGATCGGAAAAATTACTGCTACCCCGATTTGCCCAAGGCGTATCAGATTTCCCAGTATGATGTCCCTTTGTGCCACGACGGACAGGTGGTGCTTTCCAACGGGCGGGTCATTCGGATTGAGCGCATCCATCTGGAAGAGGACGCGGGAAAGCTGGTCCATGAAAAGGGGCGCACGCTGGTGGATTACAACCGGTGCGGCGTGCCCCTCATTGAGATTGTGACAAAACCGGACTTTCGCTCCATTGAAGAAGCAAGGGAGTATCTGGAACGGATTCAGCTGACTATGCGGTATCTGGGGATTTCCGACTGCAAAATGCAGGAGGGTTCCCTGCGCAGTGATGTAAATGTCTCGCTGCGGCCAAAAGGCAGTGAAGAGCTGGGCACCCGGACGGAAATCAAGAATATGAACTCCTTCACCTTTATGGAACGGGCCATACAATACGAAGTGCAGCGGCAGACGGCGGTTC
>CAJMOI010000214.1 GCA_905215105.1 uncultured bacterium
TAATCGGAAATATCATAGCCATTATCTACTTGAGGAGAAGCGAATACCGGGGAAAGCCAGATCACATCAATTCCCAGCTCCTGCAAATAATCCAGCCGACGGATGATGCCGGGCAAATCGCCGATGCCGTCTCCGTTGGTATCCTGAAAGCTCTTGGGGTACACCTGATAGGCGACGGCGGATTTCCACCAGTCTTTTTGGGTTTTATCCAGCATGAAAAACCGCTCCTTTCTTGACATGGAAAAAGGGACGCTCCTTTCGGCGCGCCCCTCAGTGGTACTTTATTCTTCTTCTGCCCGACGCAGAATCAGGGGACGCAGACGGCGCAAACAGGCTTCCACCGAATCAAAACCGGTGAGGCGCCATTCCCAGTTGGGGGAACCGACCGTTCCGGGTGTATTCATCCGGGCGGCGTTGGTGAGCTCCATCACATCCTGTGCCGGGAGAATGGCATATTCGGCGCAGGACTGCAGTACCAGTTGAGTCATGCGCTCCACAGCGTTGCCGCGTGTGCAGCCCTGCTGCTTAAGCCAGCGGCGCAGCTTGCGCTTTTCAGCGGTGCTCAAAGCGTCATACCAGCCCCGCAGGGTGTCGTTGTCGTGGGTGCCGGTATAGAGAATCAGGTTCTCTCTGGTGGGTTCCCGGTCATAAACCCGTTTAGATTTTGTGTTCAGGGTGAACTGCTGTACCTTCATGCCCTTCAGGTGGTAGTGATCCCGCAGGGTCAAAACCTCCGGGCGCAGATCGCCCAGATCTTCCGCCACCAGCTGCAAGCCGGGGATTTTCTCATACAGGGTATCCAGCACCGCGTAGCCGGGAGCTTCAATCCAGTCGCCCTCAATAGCGGTGGGACAGGAAGAAGGAATCTTCCAGAAGGTATCAAAAGCACGGAAATGGTCGATACGGATGATGTCAAACAGCTTCTGGCTGTAGCCAATGCGCTCGACCCAGAAGGCAAAGTCGTCCTTTTCCAGCTTCTCCCAATCATAAATGGGGTTGCCCCAGCGCTGGCCGGTAGCGCTGAAATAGTCCGGCGGCACACCGGCGATGTAGGTAGGATAGCCCTCACTGTCCAGCAGGAAATTGTCCCGTGCTGCCCACACGTCCACGGAGTCAATGCCCACATAGAAGGGTACATCCCCCATAATCTGAATGTTTTTGCTGTGGGCGTACTCCCGCACCGCATTCCACTGCTTTAAGAACTCATACTGCAAAAAAGCCTGATATCGGGCTTCTGCTTCCAGCTCCGGGGAAAGCTCTCCGCGGGTTTCAGGCCAGTCCCGCTGCTCCTTGGGCCATTCCAGCCAGCAGCGGCTGGAATTTGCCTTCTTCATGGCGCGGAACACACAGTATTCCCGCACCCATTCCTGTCTCGCAAAGGCTTCAAATTCCGCGTCGGGGGTAAAGGCGGTATAAGCCTTTTTCAGCCATGCGTCTTTTGTCGCCCGCACAGCCTCATAGTTCACCCGGGGGCTTTCGTTTTCCTCGGTGGGAAGTTCTTCCGTCAGCAGGCCCTCTTTTGCCAGTGTTTCCAGGCTGATGTACAGCTCATCCCCCGCCCGGGAGGAATAAGGCTGATAGGGGGAATTGCCGTAGCCGGTGGGGTTCAGAGGCAGAATCTGCCAGATGGTGACGCCGTTTTCGGCCAGAATATCAATCCAATCCATTGCCGGCTGTCCCAGATCCCCAACCCCGTGAGGGGTGGGGAGAGAGGAG
>CAJMOI010000215.1 GCA_905215105.1 uncultured bacterium
GGCTGCTCTTAATCCTCCGGAAAAGGGGAAAAAAGAGCTGAACGTCAATGGCTCTGTCCTGCGGGAAGGGGATAAGGTAATGCAGGTCAAGAATAACTACAGCCTTCCCTGGACACGGAGCGACGGAACCACCGGAGAAGGGGTGTTCAACGGCGATATGGGCATCCTGCTGGAAATCGATAAAGCCGCCGGAGCCCTGTCCGTTTCCATTGATGATAAAATCGTGCTGTATGATACCGACCACGCGGGGGAGCTGGAGCTGGCCTATGCGGCGACGGTTCACAAAAGTCAGGGCAATGAATTTCAGGCAGTTATTATCCCGGTTTTTCCCGGCCCGAAACAGCTGGAATACCGGAATCTGCTCTATACGGCTGTGACCCGGGCAAAAAGCCTGTTGATTCTGGTGGGAGAAGAGCGGACGGTTCGTGCCATGGTGGCCAATGACCGGAAAACCCGGCGGTATTCAGGGCTTTTACAGTTTCTGCACAGGGAAGCAGACTAACAGGAGGGATCAGCCATGGAAGAGCGGGTTTCCAAACGGGAAAGGCTGCTGTCTCTGGTTTTCCCGGCATACTGTGTCCTCTGCGGAAAGCTAACGGAGGGCGGACGGCGTCTCTGCCCGGAGTGCTCCCGGAACCCGGCTCCGGAGTCCGTCTATCGAAAACTGGGAAACCGGTATGAAAGTCACTCCCTGCTGTGCGTGGCGGCCTGTTCGTATGCAGGGGAAGCTAAACAGCTGGTGCTGGGGCTGAAATTCGGCGGCAAAAAGAATAACGCTCGGATTCTGGCGGACAAACTGTTACTGGCTCTGCCGAAAGAGTGGCAGTATGCAGATGTGATCTGCTGGGTTCCCGTTTCTCCCCAGCGGAAAAAGGAACGGGGCTATGACCAGTCGGAGCTGATTGCCCGGCGAATCGGGAGAAAAACCGGCTGTCCCTGCCGGCCTTTGCTCCGGAAAGTGCGGGAAAACCGGGTGCAGCATGAGCTTTCCGCAGAAGAGCGGTGGGTCAATGTGCTGGGCGTTTATCAGGCAGACCAGAAGAAAATCTGCGGCAAACGGGTGCTGCTGATTGATGATATTGTCACCACCGGTGCAACCATGCTGGAATGTGCCGAAACGCTGCTTCGTGCAGGAGCGGAAAAAGTGTTCTGCGGAGCAGCAGAGACTTCAATTTTTACCTTTCACGAACATCATAACAGGAAATCACAACCGAACAAGGGAGGAAATCATGAGCCAGTTACAGGAAATTCTGGAAGCGCTGACAGCGGCAGAGCCGGTGCGGGTGATTCTGAGCAAGCCCAAACAGAAAAGCCAGCCCTGCCGGAAAGTGGACATCCACCGGCTTGCACAGGGCTATCAGGCCGAGAGGCAGGTGGGGAAGCAGATGTTTCACGATAATTTTTCCCCGGAAGAGCTGCACGGCTATCTGGACAAGCGGGTGAGATCGGAATACCGTCAGATCAACGCTTTCACCCAATCCCAGGAGTGGATGGTGTCCATTACCAAAAAAGGGGAGGCTTTTCTCACCCGGAAAAAGCTGGCCGCGCCGGTCAAGGTTCGCCAGAGCCACAACCGGGAAAAACAGTACATTCTCCGGGAAGGTAATCCTATTCCGCCGCTGGTGGAAATGGGCGTGTTTACAGCGGAGGGCAAAGTGGTGGCCTCCATGCAGGACAAATTCCGCCAGATCAACCGGTTTATCGAATCC